>CAYNVP010000084.1:0-11172 GCA_964400665.1 uncultured Pirellulales bacterium | reverse complement strand
ATTGAGCCGATATTGGCATCGTTTATATCGGTTTGAGCAGCATAGATTTTGCCCTTGCCTTGATATGTGGTGAGATTTGGATCTTGATATAGGGGATTATCGTCTGTAAGTTCTATCGCCCCGTGTTTCATTACCTCCCAATTGTATCCGTTATTAATGTCAATATTTTGGTGTCTTGCGTGCTGCATTTGTAATGCGATTAAAGCTGAAGCATGCGGAACAGCATAGGATGTGCCCCATCCATGCCAAATTGAAGCGTCAGGATCAATAACTTTAACATCAGCTCCCGGAGCTACAATGTCAACGCCACCATTTGACAGAACATATAAATAATTTAAAATCGTTTGGTCTACCTCATGTGCACCTACTGAAATCACGTTTTCAAAACGAGCCGGAGCCAATGAAAACGGGAGACCGTCATTCCCGGAAGCGGCAACCAGGACTATGCCTTGTTCATAAGCTGCATTACATGCAGCCAATAAATCTTCCACTGCACCACCTGAAGAATAGGTGCCCAAGCTCATACTGATTATATCCGGTACATCGTCAGTATTGGGATCACTATCAGGGTCCATTGCCCATTCGATACCTGCCACGCCATCGCTCACAAGGCCGACTGCATTTTCGCCTTCTAACACTCTGATAGCATAAAACTTTGCTTTATATGCGGAGCCGAGCATTTGAGATACGCCTTCAGCAACAGCTAAAGACGTAATTTCAGTACCGTGATATTCGTTTGCATTTGGCGGCAGAGGGTCATTATCGTCATCCACGAAATCCCAGCCGCCTAAGTAGTGATTTTCCAAATCTGGCAGTGTATACTGTATGCCTGTATCTATAAATGCTATTTTTATTCCATTACCATCTAAGTCATAATTATTCCATGCGGCCTGTGAATTGCTGCCTGCTTCTGAATGATTCCACTCTAATGGTACGTTTCCGTCATACACCAATGGAATAACATCTTTTGCTTTTACTTCCCATTTGCCTGTTGGGTATGCAATTTCTCTTTGGGGCGTGGGAACTCTAATCAACCTATCAGCAACTGCATCTTTAACATTCTCTTCTTGCTTCAATAATTCAATATTACTCTGATTAATCTCACAGACAACAGCGTTTATGATTTTGAGTTTTCTTATGACTTTGCCCTGGTATTTAGTAACGAGGTCAGGGTCTATTTGGCCTTCAAATCTGACAATGACCCTTTCTTTTGCCTGATTATGGAGTGATTCAAGATACGCCTCAGTAGAGGATTTTTCACCGGCAGCAAGGACGAATGACTGGATTGTTAGAACCAAAGCAACGGCCCCCAGAACCCTTAATCCCTTTTTTGTCAGCATTTTTGTGCCCTCCTACGAACAAATAAGCCGCACTATCTTACAACAATACTATCCGGAAATCAAGGGCCTTTCCGCCCGAAATCCGACATAGCAATGCCGTTTTCAAAAGGTAATATAACTTTTTGCAATTGAAGCTTTACGTAAGTCTTTTATTTACAATGGATTCCCGCTTTCGCGGGAATGACAAAAGCATCCCTCGCGTTTGCAAACCTGGGTAAAACCCAGGGCTATATACGCCGCAAAGCGGTAAGGGGTAAGGGGTTAAGCGAACCTCGCGAGGACAAACACCAACCTATAAATCTATGACCCCGAAGCAGGCTTCGGGGCTAACCATATAATCAATCCTCGAAGGGGAGGGTTGCTGAGTAGTTGGGGGCTTCTTTGATTATGTGTATATCGTGCGGGTGCGATTCGCTTACCGAGGCGGCGCTTGCCCGGACGAACCGTGCCCTTGTTCGAAGCTCTTCGATGTTTCCTGCGCCGCAGTATCCCATACCGGCCCTGAGGCCGCCTACGAGCTGATAGACGAATTCGCCGAGCGTTCCGCGATAAGGGACACGGCCTTCGACGCCTTCGGGGACGAGTTTTTCTTTTGCGGAGGCGGCGTTTTGGCCGTATCTGTCGGCAGAACCTTTCACCATCGCTCCCAACGAGCCCATACCCCTGTATTCCTTGAACTGCCTGCCCTTGTAGATAACCAGTTGGCCGGGGCTTTCTTTGAGGCCGGCGAATAGCGAGCCGAGCATCACACTGGAAGCGCCTGCGGCGATTGCCTTGGTTATATCGCCTGAGTGGCGGATACCGCCGTCGGCAATAACGGGGATATTGTGTTTATCCGCAACGGTGACACAATTCAATATAGCCGAAATCTGCGGCATACCGGCGCCGGAGATGATTCGGGTGGTGCAAATTGCGCCGGGGCCGATACCGACCTTGAGGGCGTTTGCTCCGGCGTCGATGAGGTCTTTGGCCGCCTCGCCGGTTGCAATATTGCCGGCAACAACATCTATATTGTGGTTGCTCTTAACCGTCTTTACCGTGTCGATGACGTTTTGGGAATGGCCGTGGGCGGTATCGACGACGATTACGTCAACCTCGGCGGCTATGAGGGCCTCGATTCGCTCGTAATCGTGCACGCCAGCGGCGGCGCCGACCCTCAGCCGGCCCCGTTTATCGCGGGCGGCCAGAGGATACCTCTCGACCCGGTCAATGTCTCTCATCGTAATCAGGCCGGTCAGCTCGCCGTCGTTGTTGACCAACAGGAGCTTTTCAACTTTTTGCTCCCTCAGGATTTCCCTGGCCTGTTCGAGTGTTGTATTAGGAGGGCCAATCACGAGATTGGTCTTGACCATCACCGAGCTGATTTTAGCATCGTAATCCTTCAGGAACTTGAGGTCTCTGCGTGTCAGGATTCCGCGAAGTTTTTTGCCCTCGACGATGGGTATCCCGGAGACATTCTGCTCGTTCATCACCTGCTGTGCCTTTCGGACGGGCTGGTCAGGCGAGAGTGTGATGGGGTCGAGGATTACGCCGTTTTCCGAGCGTTTTACCTTTATGACTTCTCTTCTTTGGTCCACAACGGCAAGGTTTTTGTGGATGATACCGATGCCGCCTTCCTGCGCCAGGGCGATTGCCAGCGAGGCGTCGGTTACGGTATCCATCGCAGCGGAGACGAGAGGGATATTTATTGAGATATTATTTGTCAGACGGGTCCGAGTGTCGGCCTGGCTGGGGACGAGGTCGCTGCGGGCGGGAATCAGCAGGACGTCGTCGAATGTTATACCTTCGGCGATAATTTTGTTTTTATCCATTTTAGTTCGACACGGGTTAACACGGATTTACACTGTTTCAAAAGCCCTATTAAGGGAGGGAGTATAGTGGACAAAAGCCCCAGCGTCAAACTATTTTTCTCCACCTTCGGACATCTTTGACGCCCGGCACTATAAATGCTTATAATGGAAAAATCAGGAAGAAACTTGCTTTTTTGCGCCCATTTTGGGCGGCATTGGCCGTCTAAATTAGTGAGAGCACAGTTCTCGCCGGCTGAGTTCCAACGCGTTGGAGATGACAAGTTAATGACGGGAAGACCGGACAAACAATTGGCGGAAACAGCCCAGCAAGGGGACGGCGACAGTTTTACGGAGCTTTGCAGGCGGTATTATCCGGCTATGGTTGCGATAGCGCAGGCGATACTCGGCGACAGGCATCTTGCTGAGGACGCCGCCCAACAGGCATTTGCCGCGGCGGCGGTGAAACTGCCTGAATTGCGGCACACAGAGCGGTTCGCGAGCTGGCTTGGGGTAATCTGCAGAAACGCGGCAAACGACATCGGTCGTAAACAGAAGAGAGTTTATAACGCCGACGAGCTTTCGAGATTGGCTGCCGGACAGGACGACCAGCAAGATACCGAAGCGGTCAGAGGAGCGGTAGCTCATCTTGCGCCGGAGGCAAGAGAAGTGATTTATCTTCGCTTTTATGACGGCCTGACGTATGAGCGGATTTCGAAAGTATTAGGCATCTCAGAAGAAGCGATAAACGGTCGATTGCGACGAGCAAAAATAAAGATTGCCGAATACCTGAAACGAAACGGTTTTTCAGAGGTTGAGTTATGAACGAGCGAAACGAGAGATGGCTGGATGAACAGCTTAAGAAGGTAGTCGATTCCGGAAAGGTCGAGTTTGATGCGGCGCGATGGAGGCGAAAATACTCAGCCGAGTATCAGGCCCTTGTCTCGAGGGCTGAAAAACGCCCGAATGTATTGCGATTTTTGCGGGCAAATCCGCTTGTTAGGGTAGCCGCCGTTGTTGCGGTTGCAGCAATCGCGATATTTTTCACGTTTCGCCGACCTGAAAAACACATTGAACCAGCGATTGTCGCGAAACCGGAGAAGTCGCCGGCGGCGATGATGTCACGCTTATCGCTGATGCTTGCATACAATCGTGGCGGACTGGACGCGGTGGACGAACAGTGCGAAAAGGCATTCAAGATGCTGGGACAAAAAAACACAAAGTTATCCATCGACGAATTACTTAACGAGAAAAACGGCAAAGAGCCGGAAAGGAAGGACTTATGAAAACGGCCATTAAAACCATTTTGACTGTCATAGTGCTATTAGCTTCGGCGACACAGACATTCGCCTATCCTCCGGACAACGCAGCGGTGCTATACTATAAATCCTTTATGCTCCTTGAGGAACCAAACGACTCTATAAAGCAAATGCTCAGGGCCTTGAAGGAGGGGAAAATCGGATTAAACGAACAAATCAGGCAGTATGTGGAAAGAAACCGTAAAGTCATCAATGAAATAAAAACGGCTGCAGAGATTAAAAACTGCGACTGGGGTCTGGATTTTTCAGAAGGCCAATTCATGCAGATGCCGCATTTTGCCAAGTGCAGGCAAATGGCATATATACTCAGGGCCGACGTGAAGATTTCAACCGAAAAAGGCGATTACAGGGAGGCATTGGAGGAATGTCTCACGATTCACAAGGTGGGCATACACGTTGGAAATGATACGATACTCCAGAGATTAGTCGGTATAGCAGTTAGCCATATTGCAAACGTGTGTATTGCGGATATTCTGACACAGGTATCAGATAATCCTGAAATGCTTGAGTGGCTTAGATGGCAGCTTGTTAACGTATCCAGCAGATACCCATCGCTGAGAGCGGCAATAGCAAATGAGGCGACAATTTGTGAGCAACAGATCAACAGAGAGGATGTAATTTCTTTTATTGAGGAAGCAGGTGAGTCCTGTGGTATGCCAAAAGAGATTATCGCTGGGGACGACGAGTTTTTTAACAGGGCAAGAGAGTATTATCATATTATTATGGCCAAGATTCAGAGCGATTTCGATTTGCCTTATTCGGAAGCAATCCAAAGATTAGAAGAGTTGGACAAACAGATAAAAAAAGACGGTACGGAAAGACCTGAGGTAATGATAATCAGGTTTCTATTGTCGCCTGCCAGCCGCTGGTTAATGCAAGAGACAGGGGACAAGACACAACTCAACGCGGTCCTCGCGGCGATTGATATTTATTTAATCAGGGCCAAGACGGGCAAATTGCCGGATGAGCTTCCTGCGGGGCTGCCGAAGGATATGTTCAGCGGCAAGGATTTTCTCTACGAAAAGACCGACTGCGGCTTCATACTGAAATGTCAGGGCAAAGACATAACATATGATGTTGTTCGCCAATTTGAATTTAAGGTCGCGAAGTAACATTTCGAAAAAGGGCCTGCCTTGTTCCTCCTTGGGCAGGCCCTTTTCTTTTCTTCACTGCAACCTTACAACTCACCCGTAATTTCCTCCAACAGCGAAAGACCGTTGTTTTTGTTGGTCTGGGGTGGTATCATCACGGCAATTTGTCAAATTAAGGCATTACCGGTAAACGGAGAGCCGAGCTATGCGAAAACAGAGGACGGAAGACGGAAGACAGAAGACAGAAGACAGGAGACGGAAGACGGAGGATAGAAGACATATTTTGTTTTCTAACTTCTGCATTCTGTATTCCATAATCTGTGCAATCTATGGTTGCGGTATTTGCAGCGCGGCGGGGCCCGCTGAAGGCCCGCGAGCCGAGGCGAGCGAGGTTTCGCCAGGCGGCGGGCTCGAAGGGATGGAGAAATCGGTCGTGATGATTCGCAGCGTCGGGCAGGAGTTCGATTTCGTTACGCCCTGGAAAGAGAAGAATATGAGCCAGGGGGTAGGGTCGGGCTTTATTATCGACGCGAACAGGATTTTGACCAACGCCCACAACGTCAGCAACAACAAGTACATCGAACTGCAAAAAGAGGGTGTTGCGAAGCGGTATCCGGCGAAAGTAGCGTTCATCGGGCACGACTGCGACCTGGCGGTGATTATGCCTGACGATGCGAGCTTCTTTGAAGATACGGTAGCGCTCGAACTTGCGGGGCTGCCCGGAATCAACACGACGGTTTCGACATATGGCTTTCCGGTCGGCGGCAGATACATTTCGGTTACGGAAGGGGTCGTCTCGCGGATACAGATGGATATATATGCCCACACGGGGGCGGATTCGCATTTGGTTATTCAAACGGACGCGGCAATCAACCCCGGCAACAGCGGCGGGCCGGTGATGCAAAAGGGCTTGGTCGTCGGCGTAGCGTTCCAGGGTTTGAGGCAGGCAGAAAATATCGGCTATATGATTCCAACGACCGTGATAAAGCACTTTTTAACCGATATCAAAGACGGCAAATACGACGGGTTCGGGTCGCTTGGCGTGATGCTGTATCCGGGACTGCACAATCCGAGCTACAAGGATTATCTTAAAGTGCCGCAAGACCAGGAGGGCATAGTTGTCATCGAGACATTAATGCACAGCTCGGTGGAAAAGATTTTGCAGCGTGGCGACGTATTAGTGCAGATTGACGACTACAAGATCGACAACGACGGCAGGGTGAAAATATACGGGCTGAATCTCGATATGTCGGAAGTGGTCGAGACGAAGCAAATCGGCGAGACCGCCGAGATTACCTTCTACCGTGATGGTGAGCTCAAAAAAGCGACGGCCACGGTGGCGCTGAACAGGCCGGTTTTCGAATTTGCGAGGCAGTATGACACGATGCCCCGATACGTGTGCTTCGCAGGGCTTGTGTTTGTGCCGGCCACACGCAACTACCTCGAGACGTGGGGGCCGGGCTGGGTGACAGACATGCCGTTTTATCTGCGGTATCTGTTCCGCAATTCAATTCAGCTTAATACAGACAGGCAGCGCAGAGAGTACGTTGTGCTTTCGGAGATAATGCCCGACGAGATAAACGCCTACGCCGGCGCATTCAAGAGCCAGGTAGTTGAGAGCATAAACGGGACGCCCGTCTGGGGACTTGAGGATATTCAAAAGGCCTTAGAAAAACCTGCCGAGGATTTTTACACTGTTCGGTTTATGGGGGTGGACAGGCCGCTGATACTTGACGCCAAGGCGGCGAGCAGCCGACAATCAGTTATCCTCGAAAAATACGACATTCCACAACAGGCCCGACTGCCTGGCCCTGAGCACGTCGAAGGAGAGGTGCAGCAATGAAAATTAAACTCGATACTCGATGCTCGATGATCGATGCTCATTTTCTGTCCCATGTCACTCGCTGTGCGGCTATGGTTGTGTTAATCGTAACAACTGCAACGGCGCAGGCAGGAGAGGAAAAAATACGCGAGTCGATGAAGGAGTCGCTGGTATATCTTGAGATTTCCTCTTACGGGTATGACCAGCTGCGGCCCTGGCGCAATACAGACGTTGCGCAAAAAGGCGGGGTCGGCTGCGCAGTAGGGCGCAACGAGGTGATAACGCCGGCGTGGAATTTGACGGACGCTTCGCTGGTCAAGGCGCGACGGCTGGGCCAGAACGAATATATCCCCGCAACAATCAGGGCAATCGATTATGAGATTGACCTTGCGCTTGTCGAGCTTGAGCCAAACTCGCTTAAAAAGGCACTTAAGCCGGTCAAGTTTGCCGACAAGTTTCAACGAGGCGCCAAGCTAAACTACTACTGGCTCAACTCCGCCGGCAACCTGACCACGGGCCAGGGGTATCTGGACAGGGCCGAGGTTCGCCGTTCGCCCACATCATACGCGAGCTTCCTGAGCTATATTGTGACAAATATGTCACAGGAAACAGGCATTGGCCAGCTTTACTGCAATGGTTCGACACCAGTTGGAATCGCCTGCTGGAGCGAAGACACAACCGAGGCGGGTCTTATCCCCGCGGTTGTCATCAATAGTTTTCTCTCGAACGCGAAGGAGGCAACTTATCCGGGCGTGCCCGCCGTCGGTTTTTCCACTGATGAGCTGCTTGACCCGGCCACACGAGCACATCTAAGAATGCCGGAAACGCTCAAAGAGGGCGTCCTTGTCACGGACGTATATAACCTCGGCACAGGCAGTCCCTCGACTTCGCTCGGGACAGGTGATTCTCTAAAATCTAACGACGTTATTCTCGCCATCGACGGCAAGGGGCTTGACGCCTACGGCAAGTTTCAACATCGCGAATACGACCGGGTCTCTTTTCATCACTTAATCGTAAGCCATAAAATAGGAGAGAAAATTGATTTTGATATCTGGCGGGACGGCGCCCGTGAGCAGATTAAGGTGCAGGCGAAAAATTTCGACGTCCGCGAGATGCTTGTTCCCTCCTATGAATATGGCCAACAGCCGGAATACGTAGTGACGGGGGGTTACGTGTTTCAAAAACTGACCAGACCATATTTGACCAACTGGGGTAAGGACTGGGCAGGCAGAGTTACTCCGCATCTGTTCCATTATTACCGTGATATGTCATTCAAGCCAACGGTCCAGCGCAGAGACATCGTCATACTGAGCTACTGTCTGCCCGCGCAGATAAATCTCGGCTATAACGACCTCTCACAGCTTGTTGTAAGCTCATTCAACGGTATGCCGATAAGCCGTATCAGTGACATTGCAAAGGCCCAGAAGCTCAATCCCGACTCCGAGTATGACGTGGTGGAATTCGAGCTGGATAATCCGACGGTGGTTATCCCTCGCCGCCAGCTTCCGCAGGCCGATATGCTTATCACAAAAAATTATGGGATTCGTAAATCTGTAAACCTCGAGCAATAAAGTGATTGAAAGTCGTTTTGCCACGGGGTAATTTATTGGCAATTTTAAGGTCTTATTATTCTGTGATTGGTTATGAAAGTATTACTTAGCTGGCTGCGAGATTATGTTGATATTGAACACTCGGCACAGGAGGTTGCGGAGATTCTCAGCGACCTTGGGCTGCCATACGAGGGCATAGAGCATCTCGGCGACCCGGCAACGCCGCAGGGCTTCGCCGAGGCAGGCGACTCGGTAATCGACGTTGAGGTAACGAGTAATCGGGGGGACTGTCTGGGGCTTATAGGTATTGCCCGCGAGCTTGCCGCGGGGACGGGCAAAGACCTGAAACTGCCAAAGATTGAACTGGCCGAGTCGCAACGGCCTGTAACGGAACTTGCCGACGTCGAGATTCTTGAGCCGGAATTGTGTCCGCGCTATACGGCCCGCGTCATAGAGGGCGTCAAGGCAGGACCAACGCCCGACTGGATGAGAAGGCGGCTCGAGGCAATCGGGATGAGGAGCGTCAATAACGTTGTGGACGCGACGAACTATGCGATGATGGAGACGGGCCAGCCGCCGCACGCTTTCGACTATGCGAAGATTGCAGGTGGCAAAATAATCGTCAGAAAGGCGGTCGCAGGCGAGCAAATCATCAGTATAGACGGCTCAAAATGCCGGTTGACCGATGATATGCTCATTATCGCCGACGTAAAAACAGCGGTCGCGATAGCGGGTGTTATGGGCGGCCTGAACACGGAGGTAAGTGATACCACGACGACGATATTGCTTGAAGACGCGTTCTTCTCGCCGGTGAGCGTTCGGACAACGTCACGCAATTTATCACTGCCTTCTGAGGCCGCGTTTCGGTTTAGCAGAATCGTCGATATTGAAAATATCGACTGGGCCTCACGGCGAACTGCACAACTGATAATCCAGGCGGCAGGCGGCAAGGCGGCGAAAGGCGTAATAGACGTTTATCCCGGCAGGCACAAGCCGAAACAGGCGACACTACGACTTGAACGGCTGAAGAAACTTTTAGGAATCGAGGTGCCGGGTGATGAAGTAATGAAAATTCTGGAAAGGTTGGGATTCCAGCCCAAACAAGCCGGGGGACAGATAAACTGCATAGTGCCCTCGTGGCGAAACGACATATATCGCGAGGCGGACCTGATTGAGGAAATCGCCCGCGTTTACGGGTATGGCAGGATACCGGCTGAAAATAAAATAACAATCGAAGTAGCCCCGGTCGATAACCGGCAAAAAACGACCGATGCGATAGGAACATATCTAACAGGGTGCGGATTCTACGAGACCGTCACTACCAGCTTCATTGACGCGGGCGACGCTGAGATATTCGTTTCAGCCGACCATAAAGACCATTTGGCCGTAAAGGACGTCACCAGGACAGGCGCAAATCTGCTGCGACAGAGCATTCTGCCTTCCTTGTTTAACGTAATAAAATCCAATTACAACGTCGGCAATGCCCCCTGCCGGTTTTTTGAAATAGCTGATACGTATATACCAGTAGAAAAGGGGAAACTACCCATTGAAAAAACACGTTTAGCAATCGCCTGCGGTTCGACCGAGCTCACCACAGGCGACAGCAATTACAGGGACATTCGAGGCGTTATTGAAGGGCTGTTAAAAAACATCGCAGGAGAAACAATCGTCAAATTAGAGCCAGCCGATATTGGCTGGGCACAGGCAGCCGTGAAAATCACCGCCGGCGATACGACAATAGGCATAATCGGAATGGCATCGCAACAGGTATTAGACAAGTTTGATTTCAAAAACACGACTATTTGCGGGGCAGAGCTGGACCTTGAGCAATTGCTGAGCTTGCGCAGCAGCCAAACAAAGGTTAAACCATTGCCAAAATTTCCCGCTATAAGGCGCGACTTGTCAATAGTTGTGAATGAAGAGGTTCCCTGGGCAAAAATCGAGTCAGCGGTCAGAAGCAAGGCCCCTGCCGAATTAGAGGAATTGCAGTTTGTGGACATATTCCGCGGCAAAGGCATACCCGAAGGCAAAAAGAGCGTGACGCTGTCACTGGTATTCAGGGACACCGACGGCACACTTACCCACGAAACAGTTGACACCTTCCAGGCCGATATTCTCAAATCGCTGGCCAAATCCCTCGGGGCAGAATTGCGAACAGCGTAATCTGTGTCCATATATCAAGAGGTTATACATGCCCGCAAGCACATTAAAATCTCATCTTCAATCAAGAAATAATGTCATGGTATGCCTTGAAAAATCCAAG
>CAYNVP010000083.1:0-11216 GCA_964400665.1 uncultured Pirellulales bacterium | reverse complement strand
ATTCTCGAACAGCTCTTTTTCGTGCGTCGCGTAGCCCTTGACCGTGCTGACAAGGTTGGGCACAAGGTCAAGCCGGCGCTGTAGCACGGCGTCAATATCCGCCCAGGCCTGTTGTACCTGCTGCTGCAGATTAACGGCCCTGTTGTAGCCCGATATATACCAGCCGAATATACCCAGCCCGACGACAGCCAAAATAATCAGAATAACGACAACCGCAATCCACGCCTGGCCAAACTTTTTCATTTTTCAAACTCCTTATTCCGATTTCTACTTTTTTTATGGACTCCCCGTTACCATCCGCCGCTCGCGCCTCCTCCGCCGAATCCGCCCCCCATACCGCCGCCGAATCCGCCGAACCCGCCGCCGAAGCTGCCCCCGCCGAATGAGCCGCTCCTTCCGTAACCGCCCACACCGCCATAGCCGCCCATTCGTCCGAACATAAATGGCAGCAACAGCCACCACATACCCCGACCGCCGACCGCGAAAAAGAATAAAAGAATCAGCGGGACAAGAAAGCAGAATGGCAGGTTCCTTTCTCTCTGCTCTCGATAGCCCGCGGGTCGTGCCGGCACTCCCGTCAGTGACACACCGTAATGCTCGGCGATTCTTCTCGCAATTTCCACGTTCGCCTCGTAGACGCCTCTGCTGTATTGGTTCTTCTTGAGATAAGGCACGAGAATATTCCTGCCGACCCGCCCGCAGGACTGGTCGGTAATAAACCCCTCCAGTCCGTAGCCGACCTCGAAACGGTATCGCCTGTCCTGTGCCGCCAGAACAAAAAGCAGCCCGTTGTCTTTGCCCTTTTGCCCCAATTGCCAGCCCTGTGCAAGCTCTATCGCGAACTGTTCTATCGGCACGCCTTCGGTGCCTTGAACCGTCAGGATAATGTATTGGGCTCCCGTTTTCTGTTCGAGCTCCTGCAGAATGCCGTTGAGCGACTGCTCATCGGCCGCGTCAATCACATTGGCGTAATCCTCGACATAATGAGAGGGCATCGGCAGCGTCGTCTTGCCCGCGCAGGGCCAGACACACAGAAAGACAACCGCAATCACAGCAAAAATACGCCGCATCAGGAAACCTCGATTTCGTCAACAATACGGGCAAGCTTATCGACTATCGCGTAGACCATTTCAAAATTGGCCTGCATATGGCTGCTTTCGAGCCGGCCCCTGCGACGCCGCCAGCCCAGCACTTCGATTAGCACGTCCGGCTTAACCTCGAATTTCCCCGCTGCCCTGACCAGCGTCTCCTCCGCCCGCGCGGGACGCTCCGTATCATATAGCCATAGCATCGCCCGCATTAGCGGTATCAGTCCCGCGATTGTCGAAATCAGAACGTCGCGCATCACCATACGGTTTGCTCCCGAAGCGATATAGCTCTGCCTTAACCGGACCAGCGTCGCCTTCAGCTCCCGCTCGCATTGCAGGCGGACGTTACCCTTCTCGAATTGCAGCTTTGCGAACGGGTCGGTGCCTAAAATGGTCTGGTGAGTAAGTTGAAAATCCAAAAACTCTATCGCAAACACGTCCCTGCTCCGTTCGATATATTCGGCCGTCATAATAACGGGTGTGGCGACCTTCAGCTTCGCCAAGCTCCTCGCCGCAGCGGCGAGCCGGTTCAGGGACTTGAGGTCTCGCTTGCCCAGAACAAGGACTAAGTTAATATCGCTTTTGCCCGGTAGAAAATCATCGGTCAAAGCGCTTCCGACAACCGTGATACTTTCGATATTGTCAGCCAGGTCCGCGGCGAGTTTTTGGACGACGGTTTTTACCGGCGAGCGGATTTCCTCGCGCAGCCCATCAACGGATACATTATTTTCATTATCTGCCATCTGCTTTTACCCCTTAAATATAATCACTCCGCTAATAATACCGCATAGGCCAGCCGCACGCAACGCTGTTTATGGATTTACCTGATTAAATGCCAAATTGGCGTCCTGACCCTTACACTGCCCAAATCCGAACGCGCAAAAGCCGTAAAAGTCAAAGTCAAAGGACAATAATTTGCGTTCCAAAATGATTACCCCCGAAGTCCTTTACTTCGGGGGCTTTCTTTTTTCCCACAGGTTTGATACAATCACCCAAAAAACAGGAGAACCCTATGAACCGCAGAACATTTTTGAAGACGGTTCCGGCAATCGGAGCACTGGGTGTTACAAGTTTGGGTCTGTCCGCCGACGCCAATACCTCGCAGCCGCTCGCTGAGACGGATGGCGTAATCAAGCTTAATCCCCCCGACCTGAACCGTGGTATTTCCTTAATGCAGGCCCTGAAGAAAAGGAAATCCACTCGTGATATATCGGATAAAAAGCTCAACCTCCAGCAGCTTTCGGACCTGCTCTGGGCCGCCGACGGCGTAAATAGATCCGACGGCAAACGCACATCGCCCGCCGCTATGGGTATTTATTGCATTGATATTTACGTAGTTCTGCCCGAAGGCGTCTATTTGTATGACACTGCCAAAAGCGAGCTTAAACTCGTCGCCAAAGGCGATTTCAGAAAATCCGCCGGTATGCAGGATTTCGTTTACACTGCACCCGTAAACCTCGTTTATACTTTTACATTAAGAAATCGCAAAAATTCGCCCGCGACTGTCCCACAGGAAAGACGAAAAATCTGGGGAGATGTTGAGGTCGGCTGCCTTGTGCAGAACGTCTATCTGTATTGTGCGTCGGAAGGTCTGGCCTCGGTCGTCCGCGGTATGCTCGACCAGAAAAAATTCGGCGAAATTATCAAAGTAAAACCCGACCAAATCATCGTCGCCCAGACCGTCGGATTCTTGAAATAAACCGTTTATTTTCCCGCCAGCCAGTTATCGCAGAGGATAGACAAATCGTAAATATCGACGATGCCGTCGCCGGCAGGCGTCGGGGCAATATCAACCAGCAACTCATCTGTCATCCAGAAGCCCGCCTGGATTGCATAGTCCTTAAAGTCAACTTCGCAATCGGAGTCGAAGTCGCCCATGTAAGCATAAGTGAACTCGTATGCCCCCATATCAGCAACGACTATGCTGTTGCAATCACCATCCACGAAGCGGTCTCGCCCGTCGAGGTCGGTTGGATAGAGCGGGTCGGAATAGTTAGGGTCACCGGCGTCGATGCAGGGCGAGTCTGCTGAAAGTCTCAAATTGTCATCCTCTGTCCCCGGTGTGTTATCAGCTCCGTCGGCGTCGAAAAAAAGTGGATCAACATCGATAATATTCGTACCGCTAGGATAACCGCCCTGAATATCACAATAGTCAATTATAGGCACACAGCTGGCATCATAATTATAAATCTCCTCGCCATTATCCCATAGGATACAATTTTTCAGTGTCGGGCTGCTATCGTCGATATTAAGGATCCCGTCACCGTCAACGTAAGCCGAGTTGCGGGTATAGGTACAGTTATTTACTGTCGGGCTGCTGTAGCGGCCGTTAATCATCGCGCCGCCGTAGCGACCCGTGTTATCGCTGAAGAGACAATTATTCACTGTCGGGTTGCTGTAGTCGGAGTTACATATTCCGCCGCCGCTCCAGTCAGCCGAGTTGCCTATAAAGGCGCAGTTAGTTAGTATCGGGCTGCTGTAAAACCAGTTGTATATCGCACCACCGTTGCTCTCTTTGGTAGAATTGCTGATGAAAGTGCAGTTGCTTATTGTAGGGCTGCTACGGGCCCAGTTTTCAATTCCGCCACCATAGGTCTTAGCCGAGTTGCCTATGAAAGTGCAGCCAGTCAGCGTAGGACTGCTATTGTCGTTACGTATCCCGCCGCCACGGTAAGCCGAGTTGCTAGAAAAGGTGCAGTCAGTTACTGTCGGATTGCTATTGTTGTTGAGCATACCTCCACCGTAATCAAACGCCGAGTTTTTGGAGAAGGTGCAGTTCGTTAGCGTTGGGTTGCTGGAGCTATTGTACATTCCGCTGCCACCGTGGTAACTATTGCCATTTCCACCTGTGATGATTACGCCGTCGAGCACGGCATTGCTGTCAAGGTTCTTATGGAAGAAGACATGATAGCTGTTGTCTGCTCGGTAGGGGTCCTCTAACAAATATTCTACTGGCGTAGCTGGGTTGTCATTGCCGAGCAGATCACCACTAAGGATGGTCTTATATAACTCAATATCTCTGGTGTTGGGATCAGGTTGTCCGAAGCCGGCGAAACCGCCTTTGATAGTAACTCCATTAATGAGCTGGAATTTAGCGTTGCGATCTCCGCTGCCACTTGGCTCGGATGAATTACTGTCAGGCGTATATATGCCTTGTGCTATCCAAATCTCATCGACATCACCATTAGGATTTGCATCGGCCAGAGCGTCCTGCAGATATTTGTAGGCATCGACCCAGCTTGTGCCGTTGTTTGCGCCTGTGGCGTTGGCGTCAACGTATACTGTTTCTGCCTGACAGACGGCCACTGCGAAGAAAACTGCGAACAAAAGAATCGCCCTTCTCATTTTACTTTTCCTCCGCCCCCAGGTATTAATTTCCCACTCGTTATGAGTGTATGATAACAAACACGGCGTAGATTGCAAGTAAAATCCCTTGTCTGGATTTGCTTTTTCCCGCATTTTTGCTACAATAATCAGTTTGGATTATTGTCGAAATTTGTCGATAACCAGTGCAAGCATACGTTTCACCGCGGAGACCGCAAAGCACGCAGAGTTTAATTTGTGTTTTTCTCTGCGGTCTCAGCGTGCTCTGCGGTGAGTATTGGCGGTAGCATATGGTAGAGCAAACGGAAAAGGTAATCAGAATAACCGGCGCAGCCGAACATAATCTCAAGAATATCAATCTTGAGATACCGCGCGACAAGTTAGTCGTAATAACCGGCATCTCCGGCTCAGGAAAAAGCTCTCTTGCCTTCGATACCATTTTCGCCGAGGGAAGACGCAAATACGTCGAATCATTAAGCTCGTATGCAAGGCAGTTTTTGGAGCAGATGCAAAAGCCCGCCGTCGGCGAAATCACCGGCCTTCCCCCCACTATCGCCATCGAACAGCGTAGCGCAACCGCAAATCCCCGTTCGACCGTGGCGACAACAACCGAAATCTACGATTACTTCCGCCTGTTATTCGCCCGGGCCGGAACCCCTCACTGCTGGGTCTGCGGCAGGCAAATCTCAAGCCAGCACTCATCGCAGATTGTCGATTGGATTATCGCAAGCCCCGCCGGAACAAAGGTGCAGATTTGCGCCCCCTTGATTCGCGGCAAAAAAGGCGAGCACAAAGACATTTTCAAGACAATCCAGCGGGAGGGTTTCGTCCGCGTGCGGGTGGATGGGACGATTTACGACATCCGAAACACCCCTGCCCTCGACAAGAAGAAAAAGCACAGTATTGCAGCCGTCGTTGACCGCCTGATAATAAATGAACAGGTTCGCGTCCGTTTGGCCGACTCGGTCGAAACCGCCTTAAAGCTCGCCGACGGCCTGGTCGTCGTATTAAGCCAGAAGCCGGATGATAAGCAAGGCAACGGCAAAAGGCCTGCCGTTCGTAGCGCAACCGAAGAATGGAGCGAGACCATATACAGCGAAAAATTCGCCTGCCCTGAACACCCCGAGGCCTCACTCGAAGAATTGTCGCCCCGCCTTTTCAGCTTCAACAGCCCATACGGCGCCTGCAAGAGCTGCGACGGCTTAGGCGTGACCCTCGAATTCGACCCCGACTTGATTGTCCCGGACAAATCAAGGTCGCTCGAAGACGGCGCAATCGACGCCTGGCGAAAGGGCGGCAAACAGATGAATATGTATTACGGCTGGCTCATCCACGAGTTCTGCAAGGACTTTAAAGTCAGTAGAACGATGCCCTTCGACCGTCTGCCCGAACGCATTCGGCGGATCTTGATGTATGGCACGACGGACGAGGACGAGGACAAATATGGCTATGAGTTCGAAGGCGTCATTCCCAATCTTATGCGGAGATGGAAACACACCGAAAGCGAATACGTCAAGCAGCGCCTGCACAGCTTCTTCGGCGAGCTGCCCTGTAAAAAATGCAGCGGAGCAAGATTACGGCCCGAAGCGATTGCCGTAACCGTAGGCGATATGAGCATTCACCAGTTGTCGATGTTCAGCATCGAAAAGGCGCAGGAATTCTTCGATAAGCTCAAGCTCGATAAGGAAAAGACCGTAATCGCCGAAAGGATTCTCAAAGAAATAAAGCTGCGCCTCGGCTTTATGGTGGATGTCGGCCTCGGATACCTCACGCTCGACAGGCGAAGCGGCACACTCGCGGGCGGCGAGGCACAGCGGATTCGACTCGCCACTCAGGTCGGCAGCGGCCTCGTCGGCGTCTGCTACGTCCTCGATGAGCCGACAATCGGGCTGCACAAGCGCGACAACGACCGCCTGCTGGGGATACTTCAGCGGCTGGCACAAATAGGAAACACCGTCATCGTCGTCGAGCACGACGAGGACATCATCAAGGCCGCCGACCACGTCATCGACATCGGCCCCGCCGCAGGAGCACACGGCGGCGAAATCGTCGCCGAGGGAACGCTCAACGACGTTATCAAGTGCAGAAAATCACTCACCGGCGACTACCTCGCCGGCAGAAAAAAAATCGCACTGCCCCCCGGAAGACGCAAATACAACCTTCGCAAGTCTATCGAGGTCAAAGGCGCCGCCGAGCACAATCTCAAAAATATCGACGTCAAGTTCCCCCTCGGCGTATTCGTCTGTGTAACCGGCATTTCCGGCTCCGGCAAATCGACCCTCGTTGACCAGGTATTATTGAGGGCGCTTCGCCGCCGGCTGTATAACTCGCGCGAGCATCCCGGCAAACACAAAACCATCCTCGGCACATCGCAAATCGACAAGGTAATCGAAATCGACCAGTCCCCCATCGGCAAAACCCCCCGAAGCAATCCTGCGACCTATACGGGTGTGCTTGATGAGATTCGTAAATTATTCGCCAAGACGCGCGAAGCGAAGATTCGCGGCTACAAGGCGGGCCGCTTCAGCTTCAATACGAGGGGCGGCCGATGCGAAAACTGCAAGGGCCAGGGAACAATGAAAATCGAAATGCACTTTCTGCCCGATGTTTATGTGACCTGTCAGCAGTGCAAAGGCAAACGGTATAACCCCGAAACGCTGGAGATAACTTACAAGGGCAAAACAATCGCCGATGTCCTCGATATGCCCGTTGAGGAAGCCCTCGAATTCTTCGCCAATTTCCCCACGGTCGTCCGCTTCCTCAAAATGCTCAACGACGTCGGCCTCGGGTATATGCAACTCGGACAACCCTCCACGACGCTCTCCGGTGGAGAGGCCCAGCGGGTGAAACTCGCCTCCGAGCTGGGTAAGGCCGCAACCGGTCATACGCTTTACGTCCTCGATGAGCCGACGACGGGCCTGCATTTTGCGGATATTCATAATCTGCTCAACGTCCTGCAGCGTTTGTGCGATATGGGCAATACCGTTGTAGTAATAGAGCATAACCTCGATGTAATCAAAATGGCCGATTACATAATCGACCTCGGACCCGAAGGCGGGGACGCGGGAGGAACGGTTGTTGCGACCGGCTCGCCGGAAGAAATCGCCAAAAACAAGGCCGGCTATACGGGCAGCTATCTGCGGAAAAAGCTCGAAGAAAAATCGTCGTCGGCGAAAAAGAAAATCAAGACAGGATAACGTAAAGTTTTTTGATTGCCGATTGCCAATTGCCAATTTATGATTTTTAGTGATGAGTAAGACAGCAGCAGTAAAAACAATCAGGTGGGTCGGAGGGATTGACGGGTACATCGAGATTATAGACCAGAGACGGCTTCCCGGTGAATATAAACTCATACGCTGCGTCAGGGTAAAGCAGTTATATAGCGCGATAAAAACACTCGCGGTCCGCGGCGCCCCCGCAATAGGTGTCGCAGGTGCGTTCGGCGCTGCCCTGGCCCTTAAGGGTATATCTCCCAAAGCGTCGCCGAAGGAGGTCCTGGCGGTCCTGAAGCTGGGCTGCAAATACCTCGAGGGCTCGCGCCCAACGGCTGTGAATCTGCAATGGGCGCTGGACAGGATAGAAAAATGCGCAAAGGGATTTGCCAAACGCAATCCTGCCGCAAAAGCGACACAACTGCGTAGCGTCATCTTGGCCCAGGCCAAAGCTATTTTCGATGAAGACGTGCGAATGTGCCTGAAAATAGGCCGGAACGGTGCGAAGCTTGTTAAAAACGGTTTCTCGATTTTGACCCATTGCAACGCCGGCGCCCTGGCGACGGCCGGACAGGGCACGGCACTATCAGTCCTTTACGAAGCTAAAAAACAGGGCAAACGTTTCAAGGTCTATGTGGATGAAACCCGGCCGTTATTGCAGGGAGCGCGCTTAACGGCGTGGGAATTGAAACAGGCGGGTATCGACGTTACCGTAATCTGTGACGATATGGCAGGCGCTTTGATGGCTCAAGGTAAAATCGATATGGTCATCACAGGGGCAGACCGAATTGCCGCAAACGGCGACGCCGCGAACAAGATAGGGACATATTCCCTCAGCGTCCTTGCCAAAGCGCACCCGCCTCGCCGCGCAGCGGCGGGCGAGGTCTCGCCCCTCGGCTCGAAGGCCGAGAGGCCTGCGGCAAGGGCGGATCGAATACCGTTTTACATCGCCGCACCTTCGAGCACCTTCGACCTGTCCTTCGTAGCGCAGCGAAGAAAGGATTTGAAAACAAAAACCGGTAAAGATATTCCCATCGAGCAACGGCCGGCAGAAGAAGTTCGCTTCTGCGGCAGCAAACAAACAGCACCCGATGGCGTCAAGATTTACAATCCCGCATTCGATGTCACCCCCGCAAAAAACATCACCGCAATTATCACCGAGCGAGGTGTGATAGAAAAGCCGACCGTACGCAAGATAGCGACGCATCTTGCGTAGCTGAAGGAGAGGATATAGTTTAATCTACAGCGACGACTTCTTTGACCTGCGGGACTTTTTCCTTTAGCAGGCGCTCGATACCCATCTTTAAGGTCATTTGTGCGCCGGGGCATCCCGAGCACGCCCCCTGCAGGCGGACCTTGACGGTGTTGTCGCTTTCTGTGGCGACCAGTTCCACGTCGCCGCCGTGACTTTGCAGATTCGGCCTTATGGTGTCGATTATCGTTTTGACCTTCTCCTCGAAGGTCTGTTCATTTTTGTCCTGTCCACAGCCGCAATGCTCGCACATAACAAATCTCCTCATTTTCGTAAGGTTCATGTCACTATTATAACCGAATCTATCGCGCTTAACACCTGTTTTTTATACGATTTTCTCCGGCGTTTGTTGAAAGATTTGAGATTTTCTCGCCCAATGCGTATATACTATTGGAAACCTAAGATGATTGAAAAATCGGATACAGACAATATCAAACCTGCCTCTGTCGGCACAAAAATCAGCCGATTCGGCCTCGCTTCGTTCATTATCGCTGTCACAGCGATACCTCTTTTATACGTCTCAGTTCACAGGATAAAGTTCCTGCATGATAATTCCCCCGTTGCCTGCCTTGTCAGAGACACTCTTCTTTATAGAACCATTCATACACTTTGCGCCGTCCTGCCCGCCGCATCCGTAATTTTTGGGGTTCTATCTTTAATGCGCTGCTGGCGCAACAAATCCCGTTTCACAGCCGCAATTCCCGCGCTTGCCGGCCTGCTCCTCGCCGTCGCATCGTTCACCATTTACTACCTCGCCCTGTTGGCCCTTGCCTGTAACCGCTGCCATTAAATCGTCATCGGTTATGGAGTTCCCGGCCTCGTCATTTTGGCCGACAGCAGGTTATACAGCCACGCGAATATCGCCCCCCCTATGGCCCCGTCCGCCAGCGCCCAGACAAGCCCTATCACGCTGCCCAGAGGGCTGATGTTAAATCCACGGTAAATATGGCCCAGGATTGTCACCTCACCGGTCGCCCCCTCGAACAGCATTATCCACCACGCCAGGAAAAACACACCGAATCCCCACATCAGCCCGCATACGAGCGCAAACGCCTTCACATTCAGCTTCATTTTCATATCTCCTTAATAAGTCCCTCTCTGTAATTATAATTAATTTATCGCCCCATGTTCGCAGAATCCACACTTTTCGCCGGAGCATAGTGAACAACGTAAGATGCCTCGATTTGGCTTTACTTCGCTCGGATTATTAAGTAAAAGTAACCGTCCGGTTTGTAGATGCAATGGTCAATTATAAATTAAGGAGCGCAGGTTATGAAGGCAATGTCAACAATCCCGTTTCTGGCCGTAATTACACTTACTCCGCCCCTCTGTTTGGCCCGGGACGATATTTCAGCCAAGCTCACGCCGGCCGCAATAGACGCACGAATAGCTCAAATCCGAATGGGCGATATCGAAATAAAAACCGCCCCCGGCGCCGACGTTAATGTCCGGCAGGTACGCCACGAATTCCTGTTCGGCACGGCGATTACCAATCATCTTGCCGAAAACGACACCAACCCCATGTCCCCGAACGACAGAAAGATGTTCCTGAAAGTCCTCTCCGAGAATTTCAACTACGCCGTGCACGAAAACGCCCTCAAATGGTATGACTGCGAAAAACGACCCAGCGTCGTCGATTACGGCGTCGCCGACAGAATCTGGGAGATGTGCCGCGACTTAAATATACCGATGCGCGGCCACTGCATTTTCTGGGCAAAAGACAAGTTCATTATGCCCTGGTTAAACAAGCTCAATAACGACGACCTTCGCGCAGCCGTCAAACGCCGTGCCATCGGCGTCACCGAACATTTCAAAGGCCGCATCACCGAGTTCGACCTGAATAACGAAATGATTTACGGCGACTTTTTCCGCCGCCGACTCGGCTACGGCGTCATCAACGAAATGGCATATATGGCCAAAGCCGGAAATCCAGACGCCGTCCTGTGCGTAAACGACTACGGCATCCTCGTTGAGGGCTGCTACAATGCCGATGCCTATATAACTCAAATCAAAAACCTTCTCGCAAACGGTGTCCCCATCGGCGGAATCGGCTGCCAGGGCCACTTCTTCACCCTGGGCCAAAACCGCACCACTCCCACTTCCCCCCAGGACGTCCAGAAGACACTTGATAAGCTCGCCGAGTTCGACCTGCCGATTAAAATCACCGAATGTCTCTTCACCGCCGATGACGAACAGGGTAAGGCCGATGCGCTTCGAACGTTCTTCCCGATTCTTTTCGCCCATCCCAAGGTCGAAGCCATTGTTATGTGGGGTTTCTGGGAGACTGGCCACTGGATGCCGCATACCGCTATGTGGAAAGCCGACTGGACACCCACCCCG
>CAYNVP010000082.1:0-11227 GCA_964400665.1 uncultured Pirellulales bacterium | reverse complement strand
AAAAGCATAAGGGTCGCGATGGGTTACGTGTTCAAGCATCCCAAGTATGGCAAGTTTCTCAAGAGGCAAACGCGGTTTATAGTTCACGACGAGCGTAACGAGGCCAACGTAGGTGACGTAGTGGAAGTTGCCGAGAGCAGGCCATACAGCAAGACCAAGAGCTGGCGTCTTGTGCGTATTGTGAAAAAAGTGGTTCAGGAACAGCCGCAGCAATAGCTGGAAAGCAGAAGATGATACAACAAGAGACGATGTTGAATATAGCCGACAACTCCGGCGTGAAGTCGGCGCAGTGCATCCGGGTTCTGGGTAAGAGCGGCGCACGCGGCAAATACACGCGGGCGGTGGCGAGCATCGGTGATATCGTGTGCGTTGCGATAAAGAAATGGCTGCCCACCTGCCAGCTCGACAACAAGAAGGTGCACAAATGCGTTATTGTCCGCACGAAACATCCGGTCAGACGTGCCGACGGCAGTTACGTGCGGTTCGACACCAATTCGGCGGTGATGATTGACGGCGACGGCAACCCCATAGGCACGCGTATTTTTGGAGCGGTTGCGCGGGAACTTCGAGAGAAAAACTATATGAAGATTATCTCGCTTGCCAGCGAGGTTGTTTGACAGGCGGAGAAAAGGCGACAGATGGCGATGCACGTGAAAAAAGATGATATGGTTCAGATAATAACCGGCGACTCCAAAGGGGCGACGGGTAAGGTGCTTCGCGTGCTTCGAGAAGAGAACAAGGTTGTTGTTCAGGGGCTCAATCTGGCCAAGAAGCACGTTCGGCCCTCGCGGAGAAATCCTTCCGGCGGTCGGATAAATATCGAGCAGCCGATTCATATAAGCAACGTTTTGCCGGTCAATCCGAAGACCTCGAGTGGCAGCAGAGTGCGATATGAGCTTGGCAAGGACGGCTCCAAGCGGCGAGTGGCCAAAGACGGCAGCAAGATAAGCGATATCAGGTATTCTAAAAAGAAATAGACGGCGATAGAAAACGATGGCGCGTTTGAAAGATTTATACAAGTCGAAGGTTGTTGGGGAGCTGGTAAAAGAGTTCGGGTATAAGAACCGGATGGCCGTGCCGCGACTGGAGAAGATAATCATCTCGATGGGCGTGGGCAAGGCGGTGCAGGACAAAAAGTTTATTGAGCTGGCCAAGGCCGACCTGATATTGATAACGGGACAGATGCCGCTGGTGTGCAAGGCCAAGAAAAGCGTTTCGAATTTCAAGGTTCGCGCGGGGCAGGAGACCGGTTTGAAGGTTACCATTCGCGGCGAGCGGATGTATGAGTTTATGGACCGGCTGATAAGCCTGGCGATACCACGGGTGCGGGATTTTCGCGGGCTTAATCCTAACGGTTTTGACGGCAGAGGCAGCTACTCGATGGGGCTCTCGGAGCAGACGGTTTTCCCGGAAATCAACCCTGCAAAGGTCGAATTTCAGCAGGGTATGAACATCACGTTTGTGACGACGGCCAGGACCGATGACGAGGCCAGAAGAATGCTGGCGCTGTTTGGAACGCCGTTCAGGGTTCCGAAGAGCGGTGGAAAAGCAGGACAGGCAGAAGCGGACTAATTTTTGGTTATAACGATAAGTTAAAGGTTTTTGCGAGCAACTATGTCAACGAAGGCCCTTGAAAACAAGGTAAAAAAGAAACAGAAGTTCAGGGTAAGGCAATACACTCGCTGCGAGCTTTGCGGCAGGGCCAGGGCCGTCTATCAGAAGTTCAAGGTTTGCCGGCTTTGCTTCAGAACGCTGGCCAACGAAGGAAAGATTCCGGGCGTGAAAAAGGCAAGCTGGTGAGAACCGGTAAAAGTTGACGACAAACGACTCACAGAAGTTAAGAGAAGCGAATATGAGTTTGAGTGACCCAATAGCGGATATGTTGACCAGAGTTCGAAACGCTGCTCGGATAAAAAGCAGACAGGTGAACATCAAGGCCTCGAATATTTGCACGGCAATTGCGGCTGTCTTAAAGACCGAAGGTTATATTGAAGACTTTGACCGTATCGAGGACGGCGTGCAGGGTATATTGAGGGTTAAGCTGAAATATGACCAGGCCGGCCAAAGTGCGATAGAGCAAATCGCAAGGGTAAGCAAGCCGGGTCGGCGGGTTTATTCGTCCGCTGAGGACCTGCCCGTCGTTATGAACGGTATGGGTATAGTGGTGGTTTCGACGAGCAAGGGACTGATGAGTGATAAGAGCTGCCGGCAGGCCAAAATCGGCGGCGAGATAATTTGCACGGTGTGCTAATGAGTCGTATAGGTAAAAAACCGATAAGTGTACCTTCCGGAGTGAAGGTCGAGCAGAAAGGCCGGCACGTGAAGGTAACGGGTGCGCTGGGGACTCTGGAGATGGACTGTCATCCGCACATACAGGTTCGGCTTGACAATGCGAACAACAGCTTAGTGGTTGACAACAAACATCCCGAGGTTCGTCAGGACAAGGCGCTGCACGGGACGATGCGTGCGCTGCTGGCGAGCATGGTTGAAGGAGTGAGCAAGGGTTTCGAGAAGAAGATTGAGATTTATGGCACGGGCTACACCGTCAAGGAGCAGGGCGGCAAATTGGTTCTGCAGGTGGGTTTTGCCCATCCGGTCCAGATGGCGATACCTAAGGGGATTAAGGTGGAAATAGAAGTGGCGGCAACCAGGGGCGATGACACGCCGGCCAGGTTTACTCTGTCCGGGTCGGACAAGTGCGTGCTGAATCGGTTCGCCGCAGACGTGCGCAAGATAAAACCCCCTGAGCCGTATAAGGGCAAGGGGATTCGTTACGCCGGTCAGATTGTAAAACGCAAGGTCGGCAAAACGTTTGCTTCCGGGACAACGGGTTAAACAGATGAGCAGGAAAAACGTTCAAAGAGCAGCGCAAAGACGCAAATTTCACGTGCGCAAAAAGGTTAGTGGAACATCAGAGCGGCCGAGGTTGTCGGTATTCCGCTCGGGCAGGCACATATATGCTCAGGTGATAGACGATGTGGCAGGATTGACTCTCGTTTCCGCCAGCACCAGGTCGAAGACCCTGCGGGATAAAATTGCCAAGACAGGCAACAAGAAGGCGGCGGAAATGGTGGGTGAAGCAGTCGCCAAGGAAGCAATCGGCGTGGGTATCAAATGTGTGTGTTTTGACAGGTGTTCGTACAAGTTTCACGGCAGGGTCAAGAGTCTCGCGGATGCGGCCAGAAAAGCGGGACTTGTGTTTTGAAAGTAGAATAGACTTCGTAAGTCTGGAGAAAGAAATTGGCACAAGATGCGTTCAAAGCTTTGGAACAGGAAGAGGCGCTGTTAGAGGATACGGTAGTTAAGGTATATCGGTGCGCCAAAGTAGTCAAAGGCGGGCGCAGATTCAGTTTTGCGGCTTTGGTGGTAGTGGGTGACCGTTCGGGAACCGTCGGGTTCGGCTATGGTAAGGCCAACGGGGTTCCGGCGGCGGTTGAGAAGGGCATAAAGGAAGCGAAGAAGGACCTGCGGAAAATCTCGCTGTCGGGTCGGACGATTCCTCATCGGATTACCGGAAAGTTCGGTTCAACACGGATAGCGATTGTGCCTGCCAGTCCCGGGACGGGCGTAATTGCCGGGTCCAGCGCACGTGCGGTTCTGGAATACGCAGGTGTTCAGGATGTGCTTACCAAGGTTTACGGCAGCACGTCGGCCAAGAACGTCGTAAAGGCCACAATGGATGGTTTGCTGAGGCTGCGCAGCAAAGAGATGGTCGAAGCTCTTCGCGGCGTAGAGGTACAGCCGGTAAAAAGGTGGTGATACAAAAGATGTACGAATGGCAAATAACTTCTGTTGCGGGCAAACACAAGCCGCGCAAGCGTCTCGGCAGAGGCACCGGCAGCGGTCACGGCAAGACCTGCGGGCAGGGGCACAAGGGCAGCCGCAGTCGCGCGGGCGCGATGCGGGAGTCATTGCACGAGGGCGGACAAATGCCGATGTTTCGGCGTATGCCGAAGCGGGGCTTCAGCAACTTCAAGTTTGCCCGGCGGTACGAGGTCGTAAATGTCTCGCAATTAGAGAGATTTGCGGATGGCACGACTGTGGGTTTGCAGACACTTTGCGACGTTGGTCTGGTTGACAGTCGCGATAGCAGAGTGAAGATTCTCGGCAACGGAGAACTGACGAAGCGTCTGCAGGTGGCTGCGCACAGATTCAGCAGGTCCGCGGAGGAAAAGATTGTCGGTTGCGGTGGAACGGTGCAGGTTTTATAGCGAGCAGTTTGCGATTGCCGGGGATTACTGTTATACGAGAAAGTGAAGATGCTTAGAACGGTATTTAACATATTCAAGATTGCTGATTTGCGGAACAAGGTGCTATTTACGCTGGCGCTGTTGCTTATTTACAGGGTCGGTTTTCATATCACAATACCGGGATTTGACTCGGAAGCGATAGCGGCGGCAGCGGGGGCCCGCGATAGCGAAAGTGCGGCCGGACGGGCGGCGGCAATGATGCAGATATTCACGGGCGGCAACCTTGACAACAGCAGCTTATTCGGTCTTGGCATTATGCCGTATATAACGGCCTCGATTATTTTGATGCTGCTTGGCGAGATTGTTCCGGCTTTGAGGAAGCTTCGGCAGGAGGGGCAGACGGGCTACAAGAAGATACAGGAATATACGCGGTACCTGACGGTGCCGATATGCGTGCTTCAATCGCTGATGTATATGCGGATGCTTGGCGGCTACACGTATCCAGGTATGCGTGTGTGGGCGACAATGATGGGTATTTTCAGTATGACAGCCGGGACAATATTTCTGATGTGGCTTGGCGAACAGATAGATGAGTATGGCATAGGCAACGGCATCAGCTTAATTATTATGGCGGGAATCATAGCTCGGATGCCCTGGGCGATTCACAAACTTTCCCAGAGCGTTTCGTTCGATATTGCCGCCCCACCGGGCAGCATAGGGCCTACGAAGATTCTGCTGCTTGTCGGCGCGTTTGTGTTCGTTGTTGCGGGTGCAATTCTGATAACGCAGGGGCAAAGGCGCATACCCGTTCAGCAGGCCAAGATGATGCGAGGTCACCGGATGTATGGCGGACAAAGACATTATCTGCCTCTTCGTATTAATCACGGCGGCGTGATGCCGATAATCTTCGCCTCGTCGTTTATGGCCTTTTTGCCGGTTATAGTGGTCCAGTTGGGACGAATAGCCGTATTGAGGGATTCGGCAGTGTTTTTGACTATCCAAAATGCTTTGGGCTCGAGGTCATTCACATACAACTTTCTTTATATGGTGTTGATATTCCTATTCGCGTATTTCTGGGTTACGGTTCAGTTCCAGCCGAAGGAGCTTGCCAAGAACCTGCGGGATTCGGGCAGCTTTATCCCGGGCCTGCGTCCCGGTCGCAGAACGGCGGATTATCTTGAGACAGTAATGACGCGGGTAACTTATTACGGCGGTCTATTTTTGGCTATTATCGCCGTGGTCCCTTCGGTGGCGATACGTTTGTTGGGTGTTGAATGGCGAGTGGCGACGTTCCTGGGTGGCACGGGTCTGCTGATTGTCGTCAGCGTTTCGCTGGACCTTGTTCAGAGAATTGAAGCCAGCTTACTTATGCACAGCTACGAGGGCTTCAGTGAGACCGGCAGGATAAAAGGAGCATACGCATGAGGATAGTGCTGTTAGGTGCTCCCGGCGCTGGCAAAGGAACGCAGTGCAAGTATATAGTGGACAAGTATGGCCTGCTGCATTTGTCGAGCGGCGACATACTGAGACATCACAGGGCAAAAGAGACAGAGCTTGGCAAAAAGGCACAAAGCTTTATGGATTCCGGGGCGCTTGTGCCGGATGACGTTATTATAGATATGATGACTGATGAAATCGGCAGGGCGCCCGCGGGCGGATACGTGCTGGATGGTTTTCCCCGCACGGTAAAGCAGGCGGCCGGCCTTGATAAAGCTCTCGACGGCAAGGGCAAACGGATAGACGCGGTTGTAAATCTTGGCGTGGATGAAGAAGTGATTGTCAGAAGGATAACGGGCAGGCGTATTTGTCCGAAGTGCGCTGCGGTTTATCACGTTGAGAATTTGAAGCCGAAGGTTGACGGAGTGTGCGACAAGGATGGCAGCTCACTTGTTCAGAGGCCGGATGATACTGTTGAAGTCGTGAAGACCCGGCTGAAAAATTACAACGAGCAGACGGCGCCTTTGGTTAATTACTACAAGGGCAAAAACGCCGTCTATGATATCGATGCCAACGGGGACGCAGAAGAAGTAAGAGACCAGATATTCAGCAAACTGGACCCTTTGGCGTAATGTGGCTTTGTAGATGGCTATAACGCTTCGCAGTTCGCGTGAAATTGTGTTGATGCGTAAGGCAGGTGTCGTTGTGGCCGACGTTCTTTTAAAATTGCAGGAGATGGCCAGGGCCGGGGTAAGCACGGCCGAACTGGACAACATGGCGGCAAAAATGACGGCGCAGGCAGAATCACAGCCGTTGTTTAAGGGTGTGCGAAATCCGAGCGCCAAAACGCCGTTTCCAGGCGTGATTTGCGCGTCGATTAATGAACAGGTGGTTCACGGGATACCGTCGGACCGCGTCAAGCTCAAAGAAGGCGATATTTTGAGTATTGATTTCGGGGCGCGGCTCCGCGGGTATTGCAGCGACGCCGCCATTACGGTTGCCATAGGTGAAGTGTCTGAGGAAAAGCGCCGGTTGATGGATGTTACAAGGCAGGTACTTGAGATGGCGATAACAAAGGCGGCCCCAGGAGTCTGCTGGAGCAGTATAGCGGGCGAAATGCAACGGCTGGCCGAATCAGCCGGATTTTCAGTGGTAAGAGAGTTCGTCGGGCATGGAATCGGCACAGAGATGCACGAGGAACCGCGGGTGCCGAATTTTGTCAATGAAGAGCTTTTGGCGGATGACATTGTCCTGGCTGAAGGGATGGTAATGGCGGTTGAGCCGATGATTAACAGCGGCACAAAAGACGTGCGGATATTGAAGGACGGCTGGACGGTTGTAACCAAAGACGGAAAGTGCTCGGCCCATTTCGAGCACACGATAGCGATAACCAGTGATGGATGTGAGGTGTTGACGGTAAAATAGTTTATATGGTCAAAAAGGATGCAATAAGGTTGCAGGCAGAGGTGACTGAGGCGCTTCCGAATGCGATGTTCAGAGTGAAGCTGGAGAATGGGCATCAAATTCTGGCGCACGTTTCGGGCAAAATGCGGATGCACTTTATTCGGATACTGCCGGGCGATACGGTCACCGTCGAGATGTCTCCTTATGACCTTAACAGAGGCCGTATAATTCTGCGCAATTAAACGGCTGGTTACTTTGTGTTTCCGCCAAACGTTTGGCGGGCGAGTGTTTTATAAAGTGGATTTTAACAATGAAAGTCAGAAGTTCAGTAAGGCGTATTTGTGAGAATTGCAGGATTGTTCGTCGCAAGGGCGTTGTGCACGTGATTTGCAGCAACCCCCGTCACAAACAGCGACAGCGATGATTTGCAGGCACAAATGCGTCACGGCTAAGGGAAATTAAAAGGAGCTGGTATGCCGCGTGTTGTTGGTGTTGATATACCAAATCAAAAGGCAATATGGATTGCGCTGACTTATGTTTACGGCATAGGCAGACATACTGCCGAGGAGATTCTCAAAGAGGCGGAGATAGACAGGGATGCCAAGGCAGGTAAGCTTACAGAGGATGAGCTGAGCCGAATCACCCAGATAATCGAGCGCAGTTATGTAATAGGGGGGCAGCTTCGCAGGCAGATTGCCCAGAACATCGCCCGTCTGCGCGATATAACCTGTTACAGGGGTGTTCGCCACAGAAAGGGACTGCCTGTTCGTGGTCAGCGGACGCGTAGCAACGCGAGGACCCGTAAGGGGCCGAGAAAAACCGTGGCCGGGAAGAAGGGTGTGAAAGAGGTGCATTAAAGGTTTTTTTGTTTTCATAATACCGGTTTTATTCAGGTATCTGGAGTTTTTGAACTATGGCGAATGTCGGAAAACGCAAGGTCAGAAAGAACGTGGCTCGGGCGGTCGTTTGCATAAAGGCGACGTTCAACAATACCCTGATAACAATAACGGACACCAACGGCGATACGATATGTTCGAGTTCGTCCGGTTGTGTGGGTTTCAAGGGCTCTCGTAAGAGCACTCCTTTTGCGGCGCAGCAGGCGGCGCAGCGTGCTGCCGGGGCCGCTATGCGCAATGGGGTTCGCGAGGTCGAGATTAAGGTGAAAGGTCCCGGCCCCGGGCGGGAATCTGCGATTGCCGCGTTGCAGCAGGCAGGGCTGCGGATTTCATCGATTGAAGATGTGACGCCGCTGCCCCATAATGGTTGTCGACCGCCAAAGCGCAGGCGCGTGTAAGTCTTTTGGTGATTTTTGGTGAATGAATAGTAATTTATTTAAGTAATTTTTAGGAGCTTGGACAGGTCAAATGGGACGTTATCTCGGTTCATCTTGCAAACATTGTCGCCGTGAAGGCATCAAGCTGATGCTAAAGGGTTCGAGGTGCGAGACGGCGAAGTGCCCCGTGGAAAAAAAGCAGCGAAATTTGGCTCCGGGAATGCATAGCTGGCGGAGAGGCCGGGTCGGCGAATATGGGGTTCGGCTTCGTGAAAAGCAAAAGGTCAAGCGGTTCTACGGGATCTGGGAAAACCAGTTTATGCGATATTTTCGCCAGGCGGAAAGGCTGAAAGGCAACACCGGCGAGATGCTGTTGCAGTTGCTCGAAAGACGTCTGGACAACGTGGTTTACAAGTTGAATTTCGCACCCTCGCGGAAGTCGGCGCGCCAATTGATAATCCAGGGGCACATATACGTCAAAGGACACAAGGTTGATTTGCCGGACTACAGCGTCGATATGGGTGACAAAATTACAGTCAAAGGGTCGGAAAAGAGCATCAAGAAAGTCAAGCAGCAGTTGGATATAAATCCAAATTTTACGGTGCAGAGCTGGCTGCAGTTGGACCGTGATAGGCCGGAGGCGACGGTCGTGTCGTTGCCGACGAGGGATGATGTGCAAATTCCTGTAGAGGAGCAGTTGGTTGTTGAGTTCTGCTCGAGGTAATTTTGTGTTGGCCGATATGGTTATTCGGCTGTTAATGAAAACTGGCTGGTGGTAATAGGTCTGAGGAGGCCTGTATGCGAATTACATGGCGTGGTCTTGAGTTGCCGACGCATGTCGAACGCGACATGAAGGTAGCGAGTGACAGATATGGGAAGTTCTATATTGAGCCGTTCGAGCGGGGATTCGGCACAACCATTGGCAACAGCTTAAGACGGGTTTTACTCAGCTCACTTGAGGGTAGCGCCGTAACATCCATCAAGATAGCAGGTGTCAACCATGAGTTTAGCTCGATAAACGGCGTAATGGAGGATGTGACGGATATCGTTCTGAACGTCAAGAATCTGACGGTTCGGCTTCAGGGCCCTGGCCCGAAGCTTATGAAGGTTACCGCCAACAAGGCGGGTGCAGTAACGGGGGCTGATATTGTTGCTGACCCTGCGATAGAAATAATAGACAAAGACAAGGTCATAGCCACTTTAACCAAAGATGTGAATTTCGAGATGGAGATGGTGGTTGAGAGTGGGCGTGGTTATGTGCCCGCTTCGGAACGGCTTGCCGTGGCCGAAAGGTACGAGCAGGAAATCGGCAGGATAGCGATTGACGCAGTGTATTCACCCGTCACGAGGGTTCGTTATATTACTGAGGACACTCGTGTAGGACAGAAAACCAATTACGACCGGCTGATAATTGAGATATGGACCAATGGAACCGTTACCCCGGATATGGCGATGGTCGAAGCTGCCAAGATTCTTCGCAAGCACATCAATCCGTTTGTTCAGTACAGCGAGGTTGGGACTGAAACAGTGGCCGGTGAAACGGCGGCCGAAGAAGCCCAGCCGCGGGTAGATAAAGAACTCGAGGCCAAACTGAATATGCCCGTGCAGGAGCTTGAGCTTTCAGTCCGCGCGAGCAACTGTCTCGAATCGGTGAAGGTGGAGACCGTCGGACAGCTTGCCAAACTGACCGAGGCGGAGTTGCTGGAAATTCGCAGCTTCGGCAAGACCAGCTTGCGGGAGGTCAAGAGAAAGCTTGCGGACATTGGCTTGTCGCTGGGAATGACGGGATTAAATTGAATCGTGTGTTTTACCCCGTGTATTTGAAGCGGGGCCTAAAAAGAGGAATTTCTATTTATGCGTCATAGAGTTTCAGGCAGACAATTGAGTCGAACAAGTGAGCATCGGCTGGCTATGCGTCGTAATATGACCGTATCACTTTTTGAGAATGAGACGATTTCCACAACCATTCAAAAGGCGAAAGATATCAAAAGTTTTGCCGAAAAGCTGATTACGCTGGCGAAAAAGGGGACATTGGCTGCCAGACGACGGGCAATAGCAATGCTGGGCGATAGAGATATAATCAAAGAGGAAGAAAGCGGCCCAGTCAAGAAGGGCACGATAATTGGTAAATTGTTTAGCGAGCTTGGCCCGCGGTATTTAGATAGAGCCGGCGGCTATACGCGGATAATTCACCTGGCCAAAAGGCGACTGGGTGATAACGGCGAACTGGTTTTACTCCAGTTGGTGGGTGCGGAAAACCTGGAGAAAGAGCCGAAAGCCGGAAAGAAAGGCAAGCGGGCGAAGAAAAAACAACCTGCCGAAGGCGCCGCTGCTAAATAATTTTTCCATAAGTGCTCGGTGACGGGACATGCAAATGGGCGCACAGGAGTGCATTTTCTGCAAAATAGCATCCGGACAGATACCCGCGGTTAAGATTTACGAGGACGACGTTATCGTTGCATTCATCGATATTGGGCCGATTAGCGAAGGCCATACACTTGTGATGCCGCGTCAGCACGTCGAGCGTGTGCATAGTAGCCCACCCGAGCTTCTTGGCCAGATTTGGACTCGACTGGGCAGGATAGCCGGCGCGGTTGCGACTGCGATGGGTGCGGATGGGTACAATGTTTTGTGCAACAACGGCAGGGCGGCAGGGCAGGTTGTGGAGCACTTGCATTTTCACATAGTGCCCCGCAAGGCAGGTGACGGGGTTTTTACACAGTGGCCTTCCTTTAAATATGCACAGGGTAGAGCCGAAACAATCGCAACGAAAATAAAAAGCAAATTGTAACAGTTTTGACAATCTCACTATAAGTCGGATTTGTTGTTGCTATAAAGAAGTTTTCGTAGTATGGTTTGTAGTTATATATGACCGCGGGGTAGAGCAGTCTGGTAGCTCGTCGGGCCCATAACCCGGAGGTCG
>CAYNVP010000081.1:10048-11274 GCA_964400665.1 uncultured Pirellulales bacterium | reverse complement strand
GATTGAAATACTTGTGCACGTCCCCGTCGGAAAACCATTTCGTGCACATATAATAAAAATGGTCCGAGGTCTGCAGCTTCCGCCAGTCGTCGATAAGGTTCTGCTCGCCGCAGCTTCGAATCTTCTTTTCGAGACGATACAGCTCGTGGATGGCACTGGACTGCATCGCGTTGCCTAACCATGCCGACAGGTCCCTCTCGATATCGGCCCAGCTTATCAGCTGAGGAACGTCCACGACTCCTATCGGCGGATACGCCTTTATGACCTCGCTCGGCGTCATAAAGTTATTGTCCGGATGTTTGAAAATCTCCTCCGGCAGATGCCGCATAAAGTCGAAAATGCCCGTCTCCTTCCACTGATGCTCGCCCAACGTCTCGTAGTCCATAAACAGATTCACGACGAATCCGTTGCCGTTGACCTTGCTTATCCAGTGCGCAAATTTATCCGCCGTCAGAGGCCACTGGCTCCAGTCCCGGTTGGAAAATCGAAATGCAATATCATCGCTGAGCGCATAATTCTTTAGCAATAATCGCAAATGTTTACTCCCCTTTGGGCTGTAAACGAAATTCGGACTTCTAAACCCGAGAATATGGTCGGCGCCCTCGCTGATAATAGCATCGAAGCAGCCCATCGACTCTATCAGACCGGCCAGGTCGTTATTGTATATCAGCTCGGTATTCCTGAACACACGCGGCGTCTGGCCAAATAGCTTCTGAATCGTCTGAACGTGTTTGTTGACCTGCTCTGAGAATTCGTTCCGCGAATAAAGAAAGCTCAGGCTGTGATAATATGTCTCGGCCAGAAACTCCACACAGCCCGTCCGGGCAAGGGCGTCGAACGTGCTTATGACCTCCGGTGAATACGCGAATAGCTGTTCGAGCAATACCCCCGTTATGCTGTATGCGACCTTGAATCTGCCGTCGTATCTGCGTATAAGGTCAAGGATGAGCCGGTTCGCCGGAAGGTAACATTTGTTGGCAACCTTCCTGCAGATTTCGGCATTCTTGTGGTCGTCGAAATAATATGCGTTGTCGTCGAAGACCGTATAGTGTCTAAGCCGCGTCGGCTGATGAACCTGAAAGTAAAAACAAACTGATGCCATTCCCTTGGTTCCTCTTGAATGCCTTGTCATTCCCGCGACACGGAGCGAAGCGTAGAGCCCGCTTCGGAAAGCGGGAATCCAGTTCCTTGTTTATCCTACTCCTACCAGCGCTTCCTCATATATT
>CAYNVP010000081.1:0-9948 GCA_964400665.1 uncultured Pirellulales bacterium | reverse complement strand
AGCGGGAATCCAGTTCCTTGTTTATCCTACTCCTACCAGCGCTTCCTCATATATTTTTGCGCATCGCTGCGCTGAATCCTTCCATCGCAGCTTCCTCACCTCGTAATTGCCGTGACTCCGAAGTGTAATCCCTAAAGGCGGATACTTCAGCACTGCCACGATTTTATTCGCTATTTCATCTACGTCCCAGAAATCAACCTTCAGCGCGTGTTTTATGACCTCGGAGACGCCGCTCTGCTTGCTGATAATGATAGGGACATCGTTGTCCAGCGCCTCTAATGGCGCTATCCCGAACGGCTCCGATACCGACGGCATTACGTAGAGGTCCGCCATCTTGTAGATTTTCCCGACGTCCTCTCCTCGCAGAAATCCCGTAAATAAAACCTTACTGCCTATTCCCAGTTCCGCCGCCATTTCGACTGCCCGATGCATCATGTCCCCTGAGCCGGCCATAACGAACTTCACGTTGTCCATCTTTTCCAAAACCTTTTTGGCCGCCCTGAGAAAATAATCCGGGCCCTTTTGCATCGTGATTCTGCCCAAAAACAGCACTATCTTCTCGTCTCTTTTAATTGTCGTATCGCCGAAGAGCAAGTTGCTGTTGCCGTTCCTGTCGACACCATTGTAAACAACCTCGACCTTGTCCCCGCTCACCCCGTATCGGCTGATTATGATATTGCGGGTTAGATAGCTCACCGCGATGACCCTGTCGGCTGTGTGCATGCCCATCCGCTCGATGTCGTATATCATCTGGTTGACGTGCTCGCCGCTGCGGTCGAATTCCGTCGAGTGAACGTGAACTATCAGCGGTCTTCCGCTGGCCCTCGCGACGGCTGCACCCGCTGGATACGTCATCCAGTCGTGGGCGTGCACCACGTCGAATTCCTCGTTGGCCGCTAACTTCACCGCAAGCTCCGCGTATCGCTGAACCTCCGTGTACATATCTCCGCTGTAATCCAGCGTCCCTGCGAACTGCCCCGCCCTGCCGCGTGCTCCACGTATCCTCGACAGCGATTCCTCTATCCTGTGCTGGTATGCGTCCGACGTCAAATAAGGCTGCAATGCAGACGTTATAGCCCTGAACTTTACATTCTTCAGGGATCGCACCTTGAATCCCCTGTTGTTCGACTGCATCCCCGGCCCGAGTAGCTTTACATGCGTCGCGTATTGACTCTGAACCATCGACGGCAATACGAATGTGATTTCCACACCCAGCTGGTCAAGAGCTTTCGTAAGCCCATAGCACGCCGTTCCCAGCCCACCACTTATGAAGGGTGGAAACTCCCAGCCAAGCATAAAAACTCTCATTGCGTTCCTCGTTGCATAATTGCCGAAATCACATTTGTATTGTCAAAAGCACGTCTAAGTTTCAAAAGCATGTCAACCTTAGGAAATCACGTCTAAACGATGTAACTTTTTCTAATTGTTGAAACCATTTCTAACCGTGTCCGTGACTTATTTTGTAACGATAGAACTATTAAGGACTTACAATCAATAAACTCGCTATGGGTGTACCTAAAATCCAAGGTGTTGGTCAGGCGATATAGCTTCATAATCAACCTGCAAAACCATTATCGGCGGCATATTCAGCCGTCTTAAACACCTCTGAAAACAAAAAAAATAGACGATTAGCGCTGCCTGATATAATAATCGGGATTTTGTTGGTCTGCTGATGAACAAATTTTAGCAAAAATAGCAATTTCGAGGTTACGAACATTGATTTTACCGGTCCGCCCATCAAAGAAGGTGCCCAGTCGGCCCATGCGGGTAATTTCCTGAAAATTTGTGGAATTTTCCCGCATAATATTGATTTGGTAGAAACAAACGACTGATAACACAGAACATATCGAGACAACAGTGTCTGTCGGCCAGGCGAATCTCTTCCTGTGCTAACGAAAAAGGGTCATTCCGCCCGAGGGGCGGAACGACCCTTTTTCACTATTTTCCCCTGATGGTTCGACCGCTCGAACAGCCCCCCGCTTCGCTAAAACGATGCAGGACAAGCAGTGCCGGCCATCTCACCTTAAAGCGTAAGTTTCTATATTTAAGGGGGTTATGTGATTGAACGGCTACAAGTCCTGTGGCTTAATGGTACTGCGGCGGTTTGCCTTACAACGTCCAACAGCGGCATCGAGCATGCCATAGACCTTGTCGCTTATTGCGCCGATCGCATCAGATGAGGTCATCATCTTTTTGCTTTTGATGTAGGCTTTAATTTTGCTGGCTACAACCAACGATTCCCTTGCTTTTGCCATAGCTACAAATCCTCCATAATCAGTAAAGAAGTTAATGTCCGATTCAGCCGGCACACACGCTTGAGCCGGCAAGTTAAGATATTGTTATTGCGGATGGTTGGGATGTTTGCAACAAAAAAATGGTGTCTGATACAAAATTTTTAACCACCCAGCTTCGTCCTTTACTACGCCGTGGCAGGCAAGATATGAAGACCTGATGCTCGATGCGCGATGCTCGAAACCCGATTCTCGCCGCCGAAGGCGGAGTATCTTAAGAACTGAAAAAGCTTTTTTGTATCAGCATATAACAATATAATTATCCCTTTATCACAAAGGCCAGAAGACACAAAGTTATTTAGAGAAATATGATTAATAGGCGCTGGTTATCCTGGTTTTCAAACGATTTGCCGAATTATTTACTGATTATACTTCTGTTCGCTCTTCTGTTGACGGGTCTGTCGCAACTTGTCTCCGCATTTCAATTTTATGAGCAAGCTGAAGACCGGCAGCTTACGGTGGGAGCTTCATGGTGGTTGGACAAAATAGCACAGACCCTTATGTCGTTCACATTAGCATTATGGATAATACTGTCTTTGTATAAAGACCGGCTACGCAATAAACTTGAAACTATAGAGCAGGCTATCAAGACAAGAAAATTTGCCTATATTTTTTGGTGGGCCACGATTTTCCTCTTAGTTTTGTTCTCAGCGAGAGTTATTACTTTTTTCTATCACAGTTCAGGTAAGTTGGTCTTTAATATAGTTACGTTATCTCTCATAGGCTTTTTTTTAGTATATTCTCTTATGAACTCACGGGCGGAACTGAAATTCTGCCGCAAACAACCTCTCTGCAACATAGCTGCTGCCGGTCTTCTCGAAAAACATAATAAATTTCTCGCAGACCGTGATTTTGACAATGCTTACAATACATTAGTTAAAGCCTGTGAAACTGCTCCGGATGGTACTGAGCTCTGGTGCAGATTGGCTTATTTCTGTGAACTGATTCGTAAAAATACGACTGAAACAGACAAATACATGGCCCGGGCCAAAGAATTGATATCAGAAAAGAAAGCAAGCAGCGACAGTGACAAAGCATGCTTTCTCAATTATCTCGGTTCGATAACGTACGAGAGAGGAGAATACGAAAAAGGATTAGAATATATGAAGCAGTCCATTGATATTGAACCCAGACAGGGACGGATTAACACGTACGAGAAGAAACGTTCGGAATTCGAAGCCAAGAAAAATAACTCCAAGTTGTAAACCCGCCCGGGTTTCAAGTGCTTAGATTTATCCTCAGGTAAACCCCTGGCCGTCATACTAATTTCCCGAAGAACTTATTGGCTTAAGCGCGCTTTGCGAGATATTATGGTCCTTCGACCTCCGCAGTTTTGCTTCTCAAAACGAGACGCGAGGGCAGGCAAAGAAAGGAGATTGATATGAATCGCAGGACATTTTTGAAGAGTGTGCCGGCGCTGACGATGTTAGGAGCAGCAGGCTCGAGTTTGGCTGAAGACGCCGACAGGCCGGCCAAAGCTACAGCGGATGTCAATAAAGCGGCGAACATAATCGAGGGCGCAGAGCCGATTGCGCTTGTCAGTCCCGAGATGCAGGGCGGCAAAAGCGTGCTTTCGGCCCTGAAGGAAAGAAAGACCACACGCAATATCAAGGCGGAGAAACTTTCTCCTCAGACGCTGTCTAATCTTCTTTGGGCGGCGTGGGGCGTGAACCGCAATCCCGGGCCGATGGGTCGCCTGGGCAGAACGGCCGCATCGGCCAGCAACTCGCAGGAAATCGACCTTTACGTCGTTATGCCTGAGGCGACGTATTTTTATGAAGCGGTGACTCATCGGCTGTATCCCGTCGCATCAGGCGACCTGCGCGCAAAGGTCAGCGCCCACGGCCGAAGAAGGGCAATAGCCGATGCGCCGGTAACCCTCGTCTATGTCGTCGATATCGTAAAATACAAACAGGCGCCTTTTCAGGAGCCCGGCCTGAAGGACCCGGAAATTCAGAAATCCTATTACAACGTCGCGGTCGGATTAATCGCGGGAAATGTTTACCTGTTCGCCGCTTCGCAGGGTCTGGCCGCGTGGTTTCATAACTGCAACAAGACCACCCTTGCCGTCGAATTGAAATTGCGCCCTGAACAACGAGTCCTGTTCGCTCAGACAGTTGGCTTTCCGGCGTAATCAAAACTTCGACTCGTTCGACTCCTTCGACAAGCACAGGACATGTTTCGCGGGAATAACCCTGCACCACGTAGGGTGCAAGGGTAAAGACCGGTGAAATAGTAAAAGACGCATCTCACGGGGTAAAGCACAGAGGAGGTGGGTAAATATCCAACACCCAATGACTAATGTCGAAGTTGATATCGTTAAATCAAGCAAATACAAGGGTTTATAGCAAGTTGATATAATCGGTTGGAGGGTGTAAAACCACGTCCGGGACGGGTAAAATTTTTTTAATAAACGGGTTGGGGGATTTTGACGAAGATACTTTTAAGAACGTCTAACGGATGCGGTTGCTTTATTTACCGCAGAGCACGCGGGGGCCGTAGTTTGAAAAAGAGAAACTATTCGTTAGTCAGGGAGACAGTAAGATGGGTAAGCGGACCCGAAAAAGACATAAAACACAGACTAGTCGAGCCGGCCGGGGCCGGGCGCTGCAGGAGCTGGTGGTCGTAGCAACGGCGGATACAGCAGAAGAGGCGAAGGACTTCGAGAAGCTTCTCAAGAACAATGATATTCCTGCGATGGTAAAACGACAGCAGGATGAATTTATGGACGGCAAGCGCTACGCCGTGATGGCACCTGAGGATATGGCGGACGAGGCACACGTGGTAATCGAGAGTCAGGACGCATACGACGACTTTTATGATTCTGCTCTTGAAGATGAAAACGAGGACGAGTTCGAGGGCGAAATCTTCGAGGATGACTTTAATTAGTCACAGACATTCGGACTCCTTACGGAGAGGCCACAACGGAGATTAAAAGGTGTAGAGATAAAAGATGAAAGACACAAAGGTGATGAAAACCAATAAAAGAAAGACAGTGAATTCAGCAAGCTCACCACGGGGGGACAAAGCAAGAAAAAGTTCCTCCGCTCGCCAATCCCCCGGCCCAAGGCATGCAGTGGCTCACATAGAAGACAGTCAAGACCACAGAAAAGAGACCGACCGCAGACAGAACGTAATCGACAGACGCCTTGGTCTTGACCGGAGGCGAGGCCCCGGCCGACGTAGAAGCGACGACAGAAGGAACGCCGAAGAAGGCCATATGTCCGATGAGCAGTTCAAGTTTCTGATGGCGATTGACGAATACAAGAAGAAAAATGCAAGGCCCTTCCCCACCTGGACCGAGGTGCTTGAGGTTATAAAGGCCCTTGGCTACCGCAGGGTCGCAGAGCCATCGCCTTTGGCAGAATGCGCCAAGCAGGCAGAGGAGGAATGACAGCGGATAGCGGATAGTAAAACCCAAGGAGACAGGACACAGAACACAGAAGAAAATCTGTATAGTCTATAGTGAAGGCGCGGCTTCGGCCGGGCCTTTTTTTTTTAGACACCCGGCTTCGTTTCCGCCTCGCCAGAGGCGAGCAAGCTACGGCGGGTAAACTTCAACTACGCCGGGGCAGGCAGAGGGATTTGCTCAACCTGGCATACTCAGCCAAGGGCGTTCTCGATACAAGTATCGGCGATGCCTTTTGCTTCGTCTGCAGAGGCGTTAAAACAAGCTTCTTTTATATCAGTTGAGCAAATCAAGTACAAAACCAAGGTAAATTCTGTACGCTATCCGCTGACCACTGCTTTCCGTCCTTAGTCTTACTCTGCTGCCGCCAGTGCATAAACAAGTGCGGCCTGCCAGTTGATGCAGACTTCGTTGGTAGAGGCATCCTCCTGAACGTCTTTCCAGTCGGTCGCGGAATGTCCGCCGCCGACAATATAACCCGGCCACGGCTCACGGACCCTGTCTGCGCCGGAACGCCTGTCGTGAGGTCTCATCGGCGGCTTGTGCCCGAGGCCGGTGACGTATGACCGGCCGTAGTAATTCCTGCCGAATATGTGGTCTATCGCGTCTCTGGCCGTATTAACATAATCCGGGTTCGGCGATACCTTGTTTGCCATCATCAAGGTGATGGTCATCCTCGCAAGACCGCCGTTGCATCCCCATCTGTACTCGCCGCCTAAGCATCTGCCGTAAACGTCCTTCTTCGCCTTGGCGACCAGAATGTCGGCCGTAGTAAGCAAATCATTTCGAATATCAGCCACAAGGCCCTCACGTTTGCCTTCTCTTTTGCTCATAAGATACGTGAACATCGCGAGGTTTTTGACGTTGTTCCAGTCCCAGTAGAGGTTTATCTTGTCATCGTTTGACCAAGTGCCTCTTTCGAAATCCCTGCGGTAATTGGGGTCTCCCGTGGTCTCCCACATCTCCGCCGCCGCCCACATCCTGTCATCGTCGTCGGGCGTGGGATAATGTCCCGTCCTGAAAACTCCCCGCTCAATCATATAATATTCACGATTCTTTCTTAAAAACTCGTAACTGACTTTCGCGGCATCGAGGCACTTTTGCGCGTATTCCGGGTCGTATGGCTCGAAGATTCTCGCCCCGATAGCCATCATCGCCACGAACTGCGCCGTCGCAGGCGAGCTCCAATCCGTAAAGTATCTCTTGTCCCCTTCCTGCTCCGGCATAATAAAGCCACAGAACTTCAACGCGCTTAGCTTATGTGATACTTTGCCCGAGCCGTCTGCAAACTGCATCTTGAAAAGCCAGTCGTATTCCCATTTGATTTCCTTCAGCCAGTCCGGATACCCCGGCGCCGTATCGGGGATATCAAGGTCAAAATCCTTTAGCTTGTCCTGATAGTCCTCCCACGCCCACACCAGCACCGCCACCGTCACCCCCGCATTGACCACATATTTATTGTAATCCCCCGCATCGTGCCAGCCGGCGGTGCCGTCTTTATGGGTGTTGGGCTCGCCTATGTAATCGAGCCAGGCGTCGTCGGTGTGGCAGGCGGCGTGAGAGTAGTGTTTGCCTTTGTAATCGGCATCGACGGCGGTGCCGCAACGCCAGAGGTAAAAGGCACGCATAGCTGTTTTAAGGGCATCATCGTAAACCCTGTCGCCTATCTCGAATTCGTATGATTTACCGACGCCTGGTATTTCGAGGATATATCTGCCGGGCTTTTTCACATTTGAAAAGTCAGCAATCCAGACGGTCTGGTTGACGTCTTCCTGGCTGAAGGGGCCGGTAACTTTGCCGGAGTAAATGGTCCTGTTCTTTGTTGCTTCTTTTACGGAGAAATCGGAACATTTGTTGATAATCGTGGCCTTTTTCTGTGCCGAGGGTAAATACCCAAGAGAATTGAGCCGGATGTCCGGGCTTATCCCGGCCGATTCTTTCGGAGCCCCCTGCCCGGCACAACCTCCACCTATAACGACCAATAAAGTAATTAATGTGATTGTGATACGTCTTGTCATATCCTTTATCCTTTCATTCAAAAAGGTTATGTAGCTTACAATAATTTGACCGATTTTTCAAGGTCTTGGAGCATATGGTATCGAAGGGAGTGTTATAAAGTGATTATCTCTTCTGATGGCCCAAACGAAAACCTGAACGTATAGACAATTTCAGTCGTGTGTAATGAGCTTGAAGACAACAGCCATATTGTCGATTTTCTTCGACGGGGTGGTGACGACGAGGCCTCCGTCGGTGCGCCGCCATTTGATTTTTTGATTTGTGCCGAGCATTGAGACGCGTTTGACCTTTATATTCCCGGCTTTGCCGATTTTGGCGAAGATTGTCATCGTCAGTTGTTTATTTTCCCCGGGCCAGCCGAGAACAATGGCGTAAACCGTATTGCCTTTTCGCGTATAGCGGATATCTTTTGCGGTATAGCCGCTCTGCATCTTCACGAAAGCCCCGCCGGATTGCATTTTCGCAGGGCCTTCGCCGTAATCGACGAATGGTCTTGTGCCGTAAATTGCCTGGCCGTATTTTTTCATCCAGCGGCCTATCGCCAAGAGGACGCGCTTCTGGTTTTCGGGGATGGTTCCATCGGCCTTCGGGGAGATATTGAGCATTAGCTGGCCGTTTTTACTGACGATATCGGCCATCGTTCGGACGATTACCAGGGGTTTTTTGATGCCGAGTCCCTCGGTATAGCACCAGCTTCCGCGGCTGATAGTATCATCAGTGAGCCAGACGAAGGGGGTCAGCTTGTCGGCCCTGCCCTTTTCGAAATCCTCAATTCCGACGGTCCTCGGCAGGTCGTTCTGTTTGTATGTCACTACGACCTCTTTGCCGAGACGTGCGGCGTCATTGAAATAGTGCGCCAGGTACTCCATTCTGTATTGGGGCGGTATTTCATCGAGCCAGGAATCGAAATACATGAGGTCGGGATGGTAATTGTCAATTACCTCAAATAATTTGGCCTGCCACATCCTGAGGAAGCGTTCCCGCGGCAGATAGCCATACATAATCGCGTGCACAGGGTCATCGAGCAATTCGGGAAAATATTTTTTGACGAACTCGTAGTGTCCTGTCCAGTGTTTTTTACCGCCTGTTTCAATTTCATATAGGTTATTGCGTGCGTGATGAAACGTGGTGACGAACCGCATATTGCGTTTACGAATGGCCCCGGCCAATTCGCCCACGATATCGCGATGAGGCCCCATATCTTTGGCGTTCCAGGGGGTTTGCCTGCTTGCCCACATAGAAAAGCCGTCGTGATGTTCCGCTACAGGCCCTGCGAATTGTGCGCCGGCCTCTTTGAATAATTCCGCCCACTCATCTGCGTTGAATTTTTCCGCCTTGAACATCGGCACAAAATCGGGATAGCCGAACCTGTTCGGCTCGCCCCAGGTCCTGACGTGATGCCTGTATTCGACGCTTTTTATGTCATACATATTTCGCGGATACCACTCATTGGCAAAGGCGGGCACGCAGTAAACGCCCCAGTGGAAATATATTCCGAACTTGGCGTCGCGGAACCACTCAGGCGCGGGATTGCGTTGTTTGAGCGACTCCAAGTCCGCGGTAAAATGTGTTTCGGCTTTTTTTGACTTTGAGGGATGCTTCTTCATTTCGCTTCTGCACCCGGCAAACAGGGCAACAATGACTGCGGCGCAAACGATACTTATTTTTGTCTTTTTCATTTTGTCACCTTTTAATTTGTTGTAAAAACGGTCCTGCAGTAAAATACAAGTGCATTTTCTCCGCAGGTCCTTTGAAAATCAAGGCATATCCGCGAGGGCGTAGGCGCGCGAGAGGAAAGGGTATATAATGAACGGTCGATTAAAAACAAATTTATCGAGCCGACTTTTTATGAGAGGATTAAAAAATGAAGAAACTGGTTTTAATCAGCTTATTGGTGCTGGCCTTGTCTTTGAGTGTATGTATGTCGGGCTGTTCCAAAAAGGAAGCAGGCCAGGCGGGAAAAACAAAGATAGCTTTTATAACCAATAACACGGCGAATTTCTGGGTTTTCACGCGAAGGGGATGCGAAAAGGCAGCCGCTGAATTGCCTGATTTTGAGGTCGATTTCCGTATTACCTCCGACGCCACTCCAGCCGAGCAGCGAAGGATTATCGACGATTTGCAGGCCAGAGGCGTGAAGGGAATCGCGATTTCTCCGGTTGACCCTTTGAACCAGAAACCTTTTATCGACGAGCTGGCGGAAAAGATAACCGTTATCACCTGCGACAGTGA
>CAYNVP010000080.1:4088-11335 GCA_964400665.1 uncultured Pirellulales bacterium | reverse complement strand
CGGCTTTTTTTCAATAATCAATTATCAATAATCAATTTGAAATAGAAACACGAGGTTATAATGGCAAGTATTGCGGTCCTACTTATAATGGCCGGCTGTGCGGCTTTACAGTTCTTTAAGGGCAGTCTAATCAAGTCCTTTGTCACTTTTATGGCGGCCTTGTGCTCGAGTATTGTCGCATTCGCCTGGTTCGAACAACTGGCCAATCTACTGTTCATCCAGCGAGACACGCTGCCGGACTGGGGACAGCCAATCTGCTTTGTGCTGTTATTCATCGTGGCTTTCGCCATCCTGCAGACGATTATAATGCTGCTCGCGAAACAATCTATCAACCTCGGTGTTATGTCTGAACGCATTGGACGAGTAGTGTTCGGCATTGCACTGGGTCTGATACTGTCCGGCGTGCTGCTTACCGCCGTCGCGATGTCGCCACTGCCCAACAACTACCCCTACCCGCGGTTTCAATCCGCCAGGCCCAACCCGCAAAATCCAAGCAAGGCAATACTCAATCCCGACGGCTTCGTAACGGGCTTGTTCGCCATCTCAAGCAGCGGCAGCTTAAGCGGCACCAACAGCTTCGCGGTCCTGCACGCGGACTTTCTCGACCAGTTATTTTTCAGCCGATACCAGACCGGCAAAAACATCACCTCGCTGGCCGCACCAGGCAGCATCAAGCTGCCGGACAAAGCCGCCGCCTGGCCCGCACCGGAAGGGCTTAAAGACAGCTCAGGCGAGCCGGTGGCATCCAAACCCGGCCACGACCTGATTATTGTCCGCGTAGGATTAACAAATACAATGATGAGAACAGGCGGGATTTTAATCCCGGGCCAGTTGCGACTGATATGCAAAGACAAAAACGACAAGGAACCTTACAAGGGCAGCGCTGAGAGCATCTACCCCATCGGCTATTTAAAAACCCCGAACCAGCTTCAGCTAATAACGGGACTTGACGAGAATATACGGCTGGAATCATCGCAATTCAAGGACGGTGTCAAATGGACCGACTTTGCCTATTACGTCCCCACAGACACCGGGCCTGTTGCGATTTCTTTCAAGGAAAACATCATCCTCGAAGTCCCGCCGCCTGTTTCTCCTGAGCAGGCGCCAAAATAGACAGAGTTGCTTTTCGTAAAATGATTCGATGGGCATACTCCCCCCTCCTTGAGAATCACAACAGGGATTATCGCCCTCCCGCCTAACGCTCAGGTCGCGGTGTACTCGCTCACGCGCAGACCAAAATCTCTTCGAGGTCCAGCTCCATCAGGTGTTCAAGATATTCTTTCAACTCCTCCTCGGAGAAGCTGGCCAGGAATTCCTCCTTGGCGGTTTTGTTTATCTCACAGATACAGTCAATCAATTCTCTTTTGCTCATACTGTCAGGCCCTTAATTGCTCATACAAAATCCACTATTGCTTCTCGCAGTATCGACACCGCCGGCAATTTTTCTTTAGCCCCTCAATTGCCACGGCTGTAACGCCCCATAACTCAAACCCCGACATACAGCAAGCCACCGCTTCAACATACCACATATGGGACACCCCCCTGCGAGCATTTCTTAATGTCCAATAAAATCCGTTGCAACCCACCCCAATCAGGATGCAAGAAAATTTGCAGTCGCTCCCTCTTTTTTTGAAAGCAGATGGTACCCCTGATTTATGCTCCGCGTCTTCTTACTAAACCAAAGCCGCCAAGGCCAAAAAGCAAAAAAGTGCCGGGCTCAGGAACCAGCATAAACTCTACATTTAGGGGATTACCCGTAGCGGGGTCTTCCGCACCAATAAACGAATAAGAGCCGGAATCGAAAAAGTTGGCGGCCGCACCGTCTTCCATAGCATCGGGAACTATAACTTCCGTCTCAAGTGATAATTCCAAGGCGATTGTCTGACCGACAACAGCAGCAAAACTGATTGTATCCGTTGAATCAAGAAAATAATGATGAAGAAAAACCCCGGAAATATATTGGTACTGGAAATCACCATCCCATGCACCGCTGGAATTCATTACATCTCCGTAGCTCCCCGCCCCTTCATACAATAACTGACCACCGTCAAGCACAAGCGATGCACTCGCTAAAGCAGTGTCGACAGAACGGGTCCTCGCAAGATAACCATTGAAACCGACATCAATGAGCACATTGACAGGCACACCCAAAGGTAAGGTATCAGAAGTGATTAACCACTCCGTGGTCCCGGCTGCATCCGCTGTTGCTGTGAGAGTACCTCTATCTGCTCCTTCAACCACTGAAACCGCTTTGACCGACTCGCCTATAGCAGCCCAGGCATCGCCCATGGCGTAGTCCCACTCGTCGGCGGCAGCGTAAGCATGTGCCTCCGCCGGCACCAGATGCTCGACACTGCTGTCGGAGTCCGAATCTGTTATTGTCTGGTATTGGGCTGAGGTGCTCACATTAGCAATCGGTCCGGCTTGTGTTGGCGAACCCGCCAAAATCACCCCAATCATTGCTGAGAAAAACACCTGCTTTCGCACGTTAATCCTCCATTTATAATCTACTAGTCTACTTATACCAGATATCCAGGTTCGTGTCAAGGCCTTCCTGAACGAATCACGGATTCTACGAAAAATCTCCGGCACTTTGCTCATACAGGCCCCACAGCAATCAACAAAGTGCTACATTCGATTTTGTGTCCCATTAGCCGAAAGTTTTATGAAGCACCGCACCAAATCGAACCCTTCCCTCGACAGCTACCGCTCCCGCCATTCGGTACCGGATACAGCAACTCGCTCTCGATACCCCCACAGCTCACACAGTTATTCCGACTGGCTGTCAAATCATCTCATACCGTTTGCGTCAATTTTTCCCAAAACTCCTTCACGCCCCCTAAATCCGCAGATTTTCCGAAAACCCCTTGCCGCCGACCGTCCCTTTCTATACCATAACTTGTTTCTGTGGCTTTTACATTCACAGGCCCGTTAGACCGTTATTGGAGATTTGGAAGTGGCAAGTATCGCTGATATACGCAATGTAGTGTTCCTGGGTCACGGCGGCGCAGGCAAAACTTCTCTGGTTGAGACAATCCTGCACAAGACAGGAGCTGCCAACCGCCTCGGAAGCGTAGATGACAAAACAAGCATCTGTGACTACTACGACGAGGAAAAAAAGCACGGCCATTCAATAAAATCCTCCGTTGTCCACGGCAATTTCGGCGGAAAACTCATAAATATCATTGATACGCCCGGCTACCCGGACTTCATCGGCCCCTCTATCAAGGCCATACCGGGCGCGGAGACGGCGATTATCGTCATCAGCGCCTCGGCGGGCATTGAAACCATCACCCGAAAGGTTTTTGAGGCGGCAACAAAGGCCAACAGGGCAAAAATCATTGTCATCAACAAAATGGACGCCGAACCCGTGGAGTGGTCGCGCCTCATAAAAGACATTCAGGAATGTTTCGGCACCCAGTGCCGCTGTGCAAATCTTCCTGCCGCAGACCGTGCGTCGGTCATCGACTGCATTGAAAATAACACCGGCAGTTCTCCGGTAATGGATGTTGCCGGCGCCCACACAGAGCTTATCGAATCGGTCATCGAGGCCGACGACGCACTTATGGAAAGCTACCTTAACGGTGAGCAAATCCCGCCTGAAAAAATCGCAGCCGTCTTCACACAGGCCCTTCTTACGGGCACTGTCGTTCCAATCATTTTCACAAATGCCAGGAAAGAAATCGGCATTGATGAGCTTCTTAATATTATCATAAAATATACTCCGTCGCCGGCGCAGGCCCCTGCTCCTGCGCTCAAAGACGGGGACAAACAGACTGCGCTGGCGCCCGACCCGGCTGCTCCGCTGGCGGGCATGGTTTTCCGTATCGCATTTGACCCGCGCTCGAATATGAAGTTCTCCACCATTCGCATCTTCAGCGGCACGCTCAAATCCGACACCAATATGATTCGAAACGACGAGAAAAAAGGAATTCGTCCGGGCCACATTCTCAAATCACAGGGCAGCGAAACCGAGGAAATCGACGCCGGGATTGCAGGCGACATAGTTACCCTGGGTAAGATTGAAGAGCTCAGAATCGGCGACCTTATTGGCGACGGGCGCCTCACCGGGAAATTCGAGATGCCGGCAACCCCCGAGCCGATGTTCGCTTTGGCGCTGGAGCCGGCCTCAAGAGGCGACGAGCAGAAAATCGGGGCCGCTCTCGAAAAACTCTGCGAAGAAGACCCCTGCCTTAAGGTAAGCAGGGACGCGCAAACCAAAGAGCTTGTCCTCAATGGCCTCGGCGACCTGCACCTGCGGGTAATGCTCGAGAAAATGGAAAACCGCTCGAAACTCAAGGTCAACACCAAAGAGCCGAAAATCCCTTATCGCGAAACAATCGTCGCAAAGGCCGAGGGGCACTACCGCCACAAAAAACAAACCGGCGGCGCGGGCCAGTTCGGCGAAGTTTACTTACGCATCGAGCCGGCGGAACGAAACTCCGACCCGCCTCTTCAATATAGCTGGGACATATTCGGCGGCTCCATCCCGGGACAATACGAGCCGGCGGTTCTCAAGGGTGTCAACGAGGTTATGGACAACGGGTTTGTCGCCGGCTTTCCAATGCAGGACATCAAATGCTCCGTCTATGACGGCAAATACCACCCCGTCGATTCGAAAGAGGTCGCCTTTCGTGCGGCCGGCAAAGGCGCCTTTGTCGATGCGCTCGAAAAGGCAAAGCCGGTCCTGCTCGAACCCATCATCAATATCGAGGTCACTGTGCCCGCGGAAAATATCGGCGATATTGCAGGCGACCTCGCTTCAAAACGCGGCAGGGTCCTCGGACAGGATATGCTGCCCGGAAATATGATACTGATTAAGGCACAGGTCCCTCTGTCGGAGGTAACTCAGTACAACAGCCAGTTGAAATCTGTCACCAGCGGTCGCGGCTCATACTCAATGTCGCTTTCGCACTATGAGATTGTTCCGCCCAATATCCAGGCAAACGTCGTCGCGCAATACGCAAAACCGAAACAGGTCGCGGAATAAAAATTCAATCCCTGGTATGCTCAGCCCCGGATTCATTCCGGGGTTTTTTATTGCCCCAAAAACAAACAATTTTTCGCCAAAAACATATTGACTTTGCCGAACCACCGTCGTAAATTACCTGCAATCAAACGCCGCACGGCAGCAGGGACCGTGTAGTTGACAAAATGAAAATCGGACGGGAAAGATTTCAGAAAGGAGGACCAAAATGAAACGGTTGGGATTCAAACGGGTTCTCGCGGGAGGGCTTTTGCTTGCAGCGATTCTTGTCTGTGCCGGCGCGGAGACGGCCGAAACCGTCCAGCAAAGAGGCGCCTCGAGTTACTCACCGGTCGTCGTCACTGAGGATTTCAAAACAACGATGGCGCGAATGCAGGCGGCTAAGCCAGAGATTATGCAACGTCAAAAGCAGCTTCTCGAAGAACGTTACGACCTCAGCAACAAACCCGCCGCCGGCGTCACTATGTCGAGAGGCAAGCCGGTGCAGGAGGGCGTGCGAGTCAAGCTGCCCGCCGAAATGACCTGGCAGAAGCTGGCGGAAATGACACCTGAAGAGATTCGTGAAAAGGACCTTTTCCCGAAGGGTTTTCTGCCGTTACCACACCCCAATCACAAAGAAGGCGGGATGCTCTTCCCGCAGTTCGTAATTGATGAAGTTAAAAAACAGGAAAGCCGGGACCTAACTCGCTTTGACCTCGATTTCGACCTGCCCGACCATTTTCTGCCCGAGTTTCCCGCACCAATCTACCTGACCACGCGTCTCGACCTCGGCGACGTCTCGCAGGGCAAGCTTGTCACAATCGACAACTATTACGAATTGTTCAACGGCATACTGAATCCGAAACAGCTTGAGGGGCTTCGTCTGCTGGTCACTCCCTTCCCGCAACAGCAGTTCAATCAGACCGAAGACCGTCGCTCAGCTCGCCCGAGCCGCGGTGTTACCTGCTTTGACTGCCACTCCAACAGCCACACCGACGCAGCCACTCATCTCGTAGGCGACATCCGACCTCAGCACTTCCGCCATCGTCTCGATACGCCTTCGCTGCGAGGCGTGAATATCCAGCGGTTGTTCGGCTCGCAGCGGGCGCTGAAAAGCGTCGAGGATTTCACCGAATTCGAGCAGCGGGCCGCCTATTTCGACGGCGACCCCGTCATCGCAACCAAGAAAGGCGTCAATGTCCTCGAACGTGGCAGCCAGGTCCACTTCATGGCTGAGTTCCAGGCGCTGCTCGATTTCCCGCCGGCGCCAAAACTAAACGTCTATGGCAAGCTCGACCCCAAGAAGGCCAACGAGTCCGAGATGAGGGGCCAGGGAATCTTTTTCGGTAAAGCCAACTGCGGCGTATGCCATCCGGCCCCATACTACACCGACAACCTGATGCACAACCTCAAGACCGAACGCTTCTATAAGCCGCGAATGATTAACGGCCGATACGCCAGCGCCGACGGCCCCATCAAGACCTTCACCTGCCGCGGCATCAAGGATTCGCCCCCATATATGCACGACGGCCGATTATTAACACTCGAGGATACGGTGGAGTTCTTCAACCTTGTTCTCAAACTGAAGTTGTCCGAGCAGGAGAAAAAAGACCTCGTCGCATTTATGCAGGCGCTATAATATGCCCGAAGAAAGCTGCAATATAATCACCCCCGACTTCGTCTCCGCCGGGGGTTTTCTTTCTCATTGACCATCGTATGCCGGAAAAAGACCAAATAACTGAACAATCTCCCGCCGCAGCATCACGGCTCGCAAGAAGCATCCTTACGGCCTTTCTTCTGACGTTTATCACGGCCAGAGTCATTGTCTTTATGATTATGGCCCGCACAATACCCGACCTTTATTTCTACATCGGCGGCACGCACGTCCACCACCTCAACTATGGTATTTTTCTGCTGGCCGGAGTAGGCGCCTGGCTGTTGCTGAAACGCCCCGAGGGGCGAAAATTCACCGCCGCAGCTTTAATTTACGGCATCGGAATGGGCCTGACCTTCGATGAGTTCGGAATGTGGATTCACCTCGGCGGCGGATACTGGCAGCGGGCAAGCTGGGACGCAATAACGGTCATAGCGGCCGCATTCGCACTCATTGCCTTCGCCCCTTCGCTGAAGCGATTCCGTCCGCATCACTGGTTCACAGCGATAATTCTTATTGCAGTCGTCGCCCTGTTTTTTATTATGCTGGTGAAAACCTATAACTACGCCGGCAAGACAATCGGGCCAAAACTCCATAATATGGAATCAGCAGCGCCAAAATAAACTC
>CAYNVP010000080.1:0-3988 GCA_964400665.1 uncultured Pirellulales bacterium | reverse complement strand
AAGACAATCGGGCCAAAACTCCATAATATGGAATCAGCAGCGCCAAAATAAACTCTAACGTAGCACGGCCAAGATGGCCGTGCTACGTTAGAAAAAGGAAGTATCGATGTTTGACAGAGTTCTCATTCTTTCGGCCTCAGCCGGTGCAGGACACGTCAGGGCGGCACAGGCAATCGAAAAGGCCTTCATCCAGCTCAACGCAGCAGGCGAGCTGAAAAATATCGACACCCTCCAATATACAAACAAGCTTTTCGAGAAGCTGTACTCAAAGGCCTATATAGAGCTTGTTGATAAAGCGCCCGATTTGCTCGGCTGGCTCTACAATCACTTCGACAATCCCTGGCGCTTCGAGCGCCGACGCCTGGCCTTCGACAAGCTCAACGCCGGCCCCTTCATTAAACTGCTAAAAGAATATAAGCCCGACCTGGCGGTATGCACACATTTCCTCCCTGCCGAGATTATTTCCTGGCTGAAGCAAAAACGCGGTCTCGCGACGCGACAAGCCATTATCGTTACGGATTTCGACCTGCACGCACTCTGGCTGTGCCGTTACTACGAACATTATTTCGTTGCGCTCGAAGAAACCAAACTCCATCTTCAGGAACTCGGAGTCCCGCCTGAAAAGGTCACCGTCTCCGGCATCCCCATCGACCCCGTCTTCGCCGAGACCAAAGACAAGACCGAGATGCGCAAAAAGCTCGGTCTCGACACTACGTTGCCGACGATTCTCATCTCAGCAGGCGGTTTCGGTGTAGGCCCTATGGAGATGCTCCTCCAGTCGCTGACGAAAATGCACAACAGGGTGCAGGTTGTGGCCGTTTGCGGAAAGAACGACGAGCTGAAAAACCGGCTTGAGAAACTTTCGGGACAAGTCGATGAAAACCACCACGTTAAAATCACCCCTATCGGCTACACAACAAAAATGGACGAGTATATGTCCGCCGCCGACTTGCTCTTAGGCAAACCAGGCGGCCTGACAACCTCCGAGGCGCTCGCCAAAAACCTGCCCATAGTAATAGTCCACCCCATCCGCGGACAGGAAGAACGTAACGCCGACCATTTGCTCGAAGAAGGCGCCGCCATCAGGTGCAACAATCTGCCGGTCCTGGCCTACAAGATTGATAATCTGCTGGATAACCCCGCCCGGCTTGCTGAAATGCGGAACAACGTCCGCCGGCTTGCCCGGCCCACAGCCGCCCTCGACATAATCAAAAAGCTTCTCTCCCTGCGCAGCACCTTGTGAGTTTTTTAATCTGAACACCTGATGATTACCGCACCTCACGATTTGATTGCCGCGGTAAGTGTTTCGCGATTGTCGTCTATCCAGCGGCACTTGCGAAGAATCATCTTCAGGAAATCCAGCCCCCCAAGATTGCCGAAAAACCCCGTCGCGGCAATCGGCAGGACCGCCTCGGCTATCATTGTCTCGACCATCAAATCCAGAAGCGAATCGAGCTTGTTCCTGTCGAGCTTTACAACCTCGCGATAGCCCTCGAGGACGTGGACGAGCTTGGCCTGGTCAAGATAATCGGGCCAGTCGGCGGGATTGGGATGGTAGCCGACTATCGAAAACTGCAGCATCGCGTTGGCAAGGTCGGTAATCGGCGGCGCAATTTTTACCGTATCGAAATCCAATACCGCAACTAATTTTCCCCTGTCGAACAGCATATTGCCCGGGTGCCAGTCGCCGTGGACCACCTGCTCCGGCCAGGAGTCAAATCCCAGCTCGTTAACCCGCACGCTCGATTCGTTATACAAGGCCATCAGTTCTTCTCCCGCCTCCTGGAGTTTTCTTTCAGCGGCAGGCGAGCTGTCAGATGCGACGGTCTTGAGATGCCCGCGCACGGTCGTCGAATCGTGAAAGCTTGCCTTCAACGGCTCCCATTCAAACTTGAAATTTGAAAGGTACTGATGGAATTTGGCAAGCTGCCTGCCTACATCGGTGGTCTCCTCGGCCGAACCATCGTATCGAGAGCCCCCCACGTATTTGAACAACTCGTAGATGTTGCCCCGCAACTGCAATAACGTGCTTACCTGGTCCCGCGTCGTCAAAAGCGGTGCAATGGGAAAATAACGCTTCGCCAGATGCGCCTGGGCCGCGTGGGCAAAGGCCACCCGATAGACGTCGTCCCTGCCCTGAAATCTCCGCTTAACAAGGAACCTCCCCTTTGCCGTCGTAACCACAATCTTCGGCGCACGCTTGGAGCCGCCCACAAGGCGCATCACCTTGCGTATTTTTCCGATGTCGTAGTGGCTCAGGACTTCGGCCAGCTCATTCTGTGAAAATCTTGCGCCCATAGGCATACATTAGAAATGGCTGTTGAGTATTGACAATCGAAATTTAGAGTTCATCCGAACCGGCCCGCCGCAAGGCGAGGTCTCGCCGTCGGCTCTGCCGACGGCGGACCGGTCACCGAAGCAGCAGCATTATAATTATCAGCAATAATACCACCGACAACGCCCCCAGGGCCAGTATGATGGTCTTGTAACGCGTCCTTGTTTGCTCGACCATTATCTCTCCGGGTGCTTCGACCGTTTCCCCGTCCTCTAACTGCTCCAGCTCAGAGACGTCTATCCTCCTGTGCGCACGCACGGGGACCTGTCCCTCTCGAACCGCCTTCAAGTCAACCAGCAGCTCATCTACATTGTCGTATCTGTTCGCCTTGTTCTTGGCCATCATCACTTCAATTACCTCAGAGACGCCTGCCGACAACGTTGTATTGATATGGTCGGGCGGCACAAGCTGTTCCTTGAGGTGCTTTTTCATCACCTCCACGGGGTCATCCGCCATATAAGGCACCCGGCCCGTAACCAGGTGATAAAACGTCGCTCCAAGCCCGTATATGTCCGCCCTTTCATCGATGCTCATCTCACCGCGTATCTGCTCGGGGGCGATATAATAAGGCGTGCCGTACGCCCTGCCCTTCTCGGTCTTTGCCGCCTCGATGTCCGTCGTCTCGCGGGCCAGACCCATATCGGCCAGCTTAACAACGCCGTCCTTGTTTATCATTATGTTCTTCGGCTTGACGTCGCGGTGAATCAGCCCCACCGAATGAGCGTGCCGAAGGGCCTCAGCCACCTGTATGATGATATCCAGCGCCTCCTGTTCGCTGAAGACCTTGCCCGCCGACAGGTCCTCATACAGCGTTTTGCCTTCCACGTATTCCATCACAAAGTAGTGATAGCCGCCCGCCTCGCCTACATCCACTGCCTGCACGATATTGGGGTGATTAAGTTTGCCGGCTGCCTGACCCTCCTTGTAAAAACGCTCCACGTATTCCTTGTTCTCGGTGAACCTTCTCGGCAAAACCTTAATCGCAACAATCCGGTTCAAGCTAAGCTGTTTGGCCTTATAAACAACCGCCATAGCGCCTGCGCCGATTTTACCCAGAACCTGATAACCCGGTATCTGATGCGCAGCCGTAGCACCCTTGGCCTCTCTTATCGAATTCCTCAGTCGATGCGCCTGCGTTGCGGTAATGTAACCCTTGCCGACCATCAGGTCCTTGAGCAGGGCCGGGTTCGTCTTTCGCTGGGCCTCCATCTCCTCAATGCATCGCTTCAGCTCTTCACCGGTGCAAAGCCCCTGCTCAACCGCCATCTTGCCGAACACTGTATCGTAATTGGTTTCGTTTATCATTATTGGCTTCGCCTGTTCCCCGGCTTCGGCTGGTGCGTCCTTCTTTGCTCTAAACCAGCATTATTCGTTATATCGGACCATTGTCAAAATAAAATTTTCCCCTTGCCCTCCAATAATAAATTCGACCCTTTCCTTTGCCCGGTTTAACCTTTTAATGCCGCCTCTGACAGCACCTTCATCCAAACCGCTCCCTTCGCCATTGACTTGGCCGTAATTCCTGCTACACTGCCTTCTTTCGGTGCCGACCCAGACCCGAACTAATAAGGAGGCAACCGGTGGCATACAATTGTGTAGTTTTGGTAAAACAGGTCCCTGATACAAAAAGGATTACAGGCAAGGCGATGAATG
>CAYNVP010000079.1:0-11453 GCA_964400665.1 uncultured Pirellulales bacterium | reverse complement strand
AACCAGCACGGCTGAAGTGGCCACCATACATCTCCCGGGTTCGGCTATAATCTCAATATCGGGCGGGAACAGGCGTTGGCATTCGGAGTTTATGATTCCCCCGAGCTTCTCGAATTTAGGAACGTGTGAGTCGTATGGCACGGGAAATCCGCCACCTATGTCAACTATTTTCAGATTATATCCCTTTTTGCGGCAATCTTCGAAAATCTCAGCGGTTATTGCCAACGCAGCGGTATAATTATCAAAATTAGTGCACTGGCTTCCGACGTGAAAACTCAAACCCTCAACCACCAGGCCGAAATCAAAGGCCTGCTTTACAAGATTATAAGCGTCACCCGGCTCAGCCCCGAATTTCGAGCTTAATTCCACCTGCGAGCCGGTATCCGGAACTTTCAATCTTAAAACCAGACCTGCTGTATCGCAGTTATCTCTTATCTTCTTCAACTCATCCCCGTTGTCGTAGGTAACAAGGGGCCTGTATTGCTTTATCTTGCGAAGCGTATCTCTGTCTTTGATTGTGTTGGAGAAGATTATCTTGTCCCAGATATAAAAATCCTTGTCCTTTTCCTCGAAGTGGCTGACGTACGTATAAACCTGCATAAACTCGTTATAGGAAGCGACGTCAAAGCTGGCACCTTCGTTGAACAACGTCTTGATGATTTCCGGATTTGAATTAGCTTTCACCGCGTAATAACACTGGACCCTCGGCAGGTTTTTCTTAAAAGTGCGGTAGTTTTTCCGTATTACCTCGTGGTCGATTATAAACAACGGCGTGCCGTGTTTGGCCGCCAGTTTGACAAGCTCTTTTTTCATATTTTTCAGGCACCCAGCTTCCTGATGAGCAGCTTGAACCTTTCGGCCTCCTTACTATTCTCAAGATAGGACTTTATAAGCTTTTCGTGAAGCTCCTGTCTGCGGTAATATAACCTTTTATGTTTCTTCGGTTTGGCGGTCTGAATGACATACGCAGTCATTAACGGCAGGGCAACCGTCACATCGATATAAGCCGTTACGGTCTCGTCCAGTTTTGTCGGGTCGATTTTTCCCCAGCTTGCCGCCTCAGAGGGCGGCGCCCCCGATAATCCGCCTGTATCCGGTCTTGCATCGGTGATATTAATATCATAATCCTGGCCAACCTCAGGAATCATAAGGACCTCCTGAATCTGCGGCTCGGTCTGGAGCACAAAATTTTTGGGACTGCCCCCGCCGATGAGGATAACGCCCGTCTTTCCGTTTTCATATTTCTTGGCGTTCAATATTATCGCCGTCGATTCATTAACGTCTATGCTCGGATTTATTTTCAGCTTAAACAAGTCCTGCAGACCTGCCGCCTCCGCCAGAAGTTCCAGCCCGGCGATGTTCATTCCAATCGTCGAATCACCGGGAGATGAAGTGAAAACAGGTATGCCGAGCCGATACGCCGCTGCTAAAATGCTCACCTGGCCAAGTTTATTTTTCTTTTCGTACTCATTTAGAATTTTGCCGAGATGATGATAGAATTCCTGCGTTCCCATTTCTTTCTGGAATTCCGGCCTAATCAGTATCTCGTTGAGACGCCTGTCTGTTGCCATCAGGACATCTTTGTAATCGAACAGGATATCATAAATTCTTGTGACGCCCTTGGCCCTCAAATCGGCGTCGTCAACTTTGTGGGTGCCTCTGAACATCGGAAGATTGAAGGCATAGTGTATGTCGTGATACATATTCGCGCCCGTTGCGGTAATCCAGTCCACAAAGCCGTGATTCATCAGGGGTATTATCGCGGATGGCCCCAGCCCGGCCGGCGTCAGGGCCCCCGCCAAACTCAAGCCAACGGTAACGTCTTCTTTGGAATACCTGTCTCTTAACAAATGACATGCGGCTCTTAATTGGCCGGCGTTGTAGGCATCCATATTGTCAATCAATTTCACTATTCCAGTGCCCTTCGAAATCGCCTCAGGCAGAATGCGCTTGCCTGAAAGATAACCCGCCTTGTCCGGACAATTCGATTTTTGCTTTGCCATTTTTTATCCTGCACCCTTCATATATTGTATAGTTATTGTATTCACAATAATTTACACAAAGCCCCTGCTCGTGCTTTTGGCGAGCATTCTAATTTAATAACCGGCAAAAATCAACCGTTACACTCAGGCAAGTTGAGATATGATTCTCAGATTTTCGCAGGTGCCCGCTTGACCGCAGCTTGTGCGGCTGGTAGATTAAAAGTGTCTTGGATTGTTAAAAAGGATTCATATTACAAAGGACAGGGATAACTATGGATAGCGACATTCTCAAACAGTTCGAGAACAGCGTTCGAAAAGAGCTGAACGACAACATCGTCCCATTCTGGGTAAACCGCACAATCGACGAAAAAGGCGGCTTCATCGGCAGAATGACCAACGACGGCGTCATCGACACAAAGGCGCCAAAGGGACTGATTCTGAACACTCGAATACTGTGGACGTTTTCCGCACTTTACGTATTTGACAAGAAGCCGCAATATCTTGAACTGGCAAAGCGCGAATACGATTATCTTATGGAGCACTTCTGGGACAATCAATTCGGCGGAATGTTCTGGATGGTGGATTGGCAGGGCAAACCCCTCGAGCAGCAAAAGCAAATCTACGCCCAGGGCTTCGTGATTTACGCCCTTTCCGAATATTACAGGGCATCCGGCAATAAAGAGTCGCTTGATAAGGCAAAGGAGGTCTTCGACCTGCTGGAAAAGCACGCGTGGGACAAAAAATACGGCGGATATTTCGAGAGCTTCGACCGTGACTGGAAAATGTCGAAAATTCAGCAGCTTACCTCCGGCGACGTCGCCAGCGCGAAAGGAATGAATAATTCCCTGCACGTAGTCGAGGGCATCGCCAATCTTTACGACGTGGATAAAGACACGCTCGTCGGCAAAAGGGTCAGGAATATGCTCGATATATTCGCGGACCACATAATGCACCCCTACGGAATATATTGTCAGCTGCAATTCAACGAGATGTGGTATCCAAAGGGCGAAACCGTCTCATTCGGCCACGATATCGAGGCAAGCTGGCTGCTTTACAAGGACGCCCAAATACTTAACGACAAGAAAACCCTCGAGAAGATTCGCCGAATGTCCCTGAAATTGGCCGAGGCGGTATATGAGCACGGCCTGGACAATAAAAAGAGTATGTTCTACGAATCCAGACCAACGGGCATCAGCAATTCCGAAAAACACTGGTGGGTCCAGGCGGAGGCCGTGGTGGGCTTTTTGAACGCCTACCAGCTCAGCGGCAAACAGGAATATTTCGATGTCGCACACAATATATGGAAGTTTATTGAGGACCACATCGTCGATAAGAAAAACGGCGAATGGTTCTGGAAGGTCGATGCCAAGGGCAGGGTTGATAAGGCGAGCTTCAAGGTCTCGGAATGGAAAGGCCCCTACCATAACAGCAGGGCCTGTATGGAAATAATAAATCGGCTCGGGGAAATTCAACGCAAAAAGCTCATCTGATGAATCCGCAACGGGAGTTGTTTGCGCCAATCTTACCGGCAAATTGCGGATAGTTCCGTATATCTTATTGGCAAAAAGACAAGAAAATTGCCAATGCCTACTCTCGTTTCGGTATTTTGCTGTCCGCCACCCTGTTTTTCCGGCAGAAACCTATTGATTATCTGCGGCAATTTGGCATAATAGTTCAGTACTTTGCCTTAATCCCCACAGCCAAATGATTTAGGCTGCCCTTATGGCCATAAAAAGAAAAAACAAGGCAATTAGAAACCTCCGCAAAAAAGCCCAGAGCGGGGTGAAATATGAGCCACTCAAGCCAGTTGGGCTTTCCGCATCGAGACCAGCAAAAATCATTCACGAGCTGAAATCGCATCAGGCCGAAATGGAGATGCAAAACGGGAAGTTTCACCGGACACGGCAGGATATACGGGACCTGGCGAAGTTTCCCGAGGAGAATCCATATCCGGTCCTGCGCATTTCGCAGGACGGCACGATTCTTTATTCCAACGGTCCCGCAAAGCATTTGCTCGAATTCTGGAAAAGAATTACAGACCAGACGGTGCCCTCAAAATGGCTCAAACTGGTCCGGGACGCGCTCAATTCAGGACGGCCGAGAGTTGAGGAGTTTAACCTGGAGGGGCGAATTGTCTCGATTGTGCTGGCGCCCGTGCCCGACGCCGGCTACGTTAACCTATACGGCCGGGACATCACCGCCCGCAGACGATATGAGGAAAAGCTTCGCCAGCAGGCACAAATCCTCGACCAGGTCCACGATTCGGTAATCACCACCGACCTCGACGGCATCGTAACCGCCTGGAACAAAGGTTCGGAAAAAATGTTCGGTTACCCGGCCAAGGAAGCCATCGGCAAGCATTTATCTTTTATCCATCCTCCGGATGAAAAGGGCTTTTCCGAAGAGAAAGTGATTAATCCGTTGAAACAGAAGGGCTCTCACGAGCTGGAATTGCGGCTGCGAAGAAAATCAGGGGAAGATTTCTATGCACACCTTTCCCTCTCATTGCTTAAGAACAGGGAAGGTGCCGCCACGGGGATGATTGGCTATGCAACAGACATCACCGAGCGTAAAGCGGCCGAGCAGGCGTTGCGTGAGAGTCGCGAAGACCTGAACCGCGCTCAGGCCGTGGGAAACGTCGGAAGCTGGCGTCTGGATACCCGGCGAAATGAATTGACCTGGTCGGATGAGAACCACCGGATTTTCGGCATTCCAAAAAGGACATCGATGACGTACGAGACGTTCCTATCGACAGTTCATCCGGACGACTGGGAATACGTCGATACGAAATGGAAGGCGGGACTGTCGGGCGAGCCGTACGATATTGAGCACCGAATTATCGTTGACGGGCATATCAAGTGGGTCCGCGAAAAGGCATATCTCGAATTCGACGACAAGGGGGCGCTGTTAGGCGGCTTCGGCATAACGCAGGACATAACAGAACGCAAACAAATGGAGGAGTCACTTCGGCAGGCGCGCGATGAGCTGGAGATAAGGGTCAAAGAGCGAACCTCCGACTTGGATGAACTGGTGGCAGAGTTGCAAAAGCAGGTGGAGCACCGAATCGAAGCCGAGGAGGACTTGAAAATCGAACGCAAGCGGTTCGAAGGCGTCCTCGAGATGATGCCCGCTTACGCGATACTGTTGACGCCGGATTATCAAATTGCATACGCCAACCGCACCTTCCGCAAACTGTTCGGTGATGACAACGGACAAAAATGCTGTGAGTTTCTGTTCGAACGCAGTGAGACGAGCGAAACATATACGGTCCTCAAAACCAATAAGCCGCACTACTGGGAGTGGACCGGCCCCAACGGCAGAAATTACGATATTTACGATTATCCCTTCACCGATACCGACGGCTCACCCCTGATTATGGAGATTGGCCTCGATGTTACCGACCACAAGCAGGCGCAACAAGCCCTTCATTCTTCGGCATTATATATGCGAGGTCTGCTCGAAGCATCTCTCGACCCCGTGGTTACGATAAGCCCGGACGGGAAAATTACCGACGTCAACAAGGCCACTGAGGCAGCGACGGGTCTGTCGAGGGAAAGCTTAATAAGAACCGACTTTTCGGATTACTTCACGGAATCGAAAAATGCGCGGCAAGTATACAAGAAGGTGCTGTCTGAGGGTCAGGTAAGAGACTACCCGCTTACAATCCGGCACATAACAGGCCGCGCAACCGACGTATTGTATAACGCCACTGTGTATAAGAACGAGGCAGGCGAGATACAGGGCGTTTTCGCCGCCGCACGCGACGTCACCGAACATAATAAGGCGGACGCGAGAGCGAGTATAACCAACGCCCTGCTTGAGCTTTTCGCACAAAAAACAACAAGAAAGGAATATCTCGATTCAGTCGTCAACGCAATACACGACTGGAGCGGCTGCCGATGTATCGGAATCCGCCTGACAAATGATGAAGGATTCATTCCTTTCGAATCCTGCGTCGGCTATAACGATGAATTCCTGGCTCTGGAGAACATGCTTTGCTTAAAAACAGACGCCTGTTTCTGCATTCGGGCCATTACACAAACACCGGAGCCGCAAGATGCGCCGCTGCTGACCTCCAAAGGGTCTTTCCACAGCAATAACTCCTTAGAGTTTTTCAAATCCCTTTCGGAGAAAGTTAGGAAACGATATCGCGCCAATTGTATGCAATTCGGATTCGCGTCTTTGGCTGTTATTCCCATACGTTACAGGGACAAAGTGCTCGGGGCGATTCACATTGCCGACGAGAAGAAAGACAAAATGCCGGCGGAAACCGTCGAGTTCATTGAGAATATGGCGATGCTGATAGGAGAGGCCGTCCACAGATTCGATATAGAGACGGAACTGCGCGAAAGTGAAGAGCGTTATCGCCAGCTCGTCGAGCTTTCGCCCGACGGCATCGGCGTGGAAAGAGACGACAGGATTGTGTTTGTCAACAGCGCCGGGGCAAACCTGCTCGGCTATGACAAGCCGGAAGAGCTTATCGGAAAATCGATTCTTGACTTTGTCCATCCCGACTATAGAAGCCGCACGCACAGACAATTAGAGTATCTCCGCAAAAAACAAAAGGCGCTGCCTCTGCGAGAGGAGAAATTCCTACGTGTTGACGGAACGGCCCTGGACGTGGAAGTAGCGGCCACGCCCCTTATCTATCAGAACAAACCCGCTGCGCAAATAGTATTCCGCGACATCACCGAGCGCAAGCTCGCACAAGAGAGAATCCTCGCCGACCAGAAACAACTGCGCAGCCTGACCGCCGAGCTTGTGCTGGCCGAAGAACAGGAACGGCACGCAATCGCAACAGCAATGCACGATTCAATCGGCCCGATACTGGCCTTTACTAAAAGAGAGCTGGGAACTTTGCGTAAAACGGCGCCGTCGGAGATTTCCGAGTCACTCAAAAATATCGGCCTTAACATAAGCGAGGTGGTCACACAAACCAGAACATTGACTTTTGACCTAAGCCCACCGACACTTTATACGCTGGGTTTTGAAACGGCTGTCGGAGAGCTGACGGAACGTTTCTGTGAAGAACATAAGCTGGAACACTCCTTCAACAACAGCGACGAACCCAAGCCGTTGACCGACCACGTTAAAATTTTGCTGTATCGCTCCATCAGGGAGCTGCTGATAAACATCGCCAAGCACGCAAACGCGGGGCTTGTCAAGGTCGCCATTTCCAGAGATAATGACGACATACAAGTGACCATCGAGGACGACGGCAAAGGCCTTGACGTTTCGGCCATAAGCGGACGGGCGATTAGACCAAAAGGACTGGGTCTATTCAGTGTCCGTGAACGCCTGACACATATAGGCGGTAAATTTGAAATCGAATCAAAACGCGGCAAAGGAACACAGGCGACCTTGACGGCACCCCTGAATTTAGAATAGAATTTTGAAAAAGGAATTCACCCTATGAGCATCAAAATCATACTTGCCGACGACCACGCGGTTTTGCGGCACGGCCTGAGCAAATCCTTCCAGAACGAAAAGGATATGGAAGTGATTGCTCAGTCCAAAGACGGGCGCTCTACGGTGGAACTGGTAAAAGAATTAAAACCGGACATCGTTATAATGGATATAGGAATGCCCGACCTCAACGGTATAGAGGCAACTCGCCAAATCGTTCAGCACCGTCCCAAAACCAAAGTCATAGCGCTGTCTATGCATTCGAGCAAGAACTTCATAATCGAGATGTTCAAGGCCGGCGCCTCCGGTTATCTGCTCAAGGACTGTGAATTCGACGAATTACTCAATGCCATCCGCATTGTAGTCGACGATAAGGCGTATATCAGCCCGGGAATATCCGACGTCGTCGTTGAAAACTATATGCGACAATTTCCCGAATCAAAGGATTCGGCGTTCTCAGTCCTGTCTAAAAGAGAAAGAGAGGTTCTTCAGCTTTTGACGGAAGGCAAGACAACCAAGCAAACAGCGAAACATCTTCATATCAGCTCGAAAACAGTTGAGGTCCACCGCCTGAACATTATGAGCAAACTGAAGATAGACAGTATCGCTCAGCTCACAAAGTACGCAATACAGGAGGGCCTGACGCAGCCGGAGCCGTAAGATTTCGTCTTCAACCCGTCCCTCTTCTGCATATTCCTCAATGTCGCCTCCCTCAGACCGCCGATTTGGCAGACGTACCCCCCTGCCGGGGTCCCAAAAGAGTATGGGATTCGGACATGCGACCTGTGGGTTATATAAATCAAGCACTGCCGACAAGCGTCGATTTTATCTCGTTGGCCAGAGCTGCGACGGCGTCGGCAACTTTTTTTGACAGGTCTTGGCCCAGATGCAGGTGGGCCGGCTGGATACCAATGAAAAAAACCTCTGTGTCAATTTCCGAGGTTATGGCCTGAACGAACATATGCGGCGAGAGACAGTGTGTCGATAACGTGAATCGTTTCAGATCCTGCGTTTTGAAAACTTTTATCGTGCCGGGCGACTTGACGAAGTCGATTGCGTCTATTATGAGCAGCTTTTTTGGAACCATTCGGACTATTTTGCCGATGTAGTTTTCCGGTGTTGTCCCCGCATCGATTACTTCTGAGGCAATTTTGCCTTTGAGGATGCTGCAAACCTTCGGTCCTGCGCCGTCATCACCTTTTAGAACGTTGCCGATTCCAACAATTACGGTTTCGGCGGGATTCAGCTTGCCGAGCCGCCCAAGAAGGTTTCGCGAAGCTTGAGTTGAGCGTTTGCTGCTCCGGCTACGGCTCGGCGCATTTGTTTGCCCCTTACGTCCGCCCCTGCCTTCGCCGAGACGAGTCATAGTCGAATGTTAAGCTCGCATTTGCAGTTTGGGCACAGAATCCGCATAAAGTCCGCGGTTTCAGGGGCCGGCTGTTTTTTGCGGGGGACGTCCTGCTGCGGAGCCAAGGAAAGCGACTCGTTCTTTGCGAGAAGTAACGAAGGATTTGTATATGCCAGCGGGCCGAGACGGTCATAAAGCCAGATAAGATGTTTTTTTGTGCCGATGATAGCGCCGCATTTCTCACAAAGCTGAAGCTCAAACGAGTGTTCTTCAACGGTCTGGTTCCTGTCGAGAGTAGCAAGGTCCCACTTATTTGAAAGTTTTATGCCCTTCTCGGTAGTGCAATTTTCCTGGCAATTCCCACAGAAAATGCAGGTGTCATAACGCAGTTTGATTACCCTGACCGGCGGCTGGGCCTTCGGGTCATCAGACATAGTCAGCGCCTCAGTAGGACAGACGTTGACGCAGGCGCCACAGCCGATGCAGAAGTCCTCGTCGAATTCAGGTTTGCCTCTGTATCGTTCGGGAACGTTACAGGGTTTGTTCGGAAATCTGGTTGTAAATCGAGGCGAGAAAACCGCAGTAACCGCCTCTTTAAGCTCTCTAAGTTTTGGCAGTTTCATTTTTCTTTTCCTGACCATATTTATCAACAACACTTTTATCCCACAGAGGCACACCGGACGCGTAAGCACCCTTCGCAATTGCGTGGGCGGCCGTAGGCGAGGTTATCAAAATAAAGACTGCACAGACGATTGCCTTGGCCCCCATCGGGCCGTCTGCGCTAATCACAGCCACGCCTACCAGAAGCAGAATCGTGCCCAGCGTCACGCACTTGGTGGCGGCCTGCAGGCGGTTGTAAACGTCCGGGAAACGAACCAGACCAACACAGCCGAACAGATTAAAAAGAATTCCAATCACAATCAGTATATAGCCAATCACGTCACTCATCGAAACCTCTGCCTTCCAGAAATTTGGCCAGTGCTATGGTGCCGATAAAGCTCAACAGCGCCCAGGCCAGTGCGACGTTAAGATAAAAGTCCTTGCCCGTAGCCAGCCCGAACAGACCGCAGAATCCGACTATAACTATGCCAAGTATGTCGATGGCGACCGTTCTGTCAGGTGCGCTGGGGCCCCTGCCTATGCGATAGAGACACATAAAGCAGCATGCGAGCAACAAAAAATATAATACTGTCATAAACTACCTCGCTATTCAAAGATTTTCTGGATGAACCACTCAAAACGCTCCGCGATTTGCTTCGTTGCCTGCTCGACGTCTTCAGATTTAACGTTAATCCAGTGAATGTATAAGTATCCGTCGTCGGTAACATCCACGGTGAGCGTTCCCGGAGTAAGCGTTATCGAATTAGCCAAAGCCGTGATTCCGGAGTCGCTTTTGAGTTTGGTCTTTATTTTGACAATTCCTGGTTTTATGGGCATTTTAGGATGCAGCGCACGATACATAACATCGAAATTGGCAACTATAACCGAATAGAAAAAGACGGGCATATAAGCAAGGAACCAGAAGATGCGAACCGGCGAGATAAAGACGTGGTGTTCCTGCGGAAGTATTTCGTGGAAAAGCAACGCCACGACAAAAGCGGCAACAAGTCCGGCGATGACAACCTGGACATTGATGCCCTCGGCGGTGAAAGGCCACGTCAGCAGCAGCCACACGATGAAGCTTAAAACGAAGTATATCAATCTTCTCATAATTAAACCCTAATTCGCACCTGCCAAAAGTCTCGCTGAGTACTCAAAACGGTCGATAAGAACCTGCACAGCCGGGTCCAGCACGCTGGATTTCAAAGCAGGCACGAGAACAAGGACGCCCATAGTAATACACAATAAAGCCAGCGCCGCCATCGCAAGAAGCATCGTGCCCTTGTTTTCTCTGCACTGTCGCAGATTATCAGGCAGCTCTCCGAGAAAGACATATCTTTGAACCTTCAAATACATTATGAGTGTGCAAAGACTTACCAGGACGATTATTCCCGCAATCCAGTAGAATCCGGCGCCAATGGCAGCGATTACGAGAATCAGCTTACTCCAGAAACCGCTAAAAGGCGGGATGCCGGCGATAGAAGCCGATGCTATGGTGCATGTTACCCGCGTAAAGGGCAATCTTGCGGCGAGACCACCCATTTGGTCCATACGCCTTGTTCCGGTGGCCATCTCCACAGAGCCGCTTGTCAAGAACAACAGGGCCTTGTAGACGGCATGGTTTACAAGGTGCAGAAGACCTCCAAGCAGGGCCACCGAGGCCCATTTGAGATTGCCCTCGGCTATCAAAACACATCCCATACCTATTCCGAGAGCGACGTAACCTATCTGGCTAATACTGGAGTAGGCAAGCAGCCGCTTGAAATCCCACTGTGCGATTCCGAGAAACGCTCCGAGGGCCATGCTGAGCACGGCAAGAGTAATCATTACCCATCCGACAGTGTCGGACACGCCGAAAACGTTGAACAACAGACGTGCCATCGCATAGAGACCAAGGGCCTTAATCAGCACACCCGAAAGCATCGCGGAGACCGGCGCCGGGGCCGCGGGGTGCGCATCCGGCAGCCAGGCGTGGAACGGGACAAGAGCCGCTTTCAAGCCGAAACCGGTTATAAACATCGCCAGGGCAAAGGTCAAACCGTGGTTTAATCCACGGGCCTGTATCGCCTGAGAGATATAAGCCATATTTAGCGTGCCGGTGTTGCCGTAAACCAAAC
>CAYNVP010000078.1:0-11673 GCA_964400665.1 uncultured Pirellulales bacterium | reverse complement strand
CTTTATATGAACTTCTATTTAGCCCAATGTTAGCTACGGCGGCGGGGTTTTCTATCTATTTGATTAGAGGTGAGGAAGCTAACCATATTTTATTTGGGGTTACTTTTGCGATTCTATTACTGATTATATTTATTAAGATATACGAGAGAAGAGTAAATAAATTTAAATACCTTATTTTAATAATTCCATCAGCATATCTTCTTCTAAGATCTGGCTCAAGAGGGGCATTAATTAGCTTAGTTATTACTATGGTATTTTATCTTTTATTTATAACAACGATAAGATTAAAAACAAAGATTTATGCAGTGATTTTTATTTCCTTATTAACTTTGGGTACTTACAAGCTTATGCCAGAATCAACAATTATGTCATATAAATCTACCTTTGAATACCAAAACATGCCTATAGAAGTTAGCTCTGTTCTTCAGAGAATCACCATGTGGAAAGAGGCTATCATCGATTTTAAGGAAAACCCTATATTAGGAGTTGGAATGGGAAACTCAGTAGGAGGAGGTGGTTTTCCACATAATATATTATTGGAAGTATCGGCTGAATTGGGCATCTTAGGGCTATTTATGTTCTTATCTATGTGCTATTTAACTGTAAAGAAGGCAATAAGGTTTATTAAGATAGAAGAAAGACAGGACTTAAATCTATTGATGAAGTTATCCCTATTATTATTTATTTATTCCTTGGTGGAAGCAATGTTTAGCGGTTACATAACAAATCAAACAAAGCTTTTTATGAGTATGGGGCTTGTTATGTCTCTTGTAAAGCTAAAGCAGAGTAGGATTTCTTCTCAAGGGAGGCAAATCAAGGATTAATCATGAACGAGCGAGAGCTTTACGAAAAGCAGTATGGGGAAAAGAAGTTAATCAGCACTAATTCTTTTCCATTTTTAAGAAGAATTCTCAAGAAATATGACCAGCATGGTGCTGCCGGATACGAAAACATTTTATGGCATTTGTTGTACCAAATTTGGTATCACTCTTATATCGAAGATAAAAAAGTATAATTGTTAAAGCACAGTGACAAGTAAAATACCTTACTCACCCATTGCACTTTTTGTTTATAAGCGGCACGAGCATACACGCAAAGCTCTTGAAAGTTTAATAGCAAATGCCGAATTCTTTGAAAGTACTCTTTATATATTTTGCGATGGTCCCAGACAAAAAAATGATGAGTCTTTTGTTCGTAAAACACGCGAGATTATTAAATCTTATTGTTTACCAAATGTTATCATGGTGGAGAGGAAGAAAAATTTAGGTCTTGCAAACTCGATAATTAGCGGAGTAACAGATTTGTGTGAAAAATTCGGCAAGGTGATTGTTGTGGAAGATGACCTAGTAGTTTCAGAACATTTCCTCGATTATATGAACAAGGCATTGGATCGCTATGAGAACGATGAGCAGGTTATGCAGATTTCTGGTTATATGTTTCCGGTAAGGCTGGCGGCAGACACGAATGCGATTTTTCTTCCTTTCACAACTTCATGGGGATGGGGCACATGGGAACGTGCATGGAACCAATTTGATCCGAAAGCTAATGGCTGGCAAGAATTGATAAAAAATAAGAAGCTGCGATTTCAGTTTAACTTATTTGGAGAGTTTGATTATTTTACTATGTTAAAAAGACAAATGGCTGGGATGTCCGATTCATGGGCAATCCGATGGTATTGGAGCGTTTTCAAAGCGAACGGTCTTGTTCTCTCCCCCCCCCAAAGTTATATTAAAAATATCGGATTTGATGGAAGCGGAACGCACGGATTCCGTTCAGCTAAGAAGAAGATAAGTTCAATGCAATCACTATCTAATAAGATAGTCAATATGCCCACTAAGGTGGAAATGGATATGGCTGCATATTATTTAGTGAGTAAATATAAAGGTCAATTATCAAGTGGGATGGTTCCTTGGATTAGTCGTATATTCAGGAATATTCTTGTTCAATTGAGGCTTATGAAGAAAGTAATAAATATAAAAAAAATTGTTAAATCTGTCGTTCAAAGTCTCGGTTATGAAATCAGGAAAAAGCCGTCAGTATGCTATGACCGGGAAGCCGAAGCCGAGGGGGAGATCCGCAAGGTGCGTCCGTACACAATGATTCCACGTGAGCGGCTGATAGCGCTCTACAATACGGTAGCCCATTTGGAGATCAATGAAGTTCCGGGCAGTTATGTGGAATGCGGCGTGTGGAAAGGGGGATCAGTCGGTCTGATGGCTCTTGCCAATTTGCGCTATGGCAAAGAGCGGAGGCATGTCCATCTCTTCGATTCTTTTGAGGAAATCTGTGAGCCAGATGCGTCGGTTGACGGCGACAGGGCTGTCAGAGAGGTAAGGAAGTGGACCAAAAACGGGGGCATTTCCGGCAAACTCGTGCCTCTTAAAGGTGTTTATGATACCTTCGGCGGACTTGGAACGATAGAAGGGAATCGGGACCTCCTTGAGCGGATGATCGGCTATGATCCGGCTTTTTTGCACTACCACAAGGGGTGGTTTCAGGAAACCCTACCGATGGATGCCCCTAGCATCGGCAATATCGCCATATTGAGACTTGATGGTGACTGGTATGCATCAACAAAGGTCTGTCTCGAGTATCTCTATAATAAGGTTGTGAGTGGCGGATTTGTGATTATTGATGATTACGGGGCGTATGACGGGTGCAAGAAAGCAGTGGATGAGTTCATGCAGAGTCGTGTCATACGAGCTTATCTGCACCACATTGACATGGAATGCAGATATTGGGTCAAGCCCTGAGAATTTCAGGCCTCCAATGTAGTGTAACTAGGGAATGTTTAGCATATACAGTCATAATATTTTGATGCCGATTGAGATCGAATAAATGAGAGTACTCCATTTTAGCACAGTTGACTACGGCGGGGCAGGGAAGGCGGCATACCGCCTCCATCAGAATTTACTATCGCTTGGTCTTGATTCCAGGATGGCGGTTATAAATAGCCAGACTGGGGACCCTTTGGTTACAGAGATCATCCAACGGCATCATCCATTTCGGCTCTGGGATTTTTTTACGAAAGCCAAGCTCAAGCTAACAACAAATCAGAATTATTATTTCCAGGACCAGACTGCGTCTCCTGTCGGGGACGCTTCCCGGCTGTTCGACACGATCGGCTTCAAGCCCGATATCATCATTGCGCATTGGATATCCAACTTTGTAACGGTAGAGAATTTATATCAATTAAGCCTATTGTATGCGGGTGTGCCTATAATATGGTATTTGGTGGATATGGGTCCTTTTACCGGCGGTTGCCATTACGCATGGGATTGCACAAGATATATGAACCAATGTGGAAAGTGTCCGGCGCTATACTCAGACAATAAACATGATTTGTCTTATAATAACTGGAAAAAGAAACACGATGTTATTCAAAAAATGAATATTACAATTGTTTCAGGAACCGGTTGGCTTACTAATCAAGCAAAAAAAGCAACAATGTTTAATGGCAAAAGAATTGAGCAGATAATGCTTGGCGTAGACGCTGAAATATTTAGTCCTATGTCTCGAGATGTTGTGAGGAAGGAGCTTGGTCTGCCACTTGAAGAAAAGATAATATTCTTTGGGTCCCAATATCTGAAGCTGAAACGCAAAGGGATGCTCTATTTAATTGATGCACTAAAATGCTTGAAAGAGCAATTGGGCAATGATAAGAATAAAATATTGATGGTTACTGCTGGTGACATATCGGGAATTGGTTCTTTTTTTGCTAACACCTTTCAGCACAGGCATCTGGGGGTTTTGGCTGATGACAGGATGCTTGCAATGGCATATGCGGCAGCTGACGTGTTTGTCTGTCCATCTATTGAAGATTCCGGTCCAATGATGATTAATGAGTCTATCATGTGCGGCACACCTGTTGTATCCTTTGAAATGGGGGTAGCGCCAGATTTGGTTCATACGGGAAAAACAGGCTATCGTGCAAAACTTAAAGATAGTGAAGATTTAGCAAAGGGGGTAAAGTATGTTTTGGATCTGAGCCCGGATGCAGCAAGGTATATGTCTAAACAATGCAGCAGCTTAGGCTTGCAATTTTGCCATCACCAAGTTCAGGCAGAGGCTTTCAAAAAGCTATTTGAGTCGCTTGTGGGTGATAATCGTCACTAATCAATGATGTGGGCAGATAATTGAGAAACACTTATCAAATACTCAGATGGGACACAGTTTTTTTTGGTTTTATTGTAGCCAGAATCATCCCGCATAGATTAACGGCAGACGAACTTGAATATACTTTAGCATTGTTAAAAAAACAAAATGTTTCCTTAGTATATTGGGCTTCCGACCCCTTAGATAATGAATCACAACGATCAGCAAAGTTGCTTGGAGGCTTTCTCGCAGATAAGAAAAGAACCTACGTATTTGATCTTCAGGGTGTATCTAACGCTTATTTGCAAGAAGTTAGTACAAATATCGAGGAATACCTTAATCCCTTGCCTAATTCAGCACTTGAGGCTTTAGCTTTAAAGAGCGGTGTTTTTTCCAGGTTCAATATAGACCCGAAATTTTTGAAGAAACAATATGAAAGCTTGTACAAACTTTGGATTCTTAATTCGGTAAACAAAAAAATTGCCGACACCGTTTTTGTTGCAAAGGACAGAGGCAAGATTATTGGTATGGTTACGGTAAGTAAAAAGAATTATTGCGGTCGCATAGGAATAATTGCCGTTGATGAAAGTATGCGAGGTAAAAATGTGGGGGTGGATTTAGTAAGTACGGCTCAGAAGTGGTTTATTTTACAAGGTTGCAAAATTATGCAGGTTGTTACACAGGGGGATAATATCGCTGGGTGCAGGCTGTACGAGAAATGTGGGTTTCATATTGAAAAAACGGAACACTTCTACCATTTTTGGTTATAACCATGAAAATCCCATTCAATAAACCGTATTTCACTGGCAAGGAAACGGATTACATCAAGGAAGCTGTTGTATCTGGAAAAATCTCGGGAGATGGAATTTTTACAGAAAAATGTCACCAATTTTTTGAGAAACGTTATGGTTTCAAAAAGGCATTACTGGCTACTTCTTGCACCGATGCGCTGGAAATGGCAGCCATTCTCTGCGGCATTCAGCCAGGTGACGAAGTAATTGCCCCCAGTTATACTTTTGTCTCAACAGTGAACGCGTTTGTACTCCGCGGAGCAACAATTGTATTTGCTGACAGTGAGGAAACAACACCGAATATAGATGCTTCGCAGATTGAATCACTCATTACGCACAAAACCAAAGCAATTGTTCCCGTTCATTACGCTGGCTTTGCCTGTGATATGGACGCAATATTAGAAATAGCCCGCAAGTACAGTATGTTCGTGGTAGAGGATGCGGCGCAGGCAATTGAATCTTTCTATAAGGGTCAACCCCTTGGCTCCTTGGGTCATTTTGCTGCATTTTCCTTTCATGAAACGAAAAACGTTATTTCCGGCGAAGGCGGAATGCTGATCATCAATGATGAAAGATTCTTAAAAAGGGGAGAGATAATTCGGGAAAAAGGAACAAACCGTTCAGCTTTTTTTCGTGGAGAAGTTGATAAATACAGTTGGGTGGATATAGGTTCGTCATTTTTACCGTCGGATATTATTGCAGCATTTCTGTATGCTCAACTTGAAAATCTCGAAGAAATTCAAACAAAACGCAAATCAATATGGAACCTGTATTACAATGGATTGAAACCTCTTGAAGAAAAAGGATATATCCAGCTTCCTATAATACCTGCATATACCACTAATAACGCACATATGTTTTATATCCTGTGTGAAAACCTCAAAGAAAGGAAGAAACTTATTCAATATCTAAAAAACAATGGTATCCTTGCGATTTTTCATTATCTGCCTCTTCATAAAAGCCCATTCTACAAAGAGCGGCATGACGGAAGGGATCTTCCCAATTCAGACCGGTATGGCGATTGCCTTGTCCGACTGCCAATGTACTATGAGTTAGATAAAGAAGATATAGATAGAGTTATCCGAAATGTTTCACTATTCTTCAGAAAATGCGGACAATAGCGAGTGTTTTCAGGCCTGGAAGAAAAATGGTTTGAAGATTACGCCATTCATAATATTTAAGAAGTCTGCTTTGAAGTTAGTTCAGTAGCTGGAGTTGTCCCCTAATGGAAAGTTAATTTTATCCCATTTTTGCTGAAGAGATGCAGTTAATCAGTCTGTTCTGAAGGTAAAGAATAAGACAAAAAAACAAGTGGTAATACTGGGTGATGGCAAAGTCAGCTAAAGAACACTTAGCAAGCTTTGAAAATATATCAGACTAAAAAATGAGTATCTAATGAAAATTCTTTTAATTGATCCACCCTTTTATCGCTTCATAGGTTATTACAATCGCTATTTTCCTCTCGGTCTTTCTTATCTTGCTGCGGTATTGCAGAAAAAAGGACACGAGGTTTCAATCCTTGATGCGGATTGCAATGTGAATCCTTCGAAGATGGACTTCACGCGGCTGGAAGAAGATTACCCTCTTTATCTGAAATCGTTATTAGATGATAGCCATCCCATCTGGAAAGAGATGAGGGAGAGCATCCATAATTTTAAACCAGATATAGTTGGAATCACTGTCTTGACCACCTTTGCTGCTTCGGCCTTTAAAATCGCCGCTCTATGCAAGGCATACAATAAGGACATACCCGTTGTAATGGGCGGTCCCCATGTAACCATAAAATACGATGAAGTTATTAAGATATGTTCTGACGTGGACTTTTTAGTAAGGGGCGAAGGTGAAAAAACCTTCGTGGATTTGGTAGAAGCAATTGATAAAGGATGGAAACACGACAGCGCCCACTTCAGCGGCATCAATGGCATTTCGTACAGGCACAATGGCCGGATATTTCATAACACGCAAAGCGAATTCATTGAAGACTTGGATTCAATCCCTTTCCCCGCACGAGATTTATTACTAACTAAAGGCGCTTACAATTCCGAAGATATGGGGCTTCTAATGGCCAGCAGAGGATGCCCTTACAACTGTTCCTATTGCGCCACAAGCATCTGGCGAAGGAAAACTCGTTACCGTTCAATGGACAATATCATTGAGGAGATTAAATTAGTAATCAACGCTTACGGAACTCGCCAATTCACATTCAAAGATGATTCCTTCATGGTCAATCGTCAAAGAGTCATGGAATTCTGTGACAGATTAATGAAGGAAAGACTGGATATAAATTGGGATTGTAATACAAGGGTAGATATCGTAGATGGGGAATTGCTAAAGAAGATGAAGGCCGCCGGATGCAACGGTATAAAGGTGGGGATAGAGACAGGAAATGAAAGAGTGCTCAAGCTGGTAAACAAAAGGACGACTTTATCCCAGGCCAGAGAAGCCGCCAGCTTATTTAGAAAAGTAGGCATTCATTGGACAGGTTATTTTATGATGGGACTTCCTTCAGAGACAAAAGAAGAGATTTACCAAACGCTGAAATTCATGAAGGAACTCAAACCGGATTTCGCCTCTTTGAGTGTTTATGAACCCTTTCCAGGAACGGATTTGTTTGAAGTCGGAATCGATAAAGGTCTTGTTCAAAGTGACAGAACCCTGGAAGACTTTTATAACATTTCCCCAAAATATTATTATGTTAAAAACATCAACAGAAGAGTCGACACTATGGGCAATAAAGAATTTGGAAAACTTGAATCTGAGATGAAGAGAGCCTTCCATAAATACAATATGGGCTTCATAAGACTGGCAAAAAGGGCGAAGTCGAGAAGTAAACTTTATTTACATGAACCCAGGATGTTTTGTGGTGATATTAAAAAATTCTGGAGTTGGCTGAGGTAGCAGATTATTGAAGATATCAATAACAACAGTTTGCTTCAATAGTGCCGAAACCATTGAAGATACTATAAGAAGCGTACTGAGCCAGAACTATAAGGATATTGAATACATTGTTGTCGATGGTGGTTCTACCGATGGTACGCTTGATATTATAGAAAAGTATCGCGATCGAATTCATAAGTACATATCCGAACCGGACAATGGTGTTTATGATGCAATGAACAAGGGAATCAGGTTAGCGACGGGCGATATTATAGCAACCTTAAACAGTGATGACATGTATGTCGACGAAACCATTGTTAGCCGAATGGTAGAATTTATACAAGCCTGGGATTTGGATGCAGCGTATGGGGACCTGGTATATATAGACCACAACAATAGCGACCACGTTACGCGGTTCTGGAAAACCGGTGAGTACAGGAGAAGAGCCTTTTATTACGGCTGGGTTATACCTCACCCGGCATTTTTCTGCCGAAAACAGGTCTTTGAAAAATGTGGATATTTCAATGACGATTTCCGAATCGCAGCGGATTTTGAGCTGATGCTCCGTTTCATCGAAAAGCATCAAATAAATGTCGGCTATCTGCCCGAGGTAATTGTGAAAATGCGTGCAGGAGGTAAGGCAAATGTCTTAGGCGGTATGATTCGTGGCAACTGGGAGATTATAAAATCTTTCCGCCTGAATGGCCTTCGGCTGTCTCCGTGGTTTTTTGTTCGCAAGCCAATAGCGAAAATATCTCAATTATTCATAAAACCGAACAGATTAAAAAGTTCGGGAATTGTAAGCAGTGGTCAGTTCCGATAAATCGAAACCGTCATAGGAATCTCTTATCTTTTAGCCATGCCTTTGGTTTTTAATGCTGCAAACAGTGTCTTCGAGTCCGAGCAACTGATGCAGCCAATCCTATGTTTCGGTCTTCCTGGAGTCAAAAACCTTTATAAACGCAAGGAAAATGATTTAGTTTAAGCCCCCCTTTAGCCGATATATGTGAAAGTTTGACCGTTGTCATAGCTACACGTTAATGTTCTTCGGGGATTATTTTGGGGGGTAAGCTATGGGGCAAGGTGTCTATGTCGAGCCATTAGCCCGCAAAGATGAGACAGGCACAATATCGGTTGACGGCTTCGAAGCCGGCGTTAACCATTCTTCCACGATTATTCTTGAGCGACTCTTCTACAGCGATGTGCACGTAGTCGAGCCGCTTGAAATCCCATCCTTCCGGCTGCCTTCCGCGCCGGTCTTTACAGAGCTTCCGGTCAGGGCCCTTGATGTAATCGGTTCTGCTATTATGTTGTTGCTCGCTGCGCCGATTATGGTCCTTGTTGCCCTGCTTATAAAGCTCTCTTCCGTCGGGCCCGTATTGTATAAACAACTCAGGGTTGGTGAATACGGCAGGATTTTCATGCTGTACAAATTCAGGACGATGATTCGTAACGCCGAGAAACATACAGGGCCCGTCTGGGCGCACAGAAACGACGACCGAGTCACTCCCATAGGCAAAATCCTCAGATGCACACGGTTGGACGAGCTTCCTCAGTTGTTCAACGTCCTGAAAGGGGATATGAGTCTGGTCGGGCCAAGACCGGAACGGCCTTACTTTGTCAGACAACACAAGGTGCTCCAGGGAGTGCGACTGGTCGTGAAACCCGGCATCACGGGCCTGGCGCAGGTGAGGGGCCATTATGACCTCAAGCCCGAGCATAAGCTGAAATATGATTATCTCTACATCCAAAAACGCTCGTTGTTTTTGAATCTTTACATCCTTCTTCAGACCATTCCGGTTATATTCCTCAAACGCGGCTGGTAGCATTTGTCATTTAATCGCCGCCCGTTGTACATCCAGCGCTTTATATTTTGTCTTGCTCACGCTACTCCCTTTGATTTATTATGTTGCCGACGGTATTGATGCTGCGCAAGCTCGATTAATGTTTAGCTGTTTTAAGTTTTTAAGGTACTACATTATGAAAAAGGCGCTCATAACAGGTATCACCGGCCAGGATGGCTCCTATCTGACTGAGCTTCTGCTGAAAAAGGGTTATCAGGTGTGGGGTATTATACGCAGAAGCTCTTCCTTCCACACCGGCAGAATCGACCATTTGTATAAAGACCCCCACGAACAGCCGCCGTTGCGCCTTGTTTACGGCGACCTCACCGACGGCGGCAATCTCTCCTCTGTCGTCAATGAAATCCAGCCCGATGAAGTTTACAACCTCGGTGCACAAAGCCACGTTAAAGTCAGCTTCGACACACCTATTTATACTGTCAATACTGATGCCCTCGGGACACTGCGCCTACTCGAGGCCGTCCGTGGGATGAAAAAACCCGCAAAGTTCTACCAGGCATCGAGCAGCGAGATGTACGGCAAAGTTGTCGAGTTTCCACAAAATGAGAGAACCCCATTTTATCCCCGAAGTCCTTATGCCTGCGCCAAGGCATACAGCTTTTGGCAGACCGTCAATTACCGTGAGGCCTATAAGCTCTTTGCTTGCAATGGAATTCTCTTCAATCACGAATCGCCTCGCCGCGGCGAAACCTTCGTCACACGTAAAATCACACGTGCCGCCGCTCGTATAAAACTCGGCCTTCAGGAAAAGCTCTATCTCGGAAATCTTGATGCCAAACGCGACTGGGGCTACGCGGCCGATTACGTCGAGGCAATGTGGCTTATGCTGCAACAGGACAAACCCGAGGACTTCGTAATAGCCACTGGCGTTAGTCACTCTGTTAGCGAGTTTCTCGACGAGGTCTTCGGCTGTCTCGACCTCGATTGGCACAAGTACGTCGAAGTTGACTCGAAGTATTTAAGACCTACGGAAGTGGATGTCCTCCAGGGCGACCCAACCAAGGCCGCAAAAATCCTCGGGTGGAAATCCAAAGTCACATTCAAAGAGCTTGCTCAAATAATGACCGATGCCGATATGGAAATTGCAGAGAAAGAGAAAATCCTGGTTGAACACGGCAGACAGTAATGAATGACTTTTTCAAAAACAGAAGAATCGTGGTTACCGGCGGGGCCGGCTTCCTCGGAAGGTTCATCATTGAAGGCCTGCAAAAGCGCAACTGCAAAAATATCCTCGTTCCCAAAATCGAGGACTATAACCTCGTAAATCTGACCAACATTACAAGGATGTATGACGATATGAAACCCGATGTCGTTATTCATCTGGCAGCGGTCGTCGGTGGTATCGGCGCAAACCGCCTGCACCCCGGAAAATTCTTCTACGAAAATCTTATGATGGGAGTCCAGTTGATTGAGCAGGCCCGCCTGCGAAATATCGAGAAATTCGTCGCCCTCGGCACCGTCTGCGCCTATCCAAAATTCACTCCAGTTCCCTTCAAAGAAGACGATATTTGGAATGGCTACCCTGAGGAAACAAACGCCCCTTATGGGCTTGCAAAAAAAACGCTCCTCGCCCAGTCACAGGCCTATCGGGCAGAATACGGCTTCAACTCAATATTCCTTCTCCCCGTAAATCTCTACGGCCCGCGCGATAATTTCAATCCCGATAGCAGCCACGTCATACCGGCACTGATTAAAAAGTGCTTTGACGCAATCGATTGCCGTGACGACCATATCGTATGCTGGGGGACCGGAAAGGTCTCGCGGGAGTTCATTTATGCCGGCGACGCTTCCGAGGGAATCCTCCTCGCGACCGAACACTACAACGGCCCCGAACCTGTTAATATCGGCACCGGCTTCGAAATAACTATTAAAGACCTCGTTGAAAAAATCGTAAAACTTACCGGCTTCAAGGGCGAGATTCGCTGGGACCCATCCAAGCCCGATGGCCAGCCCAGACGCCGCCTCGACGTATCACGTGCCAAAAAGCTCTTCGGCTTCGAGGCAAAAATGCCTTTCGACGAGGGCCTCAAACGAACCATCGACTGGTA
>CAYNVP010000077.1:0-11673 GCA_964400665.1 uncultured Pirellulales bacterium | reverse complement strand
CGGAAGCCGAACCATCGTTGTTCGCCTTCGTCGAAACGAAAGACGTTGAAGCTGTTTTCCTGTCGGAGATAGAGGACAAAAGAGCCGAGCGAGCCGGGGATTTTGAGGCCGGCTTCGACGGCGTTGCCGGTCACGGAATCATCGCCGATGAGATAAATCAACGAGCCATCCACATAGGGGGTAATACCTTTAGCGTATAAATCATATCCCAATGATGCCTGGAGATGAGCGTCATAATCGAAATTGGTAGTGGTGGGGTATGCGGCGGCCTGGAGGGACCAGCTTAATTGAGCATCGTCGGCCAATTCAGCACCGAGGAGATTACAATTTCTGATGACGCCGGAATGGTCAACACCGTAGAGGCAGGAGTAGGAATGAAAGAGGCGTAAATAATAATCGGCGAGGTTGATTTTCAAGGAAGGGCCGATTCTGTAATTGACGTTTTGAATTTCGAATCCGCCGGACGAGGTAAGAATTCCGGCATAAGTATTTAACGTAAGCACTTTATCATCATCGAATTCGAGGAGGTCCAAATCGATGGACAGGTCGCTGCTGCTCGAGCTTTTGTGAGTTCCATGCAGATTTGTATTGTAGCCGCCGGTTACGTGAAATCGAAGCGGCGGCTGGTCTGAAGACAAGAAGGAATCCTTAGGTGGTTTATTTTGTCGAAGGTCGTCGGAATTATCGGGGCCGAGGGCGGCTTCGAGGCGCAGGCCGTAAAGGAAAAATTCTTCTTCGGCGTCGAGGGCATACCAGTCATTAAAGCGTTCGTAAGAGATGTAGGGGACGATGCGAAGATTTTTACCTAAGCGGATTCTGTCGCCTAGTTCAACGGAGGGGTCAAAATTGGTGCCCCTGCTGCTGTCTATGGTGTTAAGCTTGAATTGAGCAAAGAAGACGTGATTGTCGATTCTCAGCCAATCGTCTCTCAGGCCGAGTTTTAGCATATAATTGTAATCGTTTTCATTTCTCATCCAGACCCTGCTGAAAGAAATGCTCCAGTCGAGCTTATTTAGCCACTGAGAGGAGGAATCGAAGTCGATACCGTCGTTTTCGTGGCCGAGTCGCATACCGTGAGTAACGAAACCGATACCGAGCTCATTCCATCGAATGACGTTGTTTTTTGCATCGGGGAGGTTTCTGGTGGGGTCATTGCAGGTATGGTCCCAGAAGAAACCGAATCTGCCGGCGTCGGTTTCCCAGCCGGCTGATAAATACCGAATTGTGTGGTCCATCTGGCTCGGCGAGGGGTCAAAGAGGGAGATTTCCTGAATTTCAGAGTGCATAAACCATTTCCCAAGCCGGAGTATGTCGAACTGCACCTGTCCGGTGGTTCTGAGGTCATAATCGCCGCCGCTGACGCCGGCGATTCCGATACCGACCTGGACATCCGTAAGAAATATGGGCTGGGGCCCGTTCGAGTCGCTATTGGTTAAACCAGCGGCAGGACAAAAGCCAACGGGCAGGATAAATAAAATAAAAACAGCCAAAATTTTTACCGTTCTTGCGTTCATAATCGCACCGTAGAAATTTTATACAATCTCTCTGCGATTTCAAGAGCAGATCCCTCAATAAATCCCCCTTCGTCAAGGGCTACGGCGGGACAGGTTGGGGGGCTAAATTTCATAAGGCGGGGAGATTATTTTGCGAATTTGTAGCCGATGAGTTTGTAGATTAGTTTAGCGGCGAGGAAGTCGGGGGCCTTGCTGATTTTGTTAGGGCACAACTCGACGACGTCAAAGCCAACGACGTTATTATTGTGAAAGACCCTCCTGCACAGCTCAAGGACCTCATACCAGCCGAGGCCGCCCGGCTCGGGCGTTCCGGTCGAAGGCATAATCGAGGGGTCGAAGACGTCCAAATCAATGGTTATATAGACGTTGTCCGTGAGTAAAGACACAGCGGAATCAATCCAGTCGGTTTTACCGAAGATGTTCTCGGAGAAAAACGCCCTGGTCTTATCCAGCAATGGTTTCTCTGAGACATCCATACTTCGAATACCGACCTGGACTATGGGGCAAAGCTCTCTGGCCCGGGCCATCACGCAGGCGTGGTTGTATTTTGAGCCGTGGTACTGGTCGCGAAGGTCGGCGTGTGCGTCGAGCTGCAGGACGGTGAGTTTTTTATATTTTTCAGCAACGGCCTTTATCGCGCCGATGGTTACGGAATGCTCGCCGCCGATGACGATTGGGAATTTTCCTTTTGCGAGGTGTTGGGCAACTGTTTTTTCCACCGTTTCAACCATTTTCTGCGTCGAGGAGCTTTCTTTTACGGGTTTATCGGTGAAAATACCGACCTTGTATGGCTCGGAGTCGCTTTCAATATCGTAGTTCTCCACGGTCGCCGATGCCTCGATTATGGCTGCCGGCCCTTTGTCGGCGCCCTTTATCCAGGTGCTTGTCGCATCGTAAGGCACGGGAATAATAACGACCGTCGCCTTTGCCGGGTCGCGGTATTTTTGGGGAACTTCACTGAGAAACATTGGCTTTTTCATAAGTATATTAACCCCCAGGATAAACCCGGGGGCTTTCCGGTTTGTTGCGAACTGTTATTCGGCGGCATTAGTCGAACAGGAACATTGCGATAGCCACGGTAGTGGTCCAGAGCTCTCTCATGCCGCGAGCGGTCTGAGTTATGTTCGAGGACCTGATAATCAGGCCGCTGGATTTATATACCTGCTCTTTTTCCGACCATGCCTTGTTGGGGTCCACTTCGAGACCTAAAGTCGTGCCGAGCATTCCCGCGGCAAGGTCTTCTGCGAGGTCCGAGGCCTCCTGTTCGTTCATACCGTAGCCGTGGACCTCGCTGAGGTATCCCCAGTTGTTGCGGTCCTTGGGGACGGCAATGCCTACCGATGCTGCAATGAGCCGGCCGTGCTCGTCGGTGTCGGTCCTGGCCATAACGCAATAGCATATTTCGCCGGGCGTGAGGCGTTTCAATCCCGCCTCGCGGCTGACAACCTTGCACCGAGGCGGCAATATCGAAGAGACCTGGACGAGATTTTGCTGCGCGACACCCGCGGCTCGCAGGGCATCTTCGAATGATTTGAGCTTGTACTTGTGTCGACCAACTCCTTTGGTTAAAAACACCTTCGTAGGAACAAGAGTGTCCATCTCTATTCTTACGCCTCCAGTAAAAAATCAAACACACCTCAGCAGTTTAGAAATTTGTCGAACCATTCGCAGGATTATATATCCGGCCTGCAGGTTGACAATAAAAATTCTCAAAACTTTTCGGCCCCGGGTGGGATTCGAGAAAGATTGCTTCGGCCTGCGGCGTCTCAATGACCCCCACCAACCCCGTTAAAGGCATACTGGGGCAGGCAGGGGTGGGGGCCAAACATTTACAAATAAACTGCTTTCTTGTCTGGCCAGCGGCGTCCGTTTATAATCGGCCTTTGTGTGCGGCAACTGCGGAACAGGGATTCGTGAGAATCGCAAAGAACGGGCCGTCCACCTAATCGGGAAAAACCCGGGAGGCACAAATGATGAAAAAGAACGCGATAATGAAAGAAGCCGCCTATTGCGTCATAATTTTGCACCTGGCGGGGTGCGCGGAAAACAAATACATCAAAACGGAAGACCGCCTTTGTGTCCCGGCTGCCACCCAAGCGGATGCTATGGCCGCAGCGGAGCGGGTTTTGGCGGATATGCACTTTGAAATCGAAAAGTTAGATTCGGGAGCGGGCTACATAAGAACCCATTCTTTGTCCGGGGCACAAACATTCGAATTGTGGCGGTCCGACAGCGTTGGGGGATTCAATCGCGAGGAAGCCGACCTGCACAGCATACGCAGGGCGGTCGAACTCAACGTAAGCCAACAGGCGGGCCAGCTATGCATCAACTGCAGGGTGACTACCCAAAGATTAAGCATACACAGTGAGCAAACCGCCGATAAAAGCTACACAGTAATGTCAGGGCAGAATTCCCTCCAAAAAATCAGCCGGGAACAGAGACCAAATATAACCTGGATTGACCTCGGCAGGGACGGCCAGCTTGAAACCGAAATCCTGAAACGCATTGAGAAACGACTTTCAACGGCAAAAAAGGAAAAAGTAAAATGAGGATATTAGTCGCCGGCGGAGCCGGATACATCGGCAGCAATATGGTGGCAATGCTTTCCGCCGAGAGGCACCAGTCAATTGTTTACGATAATCTAAGTAGGGGCCACAAGGCCGCAATCACCGGCTGCGAATTTGTCGAGGGCGATTTGGCTGATTTCGAGCTGCTTGTTCAAACGCTAAAGAAGCGGCGAATCGACGTCGTTATGCACTTTGCGGCATTTATCGAGGCGGGAGAGTCCGTAAGAGAACCGCTCAAATACTACCACAACAACGTCTCGAATACGCAGGTTCTTCTGGCGGCGATGGAAGCGACAGGGGTTGGGAAATTTATCTTCAGCAGCACGGCGGCGGTTTACGGGATACCCAATAAGCTGCCCCTCACCGAAGATTCGCCCACGAACCCAATCAACCCATACGGCGAGACGAAACTGGCCGTGGAAAGGATGTGCCACCACCAGGCCAAGGCAGGCAAATTACATTACGTTGCGCTGCGTTACTTCAATGCCTGCGGCGCGGGCCATAACGGCACGCTGGGCGAAGACCACAGGCCCGAATCGCACCTGATACCGCTGGCAGTCGCAGCGGCGATGGGTAAAACCGACGCGGTTAAAATTTACGGGACTGACTATCCCACCGAGGACGGCACCTGTATCCGCGATTATATCCACATCGAAGACCTCTGCCGGGCGCATCTGCTTGCGATTGAAAACCTCGACAACCAAGAGAAGTCGATTTACAACCTCGGCAACGGAAAAGGGTATTCTGTCCGGGAAGTGATTGACGCCGTGAAAAAGGTATCAGGTAAAAATTTCAAAATCGTGGAGACGGAGCGGCGGACCGGCGACCCGCCGGTGCTTGTCTGCGATTCCACGAAGGCCAAAACCGAACTGGGCTGGCAGCCGAAATGGACTGACTTGGAAAAAATCGTCGAGTCGGCCTGGAAATGGCACAGCGGGCATCCTGACGGCTACAAGGATTAAAAAACTCCTTTCAGAATGGAGGCGCGAAAGTGAACAAGATAAAGCAAAACGTAATTCGCTTTCTTAGAAAATACCAGATGGACTACTTAGACATCGATATCGATACAGGCATCGAGGCGTTTCTGGCGGAGATGCAGAAAGGTCTGGCGGGACAAAAAAGCACACTGGATATGATACCTACATATATCGAGGTCGGGGCCGAGGTTCCGACAAACAAGCCGGTTATAGCGGCAGACGCGGGCGGGACAAACTTCAGGGTGGCAACGGTATATTTCGACGAGCATAAAAGGGCGGTGATAGAGAATTTGCGTCTGTTCCGGATGCCGGGTGTGCAAGAGGAGACAGGTAAAGACGAGTTTTTCAAGATTATGGCGGGCTACCTTAAAGACGTCGCGGGGGCATCGACCAACATCGGCTTTTGCTTTTCATACCCGGCGGAAGTTTTGCCGAACAAGGACGGCCGACTGATTCGCTTCTCAAAAGAGGTCAAGGCACAAGGAGTGGAAGGTCAGCTCATCGGGGAAAACCTGAACCGCGCTTTGGCGGCAACGGGGTCCGGCGGCGACAAACACATAGTGCTGCTCAACGACACCGTCACTACGTTGTTGGCGGGGGTCGGTTATAAAAACAAAAGATACGGCTCATACATCGGCTTTATCTTAGGAACGGGAACCAACTGCTGCTACATCGAGAAGAACAGTAACATAAAAAAGGGGAAAGACCTCGACCCGTCAAAAAGCCAGATTATCAACACCGAGTCGGGCGGTTTCGGCAAAATCAGCCGGGGTAAAATTGACGTTGCTTTCGATAAATCAACGGTCAATCCTGGCGAGCACAAGCTCGAAAAGATGATTTCGGGCGCGTATCTGGGGCCGGTATTTTTAAGAACTGTTCACAAGGCCTGCGTCGATAATATGTTCTCAACCGCCGCAGCCGGTGAGCTCTGGCAGATGTCCGAGCTCGAAACGAAAGATATGAGCGAATTTATGCAATATCCTTACGGAAATAATCCCCTGGCAAATGCCTGTAAGGCCGGCAGCGAGAAAGACGTGCTTAAATTGTATTATATAGCCGACCGATTGACCGAACGTGCGGCGAAGCTGACCGCTATAAACCTCTCCGCTATGGCAATCAAATCGGGTTCCGGGGCAGAGCCCACAAGGCCGATTTGCATAGTGGCCGAAGGCACGACATTTTATCAGATGAAAACACTCAAGCCTCGCACCGAGTTTTATCTCAAGCAATATCTTGAAAATAAACTTGGCATTTACTTTGACATAATCAGCGTGGAAAACGCGACACTCATCGGTGCCGCAATTGCAGGTTTGACCAATTGATATCACCCTGCAGTTAGGTCTGTGCCTTTTTCAATTTAGAAAAACCAACCAAAATTTCGAGTTTACAGCAATTGCATATATATGGAACCTTAGAAGTTTTTTTGTATCATAGCACAAGAGCCTTTCTTATTTCTGATGGAAGTGCTCGAGCTACTATAACGTGAAACGCAAAGATATAGGATAATATAGTAATCAACAATACTATTACACCTGGTAATGGATCGCTTGTCATATGCCAACACACGAATGCCAAAAAACACATAAATGCAAGTGGAATAAACGGCCTTATGGAGATTACCGTAACTCTTATTCTAGATTGATCATGTATATGCGGCTCAACGGAAACAACAATTTTATTTATGTAAATAAATGGATTCAGACCGACAAAATTATCACGTGAATATAGACGCCTGTCAAAACTTAACATGGGTATAGGAATCTCTGTTGAAACTATCATATTGTCGGTGACAACATGATTAACATATCGTTTTTGCAGCAGCTGTGATATAGCAGACAACACCTCCTTGGGGGGAAAGTTAGACAAAAACTGAAAGTTTTGTTTCCAAATCATCAGGAGAGCCTAATAACTTTTATCACTAATCATATTATAGTCGAGATTAGCGCGGTTTACATAGAGTGTCAAGCACGAAGAAAGCCAAATACATAGTTTCCCAAAAAACTCCACTAAAACGGCGCCAAATAAAGGAGAAGGCTTCGATCCTGCTGAAGCTACAGACTTTCCTTCTTTTCCTTATTGGTAAGCCCTTCATTCATTGAGCCGGAGCGGAAGCCCTGGAGGTCGATTGTGATGTATTTGAAGCAGAGGGACTTTAGTTTTTTGATAATCTTCGAGCGGTTCGGCTCGGTCGTCACCTTCTTAAAATCCTCCGGATGGACCTCTATTCGAGCGACTGTATCGTGATGTCGGACCCGAAACTCGACAAGGCCGAGCGTCCGTAGAAAATCCTCCGCTTTTTCGATTTGTCCGAGGCGTTTTTCGTTAATCTCAAGGCCATAGGCCAGCCGGGATGCGAGGCAGGGTGAGGCGGGAACATCGGCTGTCTCAAGACCCAATTTTTTGCTAAGAGTTCGTATGTCCTTTTTTGTCAATCCGGCCTGAGCCAAAGGCGAGTGAACTCCAAAAATTTTCATTGCTCTATTGCCGGGGCGAAAGTCATCGAGGTCGTCGCGGTTTGTCCCGAAGACAACGTGCTCTAAGTTGTTTTTGTTTGCGATATCCAGAAGCTCCTGACATAAATGACTTTTGCAGTGGAAGCAGCGGTCGGCCTTATTGGCGACGAAACTGGGGTCTTTTAGCTCATCAGTGTCGAGGATTTGCAGTCGAACGCCGAAATCTTTGGCGATTTTCTTTGCTCGTTTGAGGACGTGCTTCGGCTCGACTATACTAGCGCTTATGCAGGCGAGAACGTTTCTGACGCCAAGGGTATCGACGGCTGCTTTGAGTAAAAACGTGCTATCGACCCCGCCTGAATATGCGACAACAACGCTTTCCAATTCTTTCAGGATTCGCTTTAGCGATTCGTATTTTTTATTAAGCGTGTCCGGCATCAGAGAATCTCGTCCAAGATTTCGGCTGTGGTTGCGACGTATTCTGCGCAAATGGTGGTGAACAGCTTTTTGTCTCTTGCCTCTTTCATACCTTCGGGGGTGGTGATATCGCAGCCGAGAAGCGCCCTACATTCGATTGAGCCGTATCTTGCCTTGAATTTATCTGCGAACCGTTTTGAGACCTCGTATGTTTTTGCCTTCGACGCCTGGTCGTCGGCTTTTGTTTTGCCGTATTTGAGTCCGATGACCATAATCGCGCCGGTCACTGCACCACAGGTTTGTCCGAGGTGCATCCCTCCGCCGAAGCCGGTTGCGATTTTCAGGGCCGGGTCTCGCCCCAAACCGAACTGCTCGCAATATGTCGCCAGGACAGCCGGCGCACAGGAAAACCCTTCGTTATAAATCGCCTTTGCCTTATCAGAATTGCTCATTTCTTAGTCCCCAGTCATTTCAAGTCTTCCTCATTCTATACCTAATTGTTGACCTCCTTGTGCGTGGACTGGCCCGAATAAGCATAACAGCCGATGGAGGGATTTGAACCCTCAACCCCGGCTTTACGAAAGCCGTGCTCTACCGTTGAGCTACATCGGCGGATGGGTGTATGATACAGGCGCAGGGGTGGTTTTGTAAAGTAAAACAGGCCCCTGCCCCCGCGTCTTGCTGTCGCACGCCCCCAAGCTTTGCTTCGCAAAGCGAAGCTGTGGGGTGCAAGACAGCAGCGGGGGCAAAATAAAAGCGAACGCAAAAGTTGACAGTAGGCGTGAAATGACCTAATATTAAATTGTTTATGACCGGTGGGACGACTATCCCCCGGCGGGCACAAAACCGCAACAAAGGTGTTTTTATCACTGTGGATTTCGGTGCACTTATGGAAGATAGCGAACAAGCTTTCGGCACAGATACATCTCAGGGTCGAGAGCCGGAAATACACAAGTTTTTCCGGGCCGCGATTAAGACCAGGGCCAGCGACCTGCATCTCAAGGTGGGCCAGCCCGCGAAGCTGCGAATACAGGATGAGCTTAAAAGCACTACCGGGGAATCACTTACCGAACAGCGTCTGGAACAGCTCAGTTTCGAGATATTGACCGATGAGCAAAAGGAATTCTTTCGCAAGCACGGGACCGTCGATTTTTCATACGGAGTAACGGAAGAGGAGCGGTTCCGCGTAAACATTTTCCGGCAGCGCGGGCTGATAAGCTTAGTGGCGAGGCGCGTAAACACCGAGATACCGACAATCGAGCAACTGCACCTGCCGGCGACATTGAAGAAAATCGCCGAAGGCAACCAGGGTCTTGTCCTGGTCGTAGGCCCGACGGGCTGCGGCAAGACAACCACCGCCGTATCGATGGTCGATTACGTCAACACCAATCATTCCTGCCATATTGTTACCATTGAAGACCCAATCGAATACCTCATCAAGGACAAAAAGGCCATTGTTTCCCAGCGTGAGGTCGGTATCGACGTGCCGGACTACGTAGAGGCATTGACTTATTTGATGCGGGAAGACCCTGACGTTGTTTTCATCGGAGAGCTGCGTGACGCACGGACGGTGTCGGCGGGTATGCGGGCCTCCGAAACAGGGCATCTGGTATTCGGCACGGTTCACGCCACCAACGCCGCACAGGCAATCCAGCGAATCGTGGACCTGTTTCCGCAAATCGAGCGCGACCTTGCGAGGCAGACGCTGAGCTTGACGCTGCGCTCAATAATCAGTCAGATTCTCCTGCCCAGCAGCAGGCCGGAAATCGGCAGGATACCAGCCGTTGAAATACTGCTTGCCAACCCGGAGACACGAAAGCTCATAAGCGAACAACGCGAATCCGAAATTCCCAACCTAATCCGCAGCTGCACCGAAGAAGGAATGCAGGACATCACCGACAGCCTGGTCAAGCTGATAATGGAGGGCTTCGTCGAGCCGAAGGAGGCCTACAAGCACGCACCCAACGCTGATGAACTGAAGATGGCCCTGAAAGGCATACGCACGGAGAAGGGAGGCATCCTGTGAGCCATTGCACGATACCGTTATGGAGTATGTTATGCCCGAATTTTTAGCTGCTATCGGATACGGCGGTTACATATCGCCCATAAAATTAGTCGTCTTTTTGCTTTTGTTTTTCAGCGGGCTGCCCATTGTCAGCTGGGTCCACAGGGACGCCGAAGCGTTGGGGACAAAAAGTGCCTTCTGGACCGTTGTTGTCTTCAGCGCCTGGGCTGTGACGGGTCTTGTCTGGCTGCTTGTCCCCGTTTTTATCATCGGGACGGCGTTTTATCTCATCGCCTCGGGCGCAGCGACAATCAGCTACGTTATGCACCGCAACTCGCTGGTCCCGGAGTTTCAGCGGGTCTTAACAATCGAACATGCCAAGGATTTTTTCGCAAGCCCGACCAAAAAAACCGCAGCGATGAAAAGTTTTGTGTTCATTACGGCGAACAACAACGAAGTCCCCATGCCGGAACCCAAAACACCCGATTTTTTCGGATACAAAGCCGCATTCGACCTGTTCAACGACGCCATCTACCGCAGGGCCTACGACATAATCTGCACACCAACGCTGCAGCACTACAACGTCGCCTATTATGTTGACGGAGCCGCCATTAAACAGCCGGCCGTGCCCAAAGACCGTATGGACTATCTTATGCATTTTGTCAAGAACCTTTCCAATCTCGACGTCGAGGAAAAACGAAAACCGCAGAAAGGCAAATTCACGATTTTTCAAAACAACCGTCGCATCGACTGGGAGGTATCCACCGCCGGCTCGACAGCCGGTGAGCAGATGCGGGTAAAGCAGCTTACCCAGCAGGACATCACCAAACTATCCGACCTCGGTTTGACTGCGGAGCAGCTCGAACAGCTCAACGGTCTGCAAAACGTAAAAAAGGGACTGTTAATCATATCAGGCCCGAGGAAAAGCGGCGTAACTACCACGCTTTACACGCTGCTGCGAAACCACGACGCGTTCCTCAGCGGCATCGCAACCGTAGAAAGACAACCTTCGGACAAGCTGCCGAATATAACCCAAAACGTCTTCTCATTAAGCGACAGCGGCGTGACTACCTATGCCAAAAAGCTGCAGTCGGTCCTCCGAACGGACCCCGATATCATAGCCGTCGCCGACTGCGAAGACGCCGAAACCGCGCAAATCGCATGCGCCGCCGCCACAGGCGGCAAACTCGTTTACGTCGCCCTCGAAGAGGATACCCTCCTAAGAGCGCTTTCCAAATGGATAAAACTGGTCGGCGACAAAAACAAGTCCCTCGAACCACTGCTGGGAATCAGCAACCAGCGCATCCTGCGCAAGCTATGTGACCAGTGTAAGCAGGCCTACGAGCCAAACAGGGAATTGCTGCACAAGTTCAATATACCAGCGGACAAGGTCAGGTTTTTTTATAAAGCCGGGAAAGTTGTTTACGACAAGCGAGGCAGGGCGTCACCCTGTGAAAAATGTCAGGAGACGGGCTATTTCGGCCGAATGGCCACTTTTGAAACGGTCTTTTTCAACGTAAATCTGCGAACCGCCGTTAAACAAGCCAAGTCGCTGTCCGATATCGGCACCGAATTCAGACGCGCCAGAATGCGGTATCTGCAGGAACAGGCGCTGATGAAGGTCATCGCAGGCGTCACATCCGTAAACGAAATGGTGAGGGTTCTTTCAAAATCGAAAGACCAGAGACGGACAGGTGAAGAATAAACAGAAAAGGCAAGAAAACACGAAGATTGATAATT
>CAYNVP010000076.1:3294-11681 GCA_964400665.1 uncultured Pirellulales bacterium | reverse complement strand
GTCCCGATTATTTCGGGATTGAGAAGGCAAAGGTTCTGACTATTAAGCTGATTTGCCCTGATGTGAACGTTGCATAAATCGACTTTATTCATGGGATTGCACAGGCGAATTGTTATTGTTGCGGTTTACCCGCTCGGCAGTCCCGCACAAATCTAAACTCCGGTCTGGCTTGTCAGACGGCAGATTCTTCCCCCGGCACTACCCCCCTCTCTTTTTAAGGATAATAGCCACAATCAGCACGACGACCCCAACGACTATAAGTATCATGTTTAAAGTACTCATCAACAGCATCGTTCGCCTCCTTAAGATTAAAGTATCTGTTATTTTGCCTCTCTGTTTTATTTTACATCAGGTATAAGGTTGCGTCAAAAGAATATGCCTCTTTGCCGGGCTCTAAAAAACTATCGCGATTGAATGGATATGGGTTTGCTGTCTTTCCCAAACTCTCCACGCTTTTTCCTGCGTTGGGCCTGCCGTCACTGAGCTTTGCCGAAATGTCGAATCTGCTTCTCGGCCTCGGTGCGGTGATTTTGAGGAGGGGAAAAAAGCAGATTTTGCCCAGATTTTTTCTTGACTGTTACATGAAAAAGAGTATAATACAGGCCGTTTCAAGGCGAGAGAGAAAAACACGAAAGAGCAGAAGATTAGGTAATGAAAAAGGTGTTTTTCGCTGTCGCTGTTTTTGCATTTCTTTTAACAAGCCGAGCTTTGGGTGTTACCTACACAGTAATCGATTTGCACCCCAGCGGATTCTACCGTTCTTATGCTTGTGGAACAGGAGGAAATAAAAACCAACGCACCTTCCGCGCACACACTAACCATACTTTTGAAGAGGAGAAAAAATGAAAAGTAAATATATTCTTTTTGCTGTCCTTTTTGTGTTCAGTGGTATGGTTAGCATTTGCCAAGCACTTCCGGCGAACCTCCTATCTAATCCCGGTTTTGAAACCGGAACAACTCAGGGATGGTTGATATTAGGCGATTTTCTTGGTGTTAAGTCTGACAATGAGTATTATGTATATGGTTCACATGCATTCTGGAATCAAGTGTATCAGGGCCAATTCTCAGCCGCGGGAGGCAATTATGACGGAAGGCCTCCTTTACAATTTAGTCAGGAAATAACAGTTATGCCAAATTCTGAGATTACACTCGGATATTCGTTTGCCGTTAGCTATCCGGCCAATTCCTCCTATGATTCTAAAAGTATTTTCAGGATATACGTCAATAGCCAATTACTAGTTGAAAATCACCCAAATGTTTGGCTTGGAACTTGGTATAATATTTCAACTTCTTATATTACACAACCAAATGAAACATTTACACTAGTAACCTTTGAACACATACGCTCAGGGCCAGGTGGTGGAAATACTCTTGGTTATTCATTTGATAATTTTTATGCTCTTGGTGAAGTACCCGAACCCGCCACGCTTTTACTTCTCGGCTTCGGTGCGGCAATTGTTGTAAGGCCTCGACGTAAATAGTTCACAGCGGCAGAAAATACGAGCTTGCTGAAGTCAGTCCGTAGTGCGTATTGCGTAGAACTTGGATTTATCAAGCCGGATTCATCGAAATTCCGCCTATGGGCGGCCCCGCCATTTGGCGAGGTCTCGCTGAAAGCGGACAAGTCTGTGTGCAAAGGCCAATCCTACAGCGAAAGTTAAGAGGGGGGGTGTTTTATATAATTTCTCAAAGAATCTTGCAGATTTGTTTAGAAGTCATATAATACATTGCATTGTTAAACACCGGGTTTTCAGGGATTTCGGTTCGCACTCAAACACGGGTCAGTTACATAAATAGGAAATGGTGAGATATGTCGCTCGGAGAGATAATAAGAAACAAGCGTAAGGAGATAGGGCTGACGCTTGATGAGGTCAGCGGCAAGGTGGGATTTTCCAAGCCGTATCTTTCGACGATAGAGAACAGCATGGTCAAGAATCCCCCCTCGGATGAGCTGCTGCAAAAGCTTGAGCAGGTCCTCGGGTTTGAGCCGGGCCTGCTTTTGTACATAGCGCATATAGAGCGTATGGCGCCGGACGTGAGAGAGAAATTCGAGACAACGGAGGCCCAGAACAATAAATGGCGCCGCATTATCAAGGACCTGCTGAAGAACAAATCCGACGTGAATGGTTTGGATAAGCTGGTAGAGAAAGACGAGCTTGAGGCGAGGGGCGCTGGCGTGCGGCTTTCACCGGGCCGATTAGTGCCGATTATCAACAAAGTTTCGGCCGGCTATCCGGCGGAATTTGACGACCTCGATTATCCCGTCGGTGTGGCCGACGATTATATCCGCTGCCCGGACCTTCACGACCCCAACGCCTTTGCGGTGTGTGTGGTTGGCGATTCGATGGAGCCGAATTTCAGGGAGGGAGATATCGTGGTGTTTTCTCCTATGGCGGAGGTTAGCAGCGGCGACGATTGTTTCGTGCGATTCGCCTCACCTCACGAGACGATGTTCAAGCGGGTGTTTTTTGAGCCGGACGATATGGTTCGGCTGCAGTCGAGAAATGATAAATACGCGCCGATGATGGTCGAGGGCAAACGGATAAACGGCCTTTACCGGGCGATTGCGAAATACGAAAGATTGTAGTCGCGGACAAGGGAATCACGGATGGCGGATTCGACCCCCGACAACAAAGTTCGAGGGCTGGCAAGCTCACCACGGACGGTTCTGGCAGGGATTGACGAGGCGGGTTTCGGACCGATTTTAGGCCCGCTGGTCGTATCAGCGAGTGTTTTCAGGGTGCCGAAGAACCTTGTTTGGGGGGACTTGTGGGGGATTTTGCACGGCAGTATTTCCGAAAAGCGGACGGGCCTGAAAGGGCGTTTGTTGATAGCCGACAGCAAAAAGGCGTTCAGCAGGTCGCTTGGCATTAAACATCTGCGGAGAACCGTGCTTGCCGTCCTCAAGCACCTCGGCGGCACCCCGAATAATTTGACCGACCTTTTATTGTCGCTGTGTCCTGATTGCCTCGAACATTTAGACGAGTATCCGTGGTACAAGCAGGTCGATGATTATCCGTTGGAGGGCGACGACGCGGATATTGCGATTTGTGCTTCGATGTTAAAAAAAGACCTCGCGAAAAAGCATATCGAGTTTTTGGGCTTAAAGAGCCGATGTCTGGAGGTCGCATATTTCAACCGGAGAGTGGCCGTAGTAAAAAACAAGGCGAAGGTTCTGTTTACGGCGGTGGCGGAGCTGATGCAGTGGGTGATTGAAGAGTTTGCCGGAGAGGATTTGGTGATAGTGATAGACCGGCAGGGCGGCCGAAGTCATTATCGGCGAGACCTTCGGCTTATGTTCGGACAAATGGGGCTTAGGGTTATACGCGAAGACCACCGCAGGAGCAGTTACGAATTGACCGACAAGGATAGACGCATTCGCGTGCATTTTGTGGTCGGTGCCGACAGTCGATACCTGCCTGTGGCGCTTGCGTCGATGGCGAGCAAATACATAAGAGAGGTCCTCGTCGATAACATCAACCGTTATTTCAGGGGCTTCAGCGATACGTTAAAGCCGACGGCCGGCTACTGGAAGGACGGCCTGCGCTTCATCGAAGACATAAAGACGCATATCCCAGGGGTGAGTTTCAACGCCAATCAGCTTATTCGGTGCAGGTAGATTTGGGTTTTTGGTAGCATCGAAGGGTTCATAGCATATAATAATCAGCTTTGTCTGGCGCAGGTATGGTGTTATTCTGCGCAAAAGGATAAATATAGCTAAAAGACGGCAAGGAGCAGGTTGTGAGTAATAACAAGATAACGGTAGTTGGCGCGGGCAACGTCGGGGCGACAACGGCGCATATCGCTGCCGGCCGCAAATTAGGTGAAATAGTCCTGATTGATATTGTCAAAGGACTGGCCGAGGGCAAGGCACTGGATATGGCCGAGGCAGGCCCCGTGCAGGGTTACGATGGCCCGATTGCAGGGACTACGGACTGGACGGCTGCACAAGGCAGCAATTTGGTTGTGATTACCAGCGGCCTGCCGCGAAAGCCGGGGATGAGCAGAGACGACCTGCTTGCCAAAAACGTCCAGATAGTCAAACAGGTCAGCCAAAACGTAAAAGAGTTTTGCCCGGGCAGTATTGTAATAGTGGTATCGAACCCGCTGGATGCGATGGTTTATACGGCCGCTAAGGTTACGGGATTTGCCAAAAACAGGATAATCGGTATGGCGGGGGTGCTGGATACTGCGAGGTTCAGTCATTTTGTCGCGACGGAATTAGGCGTCAGCAGCGAGGACGTGCGAGGGATTCTGATGGGCGGACACGGCGACGATATGGTGCCGCTGCCGAGATTCACAACGGTTGGGGGTGTTCCGATTACCGAGTTGCTGGATAGTGAGACAATTGCCCGGCTGATAGAACGGACGAGAAAGGGCGGGATTGAGATAGTCGATTTGCTTGGCTCGAGTGCGTATTATGCGCCTGCGGCTGGTGTGGTTAAAATGGCCGAGGCGATTACGACCGACAGCTCGGCGATGATGCCGTGCTGTGCATATTGTGAGCGGGAATACGACGTTGGGGGTTATTTCATAGGCGTTCCCGTTTTGCTCGGCAAAAAAGGTGTTGAGAAGGTCGTGGAATTGAAGCTCAACGCCGATGAGCGGGCCCGGTTTGACAAATCGCTAAAGCACGTCAAACAGCTCGCGGCAAAGGTTGATAAGTTATTGTAATTTTGACACTTAACGTTTTACCTGATTCAGCGATAATAAACAAATACACCCGCCACACAGAAACTGCGTTTTGGGGCTGAAAAATGGAACTGATAAAGAAGATTAAGGAAGCAGAGACAGAGGCGCAGCGGATAATCGAGCAGGCCAAAAAGGATGCGGCCGAGTCGGCTAACCAGGCCAAACAGGCGGAGCAGCAGGCGCTTGAGCAGGCCGAACGCGACAGGAAAAAGGCGATTGATTCCGCGATAGCCGCCGGACAAAAACAGGGCCAGGCAGAGGCCGCGGGACTGAAAGTCGAAGGACAGAATCAGCGGGAACAGTTGCGCGACAGAGCGAAGACGAGAATGAACGCTGCGGTTGCGTCGGTGATGGATTATCTTAGGAAATAACGATGGCTATAGTTCAAATGGCCAAATTTATGATTGTCAGCCACCGCGGTGAAGCGGGCCAGCTTCTGGAATCGCTTCAGCAGGCGGGGATTTGCCAGATACTCAATGCCGATGCGGCAGCGGTCAGCAAAGAGATGAAGGACCTTGAACGGGGCGGGGAAAAACCCAGAGATATCGAAGAGATGCTCAGCCGGCTTACGAAAAGCATTGACTTTTTGAAACCATACAGCAAACCGGCGGGCGGTCTTGCGGCGATGCTCGCGCCCAGAGCGGTCGTGGATAAACACACTTACGAACAGGTAACGACCGACGAGGTGATTCTAAAAGTTGCCGAACAATGTAATGAAACACAGGCGGCGATTGAGAAACTAAAATCGGAAATCGACAACCTTAACTCACGTCTGGAGGAATTGAAGCCCTGGGAAGGATTGGATGTTGTGGTTGAGGAGCTTGGTCAGCTCAAACAAGCGAGGTGCTGGGTGGGCTTTGTGCCCGGCCAGCGATTAGAGCAGCTTGAAGAGGATTTGACGCAGGCCGGGGCGGTGATTCAATCCGTCGGCGAAACAGGGACCAGAAACGCCTGCGTGATAGTCGCACATAAAGACAAAGAAGAGGAAGTCGGCAAATTATTGCGCTCGGCTGAGTTCGAGCAGGCCAAACTCGCCGGCATAACCGGGACCGTCGCCGAGGCGATGCGTGAAATTACGGGAAAACTCGAAAAAGCCGAAGAGCAACTTGTCGGCTGTCGTGCAGAAGCTCAATCGCTGACTAAACATCTTTTGAAGCTTGAGATTCTCTGCGACCACTATTCGAACTTATTAAACAGAGAGCAGACCGAGCAGTCGGCGCCCGCGACGAAAGCCACGGTCATTTTCGAGGGGTGGGTCAGGCAGAAGGACTTCTCACGGCTTGGTAAAATCGTTGGCCGGTTCTCCGCGTCGAGCTTGCACAAGATTGAGCCGGCCGAAGATGAGGAAATGCCCGTCGAGATAGAAAATCCCAACGCGATTAAGCCCTTCGAGGTCGTGACTCGGCTGTATGGTATGCCGAAGCATTTTAACGTGGACCCGACGGTGTTTTTCGCGCCTTTCTTTATAGTGTTTTTCGCCCTGTGCCTTGCTGATGCCGGGTATGGTATTTTAATGGTGCTTATCGCCGGCTGGATGATAAAGAAAATGCAGGGCGACAAGAAGCTGCTGTGGATGCTGGCGATTTGCGGCGTATCGACGGCGATATTTGGTGCGATTACAGGCGGATGGTTCGGCGACGTCATCCCGCAGTTTGTCCCGGCACTTGAGACGTTTAGAGAAAAGCTTGTGATTTTCGACCCGCTCGAAAATCCCATACCGTTTTTGCTTCTTTCCATCGGGCTGGGTTATTTCCAGATAAACGTCGGCATAACGATAGCACTGGTGCACAACCTGAAGCGCAGGGATTTCATCGCCGCTGCCTGCGACCAGCTCACGTGGCTGGTGATGCTCAACTCATTAGTGCTGTTCGGATGCGGAAAGTTCGGCCTGATTGACAGTCGCATCGGCGGGATTTTCGGCAAGGTAGCGATTGTGCCTGCGATTGCGATTCTGCTTTTCAGCCAGCGAGAGGGAAGCATGGGCGCCCGGCTGGGAATGGGATTTTACAACGTCTTTAGCACAATTTTCTATTTGGGCGACGTCTTGAGCTACCTTCGGCTTATGGCGCTGGGAATGGTGGGAGCGGGGCTGGCAATGGCGGTAAACGTTATCGCAAAACTTGCGATGCAAATACCTTACGGCATAGGTATTATCCTTATGATATTGATACTAGTCGGCGGACATTTGTTCAACCTGGCGATGTCGGCGCTTGGTGCGTTCGTTCATACGCTGCGACTGCAGTTTGTCGAGTTTTTCCCGAAATTTCTCGTCGGCGGCGGAAGGGCGTTCGAGCCGCTGAACAAACGGTATAAACACATTTATATGGCAGGCGACGAAAAGCAGGCGATTTCAAAAGAATAGAAAGCGTTTAAGAAAGAGAGGATTGTCAGATGGAATACGGAATGGCATTGGCGTTACTGGGTGCGGGACTGGCGGCGTTTTTGGCGGGTATCGGCTCGGCAATCGGCATAGGGATAGCGGGCAGAAGCGCAGCCGGCGTGCTCAGTGAGAAACCGGAAAGATACGGCCCGCTGTTCGTTATGGTCGTGCTGCCGGGAACACAGGGCTTCTATGGTTTCCTCGGCGCATTTATGGTTATGCAGAAGCTCAATATCTTCGGCGGCGGACTGAGCGAGGCAATCTCGAACAGTCTTGGCTGGGCGGTTGTCGCGGCGTGTTTGCCCGTCGCTGCGGCCGGTCTTATGAGCGCGATTCATCAGGGCAAGGTTTGTGCGGCCGGCATCTTAATGGCTGCGAAAAGACCCGAAATGGCGTTTAAGGCCGGCGTTGTTTACGCGGTTATGGTTGAGATGTACGCGATTCTCGGACTGCTCGTAACGCTGTTTCTGCTGCTGTTTGCGATTAAATGGCCTGCGGTGGCGGCTGCGGCCGGCGCTTAATAAAACACTATTCGGCAGGTAAAAAGCAGGTAAAGATATGGAAGGCGAACAGGTAATAGAAAAGATATTGTCGGACGCGAAGGCCGAGGCGGACAAGATAAAAAAAGAAGCCCAGGCAAAACAGGCGCAGGAACAGCAACAGGTTGACAAGCGGCTGGAGGAATACCGCAAACAGACCGAGGCCCTCGCCCGCAAGGCTGGTGAAGACGCCAGACAGCAGGTGCTTTCCGCGACCCGGATGGAGCTGGCGAAGGAGAATCTCGGCGAGAAGGCAAAAATTATCGATGAGGTCTTCACCGAAGCAAAGCAGCAGTTGAAGAAGCTGGCCGATGACGAATACCGAAAGCTGATGGCCAGGCTGATGGCAGGCGCCGTCGAGACGGGCGATGAGGAAGTGGTAATCGACACTAACGAAAAGCGCATCGACAAGTCGCTGATAGACCAGGTAAATGGCCGGAAAAAATCGAATCTTAAGCTCGCGGGCCAGAGAGAAGATATCGGCGGCGGCTTTATCCTCAAACGCGGCAAGATTAAGAACAACCTGTCGGTCGGCGTCCTGCTGGGACAGGCAAGAGAACAACTGGAGATTGAGCTGGCCGGGAAGCTTTTTGCCAGGTGATAAAAAATGAACGCTCTGGCGCAACAAGCTGCAATAGATTTTAGCAGGTATCCGCCCATAGGGACGGACGACTGGCAGTATGCCTTCGAGACCGCCCGTGTGCGGGCGCTTGAGACGGCGATGCTGCCGAGGTCGGTTTTTGTCGATATGGCCAACGCGGCGAGTTTCGAGCAGG
>CAYNVP010000076.1:0-3194 GCA_964400665.1 uncultured Pirellulales bacterium | reverse complement strand
GCACAGGCGGAATTTAATCTTGCCGCTGCAGCCGGTTTAAATAGCGAGTTTCTGCTCGGGCTTTTCAGGATACAGGCGGACCTGACTAATATACGAACGATGCTGCGGCTCACAATGACGCAGGGCGAGCAGCGAAATGTCTTTTTGACCGGCGGATACGTCGAGCGCGACCGGTTATTTCGCGGGCTGGATACCGGCGGCGACGGACTGGCGGCGTTGTTTTTCGCGACGCCATACTTTGAGGTTGTGCAGGCAGGTGCTGCGTATGCGGCATCGGAAAAGTCGTTTTTGAAAGTCGAGCAGCAGTGTGATGAATATCTTAACGGCTATCTGCGAACGACCATGGTGATAACGGCAGGTGTGCAGCCGATTATCGCGTATCTGCTGGCGAAGGAATATGAGATTCGAACGGTCCGGCTGGTTTTAACGGCAAAGAAGAACCATCTGAATCCCAAACTGATTCTGGACAGGATTTCGTAGCATGGGTTCCAGCCTGTGCTAACACGGCCAAGATGGCCGTGCCACGACGAGAGACGAATTATGGAAGGTAAGGTTGCAGTTCTGGGTGACGCGGATTTTGTGATGCCGTTTTCGGCGATGGGAATCGATACGTTTGCATCGGGCGAGACCGCAGAGCAGACGGCTTCTGCGGCTGGAAAGATAGCCGAAGGCAAATATACGCTTGTTGTCGTGGCGGAAAACGCCGCAAAAGCGGCCGAAGAGGCGTTTGCGGATTTGCAGAGAGCGCCGACGCCCTGTATGGTGGTCGTGCCGTTTACTACTGAGCCGGAAGGGTTCGCAACAAGAGCGCTCGGCAAGGTGCTGAAAATGGCGACAGGAATCAATATTCTTGAAGCCGATTAGCAATTGTAGTCTTCATTTTATACAGACAATCAAAAACTTTTGGATTGAAGAGCGATGAGTGAGACGAAAAAAGGCAAAATAGTAAAAGTGGCGGGGCCCGTTGTGGTGGCCGAAGGTATGACGGGCTCGCGAATGTATGACGTCGTTCGCGTAAGCGAATTGAATCTTATCGGCGAGATAGTCGGGCTTAAAGGCGACCTTGCCTCGATACAGGTTTACGAGGAAACGACTGGTATCGGCCCCGGCGAGCCGGTGGTTGACACAGAGGCCCCGCTGAGCGTCGAGCTTGGCCCGGGCTTAATTGAAAGCATCTACGACGGCATTCAAAGGCCGCTCGATTCGTTAGTCAAGGCCGAAGGCGAGTTTATGAGCCGGGGCAGCAATATGCCCGGCCTGAACAGGGAAAAGAAATGGCACTTCAAGCCGACCGTCGAAAAAGGAGCCGACGTAAGCGCAGGCGACATTATCGGCGAGGTTGACGAGACGATACTGGTCAGGCACAGAATTATGGTGCCGGCCGGCGTAAAAGGTAAGTTGCAGGACATCAAGGAAGGGGATTTCACCGTTGAGCAGACCGTTGCGACCGTGACCGGCGATGGAGGCGCCAAGTATGAAATTAAACTGATGCAGAAATGGCCGGTTCGCAATGCCAGACAAGTGAAAAGACGGCTTGCACCCAACAAGGTTCTCATCACCGGCCAGCGAGTTGTTGATGCCTTCTTCCCGTTAGCCAAAGGGGGAACCGCGTGCGTGCCGGGACCGTTCGGAACAGGCAAGACCGTTGTGCAGCATCAGTTGGCCAAGTGGATTGACGCGGAGATTGTCGTGTATATCGGCTGCGGCGAACGCGGCAACGAAATGACCGACGTGCTGACGGAATTCCCTCATCTTAAAGACCCGCGCAGTGGGGAACCCTTGATGAAGCGTTCGGTCCTGATTGCCAATACTTCGAATATGCCCGTGGCGGCCAGAGAGGCGTCGGTTTACACGGGGATAACGATAGCGGAATACTTCCGCGATATGGGTTACACGGTTGCGCTTATGGCGGATTCCACCAGCAGATGGGCAGAGGCAATGCGTGAGATTTCAACCCGGCTGGAGGAAATGCCCGCGGAGGAAGGTTATCCGGCGTATCTCGGCGCTCGAATCGCGTCGTTTTATGAAAGGGCGGGACGGGTCGAGTGCCGGGGCAAACCCGAACGCGAAGGGGCGCTTGCGATTATCGGCGCGGTAAGCCCGCCGGGAGGCGACTTGTCGGATTCGGTTGTGCAGGCGACGCTGCACGTCGTCAAGGTCTTCTGGTCATTGCAGGCACGTCTGGCGTATGCCAGACACTTCCCGGCAATCGACTGGCTGACGAGCTATTCGTTCTATAAGCAGTATCTGAAAGAAGGGTTCGAGGATAAAGATATAGGCCAGGAAATGGAGGCCTTGACCGTCGAGGCGATGGGGTTGCTCGAGCAGGAGGCGCAGCTTCTGGAGATTGTCCGGCTGGTGGGAGCCGAATCGCTTTCGCCCAAGGACAGGTTGTCGCTCGAAACGGCCAGGTCGATTCGTGAGGACTTCCTGCATCAAAACGCCTTCCACGAGGTCGATACGTTTACATCGCTGAACAAGCAGTATGAGATGCTCAAAACCATTCTGCATTTCCACAAAGAGTCGCTTTCCGCGATAGCGGCGGGCGTCGAAACGGCGCAGATTTTCAAACTGCCTGTGCGGGAGGAAATCGGAAGGGCAAAGTATATCCCGGAAAAGGAGATTGAAAAAATTGCCGCAATCCGCAAGACAATCAGCCAGCAGATAAAACAATTACAGACGACGGCGGTGGCGGAGAAGTAAATCGAAAATGATACTGAACGGGAGTAGCAAATGCTTTCACTGAAGGAATATCAGACGGTAACGAACATAGCCGGGCCTTTGATGATGGTCGAGATGATTGACGACGCGAGATACGCCCACATTGTCGAGATTCAGCTTGCGGATGGCTCCATACGTCACGGGCAGATTCTGCAGGTGGAAAGAGACAAAGCGCTGGTGCAGGTCTTCGAGGGCACAAGCGGTATCGACGTTAGGGACGCGACGGTGCGTTTCCTCGGCAGGCCCCTTGAATTGGGCGTGTCGCGTGATTTGCTGGGCAGGGTCTTCAGCGGGCTTGGCGAGCCGAAGGACGACGGCCCGAAGATTATCCCCGACAAACGCCTGGACATTAACGGAAACCCCATTAACCCGTTCGCCCGTGACTATCCCAATGAGTTCATACAGACGGGCATATCGACAATCGACGGTCTTAATCCGCTTGTTCGAGGCCAGAAGCTGCCGATATTCTCCGG
>CAYNVP010000075.1:6681-11816 GCA_964400665.1 uncultured Pirellulales bacterium | reverse complement strand
CTGAAGATTATCACAGAGAGACGCGCACAATACTGGTTCTGGCAATAATTGTGCTGCCTTTTGTTGTTCTGGGCCTGTTGTTGTATAGATTGCACATCAGGAAAGATTCTTTCTCTGCCCTGGCACAAGCGCCGCAGTCGACACAGCTTATGGAGCCGGCTGTCGGAAAAACCGTCCTGACGTCACCGCTCGGGGAGATGGGCTGGCACGCCGCGGACGCGAACGGTCTTGCCCGCCAAATCGAGGGCTTTTTCAAAGAAGCGGATGTGCAAACCTCCGACGATATAATCGCCCTGATTAGTCCTCACGCGGGCTACGCATACTCAGGCCAGACGGCTGCCTTAGGCATTAAGGCCGCGAAAGTCAAATATGCTCGTGTAATTGTAATTGGGCCCTCACACCAGGTCCCTATGCGGGATGTGCTCAGCGTGCCACACGTAACACATTATAAGACTCCGTTAGGCGAAATCCCCATCGATACGGTGTTCATAGGGAAACTACTTGAGCACAAGATTTTTCAGGACATACCTCAGGCATATAAAACCGAGCACAGCGTATTCATCCAACTGCCTCTGCTTCAATACCGGTTCGGCGATTTCAAGCTTGTCCCGATTGTTGCAGGGCAGTGTTCGCCGGAGACGGTGCAAAAAGCCGCCGAGATTCTCAAATCCCTCGTCGACAAAGATACACTTGTCGTGGCAAGCTCCGACTTTACACACTATGGCCCAAACTACGGCTATGTTCCGTTCACGCAAAACATACCCGACGAGCTTAAAAAACTCGATATGGGCGCTTACGATTATATCGCAAAGCAGGATAGCGCCGGCTTTCTGAAATACTGCGACGAAACCGGCGCCACTATTTGCGGTCGGGTTCCCATAGCGATACTTCTTTCGATGCTTCCATCCGATACAAAACGGACATTACTCAGGTACACAACATCCGGCGAGATTACAGGCGATTTCACCAATTCCGTCAGCTACTTTTCAATTGCTTTTCACGGCCAATGGCAAAAGCAAACCGCCATCGAGCCGACAAAAACCGATACCGCACTGACACAGGAAGACCACAAAAATCTCTTACTGCTTGCACGAAGGACAATCGAATTTTATCTGCAACATAAACGTGTCCCGAGGGCGGAACAGTTTGGTATCCCTATAACCGACGCGATGAAGGTTCCACGGGCTGCGTTTGTTACGCTCAAGAAAAATTCCGGCCTTCGGGGCTGCATCGGCGAGGTCTTCCCCAGTCAGTCGTTATATAAATCCGTCGTTGTCAACGCCATCAACGCCGCCGTAAACGATTGGCGATTCAAGCCCGTCACGAAAGACGAGCTTGCCGAAATAAAAATTGAAATATCCGCACTCACAATGCCGCACGCAATCGGCTCATACAATCAAATCCTCTTAGGCGCAGACGGCATTGTTTTGAAAAAAGACGGCCGTTCAGCCCTGTTTTTGCCCCAGGTCGCTACCGAACAGAGATGGACACTCGCGGAGACACTCACTCAACTTTCACTAAAGGCGGGTCTGCCGCCGGACGCCTGGAAAGAAGGAGCAGGATTTCAGGTCTTTCAGGCCGAAGTCTTTGGTGAAGATTAATGTCACCTGCCGACAATCACAAAATCGACGCTTCAATTGTCCCTTTGTCCTTTGCAGGTATCGCCCGCGGCTTCGTAATATTCGCCTACGGGCTGTTCTCAATCGCGGCACAAACGCTTATTTTCAGGGAGTTTATCACCTCTTTTGAAAGCAACGATATCACCATCGGCATCTTCTTCGGCTGCTGGTTTTTCTGGATTGCCCTGGGAGCAATGCTGGTCAACAAAAGCAGACGGCTCGCCGATTTTCTCTCGGCCAATATCGAATTGCTTTTCCTGGTTTATCTTCCCGCCTTTATTCTTCAGGTGTTGCTGATTATTCATATCCGCCGATTCGCGGGCATTGCTCCTTATACGCTTTTGCCTATACCGACCGCCTTGCTGCTGGGTGTTTTGGTAAACGCGCCGGTAAGTTTGATTACGGGACTGCTGTTTCCCCTTGCCTGTCGCTGGGTAAAGCTCGGCACAATGCGTTCCGTTTCCCGCGTCTACCTTCTCGAATCGTTAGGCAGCTTCATCGGCGGCCTCGGCACGACAGTGCTTCTGGCTTTTGGTACAAGCTCCGCCGGAATCTTTCTCATGCTGGCATTTATTCTCTCACTTGCTATTTTTTGTTCCCTTTTTGCTGCTTCAAAGCTAAATCGAAAAATAACTAAAGCTGCCTGTTTTATTGCAGTGCTGTTGTTTGGCCTTAGTTTGGTTGTCCGAGCCGATAAGCCGATTTCCGCTTACCAGCGCAGGGTCAAGTGGTCCCGGCTTCTTCCTGCGGATGCTCTGGCCGGCTCATTCCAGACGGCACAAGCCGAATACCTTTACGGGATTTATCAAAACCAGTGGGTCACCATCCGTGAGGGCAGCGTAGTCGAGGCGGTCCCCGACACGACTTCTGCCGGCAGAATTATTGCACTTACACTTTCTCAAAATCCAAAGGCCTCTCGTATTCTCATTGTCGGCTCGGGCATCAGTCTTTGTCGCCAGTTTCTGGAACTGCCGCAGATTGAGCGGCTCGTATGGGCGCACCCCGACAGCGAATACGTCAGCCGGGTCCTGCGAATTGTCCCGCCCGAAGTGGGTATCGCCGATTCCCGCTTTGAAGTTTACTCAGGCGACGTTCGTTTGATGCTTGAGCAGTCTAAAGAACGGTTTGACCTTGTAATTGTCAATATGCCCGATGCGACGAGTTCCGTTTCTAACCGTTACTTTACGATGGACTTTTTCCAAAAGGTCAAGTCCTCGCTCAATCCCGCAGGAGTCTTTGCTTTTTGCATCCCCGCAGGCGAAAACATTATGGGCACTGAGCTTGTCACCATCGGCGCATCGACGAAGCTGACGCTTTCAAAGGTATTTGCAAATCTTGCCCTTGCTCCTGGCGACACGACATGGTTTGTCGCCTCAGACGGCAACAACATTACAGGCGACCCCGGCACGCTGCGGGAGCGTTTCGCTTCGATATCAAACGCCGCAGATGTATATCCAGCCGCGGGGCTGTTGAGTATCTACCTGCCCGACCGTGCCGCCAGGGCAATGGAGGCATACAACAATGCCGACCTGCCCGCAGGCCAATTGCTTAATCGCGATTCGAGGCCGCTTGCCAGCTTGTATTCTCTGCTGCTTTCGGCCAAACAGTCCGATGCGCCCATGACTTTACTGTTCAAGCATCTGCTCCTTGCGGGTTTTCCGGTTTTTCTGGCCCCCGTTATTATTTATGTGCTTTTACGATTGATATTCATTCTGACAAATCCCGCTTCTGTCAAGCCGTCGGTTTTTGACTGCACGTTTTTAATTTTCTCCGCCGGCGTCGTCGGTATCGGCGTCGTAATCGTCCTGATGTTCCTTTATCAGACACGGTTCGGCTCGCTTTATTTGTATATCGGCGCAGTCTCTTCTTTGTATATGGCCGGTCTTGCCGCAGGCGCTGCCCTTATCAATCGCCTGATGAGTATTCGAAACCGATTTGCAAGTTATGTTGAAATGCTTTTGGCCGCCGTTTTAGCTATTCAGTGCGCGATACTGATGACAATCGCTTTTTGGCCCGGTGAAAGCTGGTCTCATTTACAGTTTGCTGTTGCATTCGTTGTTTGTGGTTTGTGTGCCGGCTGTTACTTCCCATTGGCCGCCCGGATGTTAGCCGACCGGGGTCTTGAAACAACGCCAACTGCCTCCCGCATCGAGACCGCCGACCACTTCGGCGCGGTGGCAGGGGGGCTGCTTACCTCGCTTGCGCTCGTCCCCGTCCTCGGCGCACGTATGACGCTGTTTGTTTTCGTATTGATAATACTTGCCAATGTGCCGTCGTTAGTTTTAAGGGTTTACTGTCCCGCAAAGGTTGTCTTTTCTTTGCCTCTGCGCTCGGTTGGTTATTCGCTGTTCGGTATTGCGGCAACACTTGTTCTTTGTTCGAACCTCCTCGCTTTCGCCGGCCGTCGGCTTACGTCCGCTCTGCCTCTCGGTGCGGCACAGGCACTTGCCGGCCCGCTAAGAATCGAAGCCGCACATACCGCCAAAACCTCGACCTATTTCAAGACCTATGACTCCAACGATATTCTCAAGGGTTTTATTTTCAGTTCCGATGACTTCGCTCCCCGTGTTCGCGGCTTCGGCGGCAAGATAAATCTCGCAATCCATACCGATACAAAAGGCAATCTCATCGACTTCTACATCGTCCGCTCGAACGAAACGCCCGCATACCTCGATATGCTGACCAACTGGCTCGCTACACTCAAAGGCCGTTCTCTCTTTGCTCCTCAGCCCTTCGCAAATGTTGACGCCGTGACGGGCGCAACAGTCAGTTCCAAAGCAATTCTCGATGCGCTCGCTGAATCAGGCGGTGCATTCGCATCCGATGTACTTGGCCAAACCGGTGCTCAAAAAGCAGCCACTGCTTCTCGCTGGCTGCCGGATTCACAAGGTGCGTATCTTTTGGTTGCCGTTTTGCTGACCCTGCTCGTCATATATCGAGGCAGTTTCTGGAGTCGATTGTTCGTCCTTGTTTTCAACGTCTTCATTGGCGGAATGTTTCTCAATGCCCAGTTTTCTACCGAGCAGGTCGCATCGCTTCTGTCGTTCAATGTCCCTCCAGCCGGACCTACCGGTATATTTATCCTGATGGTCGGCGTGCCGCTTCTGGCTCTTCTATTCGGCAATATCTATTGCGGGTATCTGTGTCCCTTCGGGGCGCTGCAGGAGCTTTTTGGTTTCATACTGCCGGCACAATTCAGGCAAGTTTTATCAAAAGACCAGATGCGAAAGGGGAGGTTCGTAAAATATATCGTTCTGTTCGTTGTGGTCGCTGCTTTCTTTTTGTCTCGAAATCACGACACTCTCGCTATTGACCCACTGATTAGAGTCTTTGGCTTGAAGTTTTTGCTCGACAATCCTGATAAGCTGCTGTTTTTGATTATCGCTGTTGCCCTTGTCGGCTCAATTTTCTATTCGCGTTTCTGGTGCAGGTATCTCTGTCCTGCGGGGGCATTTTTGTCGCTGTTCAACAAGATTTCGCTTTTTACTCGAAAGTTGCCCGCCAAGCACTACGCCA
>CAYNVP010000075.1:0-6671 GCA_964400665.1 uncultured Pirellulales bacterium | reverse complement strand
TGCATATACTGTGACAAGTGCCGATTCGAGAAAAAACCTGTTGCTGAGCCCGTGCCCGGTGTCATCTCGCGTTATTTTCTTCCGGCAGTGCTTGTAATTGCTATTGGTATCGCCGGTGTGTCTTTCAAAAGTTTTGTCAACGAATTACCCGTCAGCTCTCCCGCTTCTGCGGCCGTATCTTCAGCAGGACAGCCGAGAAACATTGATTTGCAAAAGGTCAGAACTATGATTCGTGAAAACAAGCTCTCCGACCACGAAGCGGAATATTACAAAAAGGCCGATTAGAGTTGATTAACGTCGCAGATAGCTTATCAACCATCCGGCTTCGTCTTTGACTACGCCGTGACAAGTCATTTCCAATCAACGTCTCAAATAATGAATTAACCATAGCAGCAAGGTAATAACAATCGAGATAATCAGGCAGCTTGTTATAGGGATGAAGACCCGCCAGTTTTTCGAGCCGAAATGCACGTCCCCCGGCAGTTTGAACAGGCCGAGCTGGCCCAGCAGAATTACAACCGCCCCAGTCAGAACGATTATCAGGCCGATGAATATAAGCAGCTTACCGATTTGTTGCGGGCCAAAATCCATCTATCTTTGTTCTTCTTGATATGTTTTTAACTTTGTGTCTTGGTGTCTTTGTGGCGAAAAAAATCGGGGCGACAGGATTCGAACCTGCGACCCCTTGCACCCCATGCAAGTGCGCTAGCCAAACTGCGCCACGCCCCGATGAGTCCATTTTAGCATCGTTTCTTTAACCCAACAAGCTTTTTCCTGTTATCCTGAGGATGAATCATATAAACTAACGATGAATGAAAAAATACGTTTTGAAAACCACATTTACAGTTTTTGTTTTATTGACCGGTTATCAGTCGGTTTTGGCCGATTGTCCGCATTTTTCCGCGGGACGGAAGGTCGGAACTATCGAATCCCGCCTTATTAACGAGGCCTCCGGAATCGCCGCAAGCCGAAAAAATCCTAATGTCCTTTGGACTCACAATGACGACGGCCCGCCCTGTGTCTATGCGATGACGCCGAAGGGCAAACATCTCGGCAGATACGTTCTGGATGGCGCGTGTAATCGCGACTGGGAGGATATTGCCGTCGGTCCGGGGCCTGACCCGAACGTCTATTACATTTATATCGGCGACATCGGCGACAATAGTTCCTCACATAAGAGCATCAGGATATACCGAGTGCCTGAACCACAAGTCGAAGTCAATCAGCCGCCCGCATATGTTAAAATCGGCGATGTTGAGACGATTGAGCTTGTTTATCCCGAAGGTCCGCGGAACGCCGAGACACTGATGATTGACCCTCTGACAAAAGACATTTACATCATCTCAAAGGAGGAGCCGAGCAGGGTTTACAGGGCCGCCTGGCCACAATCAACCACCACCCAAACCACGCTCGAATATGTTGCGAGAATTCCCTGGGGCACGGCCACCGGCGGTGACATATCACCCGATGGCCGAATGATTCTCGTCAGAGGTTACTTCGCGGCATCGCTCTGGCTGCGAACCGAGAATGGCCCGCTGTGGAAAGCGTTTGAAAAAAGCGAATGTAAAGTCCCCATTATCTTCGAGCAGCAGGGTGAGGCGATTTGTTTCGATGCAAACGGCGCCGGCTACTACACCACAAGCGAGCACAGGTACCAGCCGATTTACTATTTTCCAATGACCCAGGCAAAAGAAAAAAAATAATGGCCAGCATTGAAGAGCTTGAGGCGAGGTTAGACAGTTTCGAGGCGGAGCAGAGGAAGGAGGCGATAGAGGGACTCTGTGAGAAGGTTTCTCGCGGCCAAATAGAGCTGCCACAGGCGGGGCGTGACGTTAATCTGCACTGCCATACTTTTTTTTCTTACAACTCGTACGGGTATTCTCCTTCCAAATTTGCCTGGCTTGCGAGGGGAAAAGGCCTGGCGGTCGCGGGCGTGGTTGACTTCGACGTTCTCGATGGGCTTCGGGAGTTTCTTAAGGCGGCTAAGATGCTGGGACTCAAAGGATGCGGAGGGATAGAAACGCGGGTGTATGTTCCACAGTTCGGCGGTCGGGTAATCAATTCACCGGGAGAGCCGGGGATTTCATACCATATGGGGATGGGTTTTCCGTCGGCGAAGTTGAAGCCGGAGTTGAAAAAGTTCCAGATGAGGTTGCAGATGACGGCGCAGCAGCGAAATATCGAATTGACGCAGCGGGTCAATAAATATCTGTCTCCGGTCGAGCTGGATTATGCTAAGGACGTCCTGCCGCTTACTCCTTCAGGCAACGCCACGGAACGGCATATTTGCCTTGCATATGCACGAAAGGCAAACACGATATTCAACGATAACGCGAAGCTCGCTAAATACTGGGCTGTAAAATTGGGTATAGATGCTTCGGCTTTGGGTCTGCCTGAGAGCAGTAATCTTCTCAATACGCTGCGTAACAAAACTATGAAGCGGGGAGGAGTCGGTTATGTGCAGCCGGATAAAGGGGCGTTCCCGGAAATGGCAGATATGGATAAGTTTTCATTAGCAGCAGGCGCGATGCCGACAATGACCTGGCTGGATGGGACAAGCGAGGGTGAGCAGGCCCTTGAGGAGCTTATCGAGATTGCTATGGATAGCGGAGTCGTTGCCTTCAACGTGGTTCCCGACCGCAACTACACGGCAGGAGCAGGGAGGTCGGATGCGAAATTTAAAAATCTCAAATTCGCCCTTGAGCTTGCGGACAGTTTCGGTCTGCCGATTGTCTGCGGGACGGAGATGAACAGTCCCGGTCAGAAATTTGTTGATGATTTCAAGACAAAAGAACTGTCGCAGTTTGTGCCGTTATTTTTGAAGGGGGCGTATATCGTTTATGCTCATTCAGTGCTTCAACGACAGTGCGGATTGGGATATACGAGCGAGTGGGCGAAAAAGAATTTCGTCGGTACGAGTGAGAAAAATGATTTCTTCAGGGAGGTCGGCGAGAAGTTAGAGCCGTCGCGGGAGGAAACACTCGCAGGATTCGATGAGGGGTCTGAACCGACAGAGATATCGGAGAAAGCCAGTGGAATGTCAAAGGGCAAACCTTGAAATTCCGGTGAAATCTGATATTCTGTTTTAGTTTCTGGCATGGTTTGTCGAGTGGTTTTTATCAATCAAGGATTTACGTTGAATGGATAAAGCTCTGTCAGATTTGATAAGGATATCCAAAGCAACGGGGAGAGACCCCTCGCTTGTTCAGGGAGGCGGCGGAAATACATCGGTCAAGACCGCGGACGGAAAATATATGTATATAAAGGCAAGCGGCACGGCCCTGAAAGATATGAATGCAAAATCCGGCTGGAGACGTTTGCGACTCGATAAGGTCATCGAAATCGTCGAAGATAAAAAACTTGCCAAACTCCCTGCTCGGACGCGCGAGCCGGAGATTGTGAGCCGGCTGCTTCTGGTCTGCGATGACAGGATTGCCGGGGTTGTCCGACCTTCGGTGGAATCACCCTTGCACGCAATTCTCGGCAGATGTGTGATTCATCTGCATCCCGTTGCTGTGCTTTCATACGCCTGTGCAAGAAAAGGCCGGGCGGAGCTTGAAAAGCTTTTTAAGGGGAAGGTTTCAGCAGTTTGGGTGCCTTATATCGAATCAGGCATTTTGCTCGCGAATAAGGTTGCGAAATTGGCAGATGATTATCAAAGTCGTTTCGGCAAAAAACCTTCGGTGTTTTTCCTTCAGAATCACGGGCTTTTCATTTCAGCCGACACTCCCGATACAGCTTTGCGGCTGTTACAAACGGTGATAAACCGCTGCGCCGGCGGATTAAAAAAACCGAGGACTGGCAATACCAAACCAGTGAGCAGGGAAATCATTACAGAGACGAAGTTGAATATCCGTAAGGCGTTTTATGAGGTGACCGGGCAATACACCGCGACAAGCTATTTTTATGATGATGCGATTGCGGCGTTTTTGCATCGTGAGGATGCACAAAAGCTGCTCGATGGTGTTGTGGCGCCCTGCGAATTAGCTTATGCCAAAGGCCCCGCGATGTGGATAAAGGACCGGGATTCGAAAAAGATTGCCGATGGATTGTCTCTGAAAATCAAAAAGGGTGAGAACCCGCCCGCTGCATTTCTCGTTGAAGGGGAGGGACTATTCGTGGTCGGGACAAAGAGAACCGCTGAGACAATCAGAGACGTTATGGACAGTTCCTTTGCCATCCGTACAAATGCGTCCAGAATGGGCGGCATTGTATGTTTGAGCAGGAAGCAGCGGGATTTTATTAACGAGTGGGAAGCCAGGGCCGGTCGTGACAATTCGGTAAAGGGCGAGCTGCACAACCGTATTGCCGTCGTTACCGGCGCAGGCAGCGGTCTGGGCAGAAGTATCGCCATTGGTCTTGCAAAAGCGGGTGCAATTGTCGCACTCGTTGATATTGATAAAAAAGCAGTAGAACAGACAATACAGGAAACTCAGAACTATCAAATGATTGCTGTAAAGTGCGACGTTACTAACGAAAGCGACGTCAGGAAAGCATTTGATGAGGTGCTCGGAAACTGGGGTGGTCTCGATATTCTCGTCAATGCCGCGGGCATAGCTCCGCCTTACGGACTTATTGATATGCCGGCAAAAAAGTGGAGGCAGGCGCTCGACGTGAACCTGACAGGATATTTTCTTACGGCTAAAGCGGCGGCAAAAATAATGATTCGGCAGGGGATTGGGGGCAGCATTGTCAACCTAAGCTCGAAATCAGGTCTTGAGCCGAGCAAAAATAATACCGCCTACACGACTACAAAGGCCGGCGAATTAGCTATGGCACGCGGCTGGTCGCTTGAACTCGGCGAATATGGAATCCGCGTCAACTGCGTCGCGGCAGGCAATGTGTTCGAGGGGTCAAAAATCTGGAACCCGGAATACATAAAAATATGCGCTAAAAAATACGGCATACGGCCTGAAGAAGTCATTCCTTATTATGTAAATAAGACCGCCCTGAAGCGCGAAATAAAAGGACAGGACATAGCCGACGCGGTTGTGTTTTTATGCTCCGACAAAGCGAGAACTATTACCGGACAAACCATCGTTGCCGATTCAGGCCAGGTAATGGTCAGGTAAATTTTATAGAGGAACAGGTTATAAGTATGGATTTTTGCATCGAAGATACGAGAAAGAAACCGATACCGCCCGTAAAACAACTCGTTAAGGATGGGATAATTACTCTCGAGGATGTGACCGACTGGCTTCGGACGATTTATGAGATTCGTTTTTTCGAGGAGAAGGTTTTTGACCTTCTTGGCCAGAATATCATCAAGGGCGCATCACATCTTTACGCCGGGCAGGAAGCCGTCGCAGTGGGCGCCATTGCAGCGATTGAAAAAGGCGACGTAATCGGTTCCACCCATCGGGGCCACGGCCACTGCGGCGCAATCGGAAACAAATACGCCGAAAATGAGGATGAACGCCAGAACCACTGGAACCGGATGATGGCCGAACTGATGGGCAGGGAGACCGGCTATTGCAGGGGCAGGGGCGGCTCGATGCACATAGCCGATGTTGAGAGATGCAATAATCTCGGCTCGACGGGAATTGTCGGCGGAAATCAGGCGCCCGCCGTCGGGGCGGCACTGGCGGAAAAATACAAAAAAACCGGAAGGGTCGTGCTTTCGTTTTTCGGCGATGGGGCGACCAACTGCGGAAGTTTTCACGAGTCAATGAATATGGCCTCGACACTGAAGGTGCCGCTGGTTGCCATAATCGAAAATAATCTTTACGGAATGAGCGTGCCTTTTTCAGGAAGCGCCGTCGATGGCACGCGGCGGGCGAGCAACATCACCGATATTGCGCAGCGGTGCTATGCCTACAATGTCCCTGCGATGATTGTTGATGGTCAGGATGTTGTCGCCGTGTATATGGCGGTTCATTCGGCGGTAAAATGGGCGAGGTTCGAAAGCCAGATGACCCTCGTCGAGGCAAAGACCTATCGCTGGTATGGCCACAGCAGAAGCGACCCGCGCGCCTACCGAACAAAAGATGAGGAAAAGACCTGGCGACAGCGCGACCCGATTATTGTCCTGAGGGGAAAATTGCTCGCTGAAACGCTTTGCACCGAGCAGCAATTGGATGCCATAAAGGACAAGGCCTTCAATACGATTGAGACAGCGACAAAATTCGGACTCGACAGCCCCTGGCCGAATCCCGCCGATGTGACAAAAGACGTGTATGTCGAAGAAACATACCCTGCCGAGCTTATCGAATCAGAGAAGGCAACTTCAAAAAAGGTTGCTGAGGCGACCGCCGCCTTCGAAGCGGCTCTTGTATCATCAACCGCTAAAACAAAAAAAGAGGCGGCTGATAACGCCAGAGCGCAAATCAAATCACAGTTCGGAATGGACGTTATGTCGATTGCCCAGGCCGTCTCCGCTGCCCAGGCCGAAGAGATTAAAAGAGACAAAAACGTTATCGTAATGGGTGAGGATGTCGGGCTTTATGGCGGGGCATATCAGGCAAGCAGGGGATTGCTCGCCGAATTCGGCACGGAAAGAGTAATTGATACGGCGATATCAGAGGCGGCAATCGCAGGTGCCGCCGTCGGTGCGGCCCTTCGCGGCCTGCGCCCGATTGCCGAGATTATGTACGTCGATTTTGTTACGATAGCGATGGACCAGCTCGTCCACGTCGGTGCTTATAACCGCTATATGTTCGGCGGCAAGGCAA
>CAYNVP010000074.1:2580-11990 GCA_964400665.1 uncultured Pirellulales bacterium | reverse complement strand
CCCTGTAGTGGAACCAAAGAATAATCCCTCGGGGACCTCCGCTACGCTTCGGCAAGCGTTTTATTTTGCCCAGATTAACAGCGAATAGCGTTCTCCAAGGGAGTCCTAACGGACAGCGGACATCGTTTAGCGGACAGTATTTCGTGGAATTGCAAAGTTTAAAGCCGAAAGTGCAAAGCCAAAACGTAAAGCCCAAAAGTTTTAAGATTTGAATTTTGGTTTTGAGTTTAAAGCTTTAACCTTTACGCTTGAAACCGTCATCCCTCGGGGATTCCGCAATTTTGATATTTGCGGTCTGATTTTTGAATTGGAATACGCTCCCTTGCAACGCTGGGTGATTTTTAAGATATTGTTTGACAAATCACAATAACAGGGTATAAACAGATAATACAGAGGATTAGTAAATCTTTAGGCCGCGAAGGAAGATAACTAACCTTTGCGGCTTTTTTATTTGGCGCTCTAACCAAAGGAGCAACAATGCAAAAAATGCTAAAAACCTCGGCTGAAGGCAGGAAATGCGAGTTTACAAACTGTAATCGCATCCTGAGCATCTACAACCATGAGCGGTACTGTCATTCACATTTGTACCAGATGTCTCAAGAGGAAAGAATCAGGAGTTCTCTCCATACGGAGTTATCAGCGGCGCTCCTTCGACAAGCTCAGGACAAGCTGCACGAGAAATTAGACCCGGCTTCGCCGCGGCAGGCATTTGAGCAGTAGAACAGTAGAAAGCAGGCGAGATACGAAATACGAACGACGAAATAGGACCTGTCCGCTATTCGCTATCGGCTGGACGCTGCTTTAGCGGGCGTTTTTGCTTTTAATAATTCCTTGTATTTCATATCCGATTTGAGAATGTGGGTTGTCAACCATAATACAAGAAACTCTGCAATCTCACTGGCGACCATTGATTGATTATTCAGGGCGTTTATGGACAGTTCGGCCGTAGTTTCGATGAAGTAGGCGTGTTGCTTTTTATGTAACTCAATCTCCGGATAACCGTATTCCTGCATAAGCTCTTCTTCATCTGTGAAATGCTCTTTCGCGTATTTAAGCATTTCCGTCAGTGTCTCCGTAACCATCTTTGAATTTGAGGACGCAGCGGGGCGTTCGATGAATTTATTGATAATTTCAAACAGGTGCCGATGCTGACGGTCGATTTTCTCAACCCCCAGACTGTATTCATCTGTCCAGCGAAACTTTTTCATTTTAACCCCCTTTGTTCAAGCTTTGTTTACAGGCCGCGGCCTTTTGGACGCCCCCAATGCTTACTGTATCTATTTTATCGGCGTTCAAATTCCCGGATGTTATTATTTTTTTGGCAAAAATCAGTGTCAATCCGTGTTAATCTGTGTCTGAACCCCGTTTTTTGGAAATTTCGAATATTTTTTATTATTTTTGTTGCGGGCGTGGGAGATTGCGGTATAATAGTTGTCTTGTAGAGCATATCTTTCCGCCTTTCAAGGATATCCTCCCAAAAACAAATGTGAGAGGCATATTATAGATTGACGGCCAAATATGAGGCCAAGGAGTATTGTAGTGAGCACAGGAAAAGTAAAATGGTTCAATGACTCAAAGGGTTTCGGATTCATAGTCGCCGACGACGGCGGCCCGGACCTGTTCGTTCACCACTCGGAAATCAAGACAGCCGGGTACGCGAGTTTGAGCGAAGGACAGGCGGTCGAGTACGAGGTAGGCCAGGGTAAAAAAGGACCCTGTGCGACAAACGTAACACCCAAATAGACGCCCAACAATTGACCCAGAGAAAGGCCCTGCAGCGCGGGGCCTTTTTTATTTGAGGAAGGAAAATCCGTGACACGCAGCGTTGCGAAGGGCCCGCTTCGGAAATCTGTGTTTAATCCGTGAGACAGGCGAAGCCGCCATCTCATGGGTTGAGTCCATGTAAAAAAAATCTTTGCGTTTTCTGTGTTCTCGACGGTAAGATAAACCACTATGAAGGTGATACTTGCGGAAGAATATGGTTTTTTTCGGGGTGAAAAATGGACTACAGCAAGCTTAGAAGATTGTCGCTCAAAGTTTTCATCGGCTTTCTCGGCCTGACGGCGATTATTGCGGTTATATCGGTGCTGAAGGGCGAGTTCGGCGAACTTGAAGAGAAGATTCTGGCAACGACTTTGACGATATCCGCGGCAAGTATATGTTCGATGTCATGCGCGGCCTTCATTGACAGGAAGAAGGTTGCGTGGCTCGGTCTTTTGGGAATTGTTCTGTCAGTATTGGCCTCAGTCCTTCTGATTGCAGGGATGTGGACGGAAATCGAAAATGAGGTATGCTGGAAGATTACGATTACGCTGGGTGTTCTCGCAGCCGCCTTTGCTCATGCCTTCCTGCTGGCTCTTCCCGAGCTTGATGAGGGGCATAAATGGGTCCAGACGGCATCATCGGTTTTCATTGGAATACTTGCTCTGCAGATAATCGTCGCCGTATGGGGCGAGATTGAGGATGTGGACTGGTATTATCGAATTCTTGCCGCTGTGGCCATTATTGTTGGGCTTGAAACACTGGTCATTCCGATATTGATGAAACTGCGAAAAGGGGACGGACGAAGAAAAGACAGGATGGTCCTTGAGAGAGTAGATGTAGATGTTTACAGGGATGCCGCCGGCAAGAGGTACCGATTGACGGAAATTGAGACCGGGCCGGCCGACGGAACGGACACGTGATAAATGTTTTCCCCGGCCCAGCCGTTATTCATTGAATTCATGCCCTTGCTGTTAAATCATAAAACATAAATGACTTTGTGCCTCTGCGCCTTAGTGGTAGAATCAATAACTCACCGCAGAGACCGCAAAGCCCGCAGAGATTATTCTTTTTTTTTATCTCTGCGTTCTCCGCGTGCTCGGCGGTAAAAGGTTTCTTATGAAGGTTATACTTGCGGAAAAATATGGTTTTTGCGCCGGGGTAAGAAACGCCATAAGCATCGCGGAGAAGGTATTGGCGGAGAAGGGCAGGGTTTATTCGCTGGGGCCGATTATACATAATCCGGACGTGGTTGAGCGATTGGCCAAAAAGGGATTGGTAGCTGTTGATGACGTTGAGCAGGTTCCGGCGGGAGCAGCGGTATTGATACGCTCTCACGGAGCGGCCTCCGACGAGATAGAGCACCTCAGGGAGAAGAACGCCGAGATTGTTGACGCGACCTGCGTGTTAGTCAAAAGGGTTCAGCAGATTGCCGGGGAGATGGAGCAGGACGGCTACAAGGTTGTGATAGTCGGCGACAGGAACCATCCTGAGGTGCGGGCGGTTGTCGGCTGCACGAAGGGGGCGGTGGTAGTGGGGGATGAATCGGACATAAGCAGGATTGGAACCGGCCGATTAGGCATAGTCTGCCAGACGACACAGAGTCCCGAATTTTTCAGTAATATGCTGTTTGCTATTGCGAGGACCGATTTTGACGAGATGAAGGTCATAAATACCCTGTGCAAGGAGGCGATAAAAAGGCAGCAGGCGGCGGTTGAATTGTGCAGGAAAGTTGATATTATGTTCGTGCTCGGCGGGCTTCAAAGCGCGAATACGAGAAAACTGGCCGAGTTGTGCAAAAAATGCAATAATAGAACGTTTCATTTGCAAAACCGGGACGAATTTGATATAAAGCAGGTTTTCAGCTGTAAGACCGCGGGTGTCACGGCAGGGGCCTCAACACCCCAGTGGATAATCGACGAGTTTGTTAAGCACCTCGAATCCATCGACGAATCCGAAAAGTAGCAGGGTGAATGAGTATTTGCTGCGTGGGCAAATGCGTTTTTTGTAAATATTAACCTTTGGGAAACGGCCTGTCGGCGTAAATGTGGGGCGCAGACGGGCGTCAATCCGTAGCGACGGATAAAACCAGACTCCACAGAGGAAAAACAGGTTTATGGTAGACAGAAATATTATTAACAAGCTGGGTTTATCGCCGGAACAGGTTGACCAGGAGGTCACAGAGATGTTCGGCGAGAAGGAGAACGAGCTGTTTCAGGAGGTCCTGCAGTCGAAGGTGGACTCTCACCTTCCGGGCACTATCCTCAAGGGTAAAATAGTTACACAGATAGGAAACGATGTGATAGTTGAGGTCGGGCTCAAGAGCGAAGGGATAGTTGAGGCGGCTGAATTCGAGGACCCTTCTGAGGTGGTTCCGGGCAGGGACATCGAGGTGCTTCTGGAAGAAACGGATTCCGAAAGCGGTCTTATACTGCTTTCGAAGCACAAGGCCGACAGAATCAGGGGCTGGGAGAACCTCATCAACACCAAGAAGGAGGGAGACACGGTCAAAGGCAAGGTCGTAAGGCGCATCAAGGGGGGATTGCTTGTGGATATCGGAGTTCCCGTCTTTCTGCCTGCATCACAGGTGGATATCCGAAGGCCCGGTGACATCAGCAGGTTCATCGGCAAGGAGGTCGAGTGCATCATTCTCAAGATTGACGTTGAAGGCCACAACATCGTTATATCGCGGCGGAAACTCATCGAGGAGGAGCGCCGCATAAGCAAAGAGAAAATCCTGTCGGAAATCGAGGTGGGACAGCAGCGAAAAGGCATCGTCAAGAATATTGCCGATTTCGGGGTATTTGTCGATTTGGGCGGCGTGGACGGATTACTGCACATATCGGATTTGAGCTGGGGGCGCATCAACCATCCATCCGAGGTTGTCCGGCTCGATGAGGAAATCACATGCGCCGTTATAGGGGTTGACAAGGAAAACGAGAAGATTTCACTGGGCCTGAAGCAGAAGACCCAAAGCCCGTGGGAGAACGTCGAGGGGAAATATATCGTCGGCACGAGGGTGAAGGGCAAGGTCGTCAATATTATGAATTACGGGGTGTTTGTCCGGCTTGAGGACGGCATCGAGGGTCTTGTGCACATAAGCGAAATGAGCTGGACCAAACGGCTTAACCACCCGAGCGAAATGGCCAGTCTGGGAGACGAGATTGAGGTAGTGGTTCTGAACGTCAACAAGGACAGGCAGGAGATTTCACTGGGTCTCAAGCAGACAGAGACGAATCCGTGGTCCATTGCAGCTCAAAAGTATCCACAAGGGACAATAGTTACAGCGACGGTTCGCGGGGTGACAAATTACGGCGCGTTTGTGGAAGTAGAGGAGGGCATCGACGGTATGATTCACATCTCGGACCTTAGCTGGACGAGGAAATTCAGCCATCCGAATGAGGCGGTGCAAAAGGGGGACAAAATCAAGTGCTTGGTTCTCGACATCGACCCAGACAAACAGCGCGTTTCCTTAGGCGTCAAGCAGTTGAGCGAGGACCCGTGGGTTCGAGTGATTCCGGAGAAATATATTCCCGGTCATATTGTCAAGGGCAAGGTTACGAAGCTGACAAATTTCGGCGCGTTTGTTCAGCTTGAGGAGGATTTAGAGGGGCTGCTGCATATATCGGAACTGTCGGACCAGAAGATTAAAAAACCTCATGACGTGGTCAAGGTCGGTGATGAGCTTGAGGTCAAGATTTTAAAGGTGGACGGTGAGTCGCGAAAAATCGGGTTGAGCTTGCGAAGGGCTCAGTGGGCGGCAGAGGAGCACGCAGGCGAGTCCGGCGTTTCAACCGCACCGGAGACAGAACAGCAGTCGACGGATGAGCAGGCAGAGGAAGCCAAAATGGAAGGGACTGAGCCGGAGCAGGCGGGGGATGAGCAGGCAGAAGAGCCAAAGAAGGAGGCGGTAGAGCCAGCAGAAGAACCAAAGAAGGAGGCGGCAGAGCCGGAGCAGGTTCAGGCGGAATCTCCCGCTGGCGAGCAGCCGGTCGCATCGGAAGAGGCGACTTCTGAGCAGGGGGAACCGGCCGAGGAAGGTCAGAACGAAGATAGTCAGGAAACTCCGCCTGCCTAAAGGCCGAGAGCATACCGTTGATAAGGGGTCAGGTGAAAAACACCTGGCCCTTTTTATTAGCCACCCGGCTTCGTCTTTGACTACCCGTCTACGTTGAAGGGCTACGCCGAGGTAAACGCCGTGGCGAGCGTTCAGCGTGCAGCGGGCAGTATAAATTACTGATTAAAAAAGAAATAATTGTGATGTCCCCAGATTTTTTACGGATTTCTTAGCAGTATTATAATCGCCGATTATGATGCCTGCAGCCAGTTTTCCGCCATAAGGGCAAATTCGTAGAAATTGACTATACAATCTTCGTCCAGATCCACCCCGACAGTTTCGTCACAATCGTCCAGCAGCCAGAAGTCAAGAAAGGCGGAAAGGTCATCCAATTCCACGGTGCCGCTGCCCGTAAAATTACCGTAGAGGCCTTTTGAGAGCACAACGTCCCCGCCGTCCGGCACCACGTCAAACATAACATATATCGTTGAATCGACCACCACAATAGATGCATCTGTCGCCTGACCGTTCTGTGAAGCGCTGGCAGATCGCCAACCATCCGGAAGAGGTCTGCGTATAGTTACCGGGTAATTGTAAATCGCGTTGTCGAGAGTGTCTGTTACCTGTAAAGTAATACTGGTCTCTTGACTGGACGATTCTGTAACCGATACGGAATTGCGTTCTCTTGCGTAGCGCACAACGTTTAAAAAGGTCGACACCCAGAATGTGTTCCTGCGAGCATCAAGATACTCAAGACTTGCTCTTAGTGTTGTCGAGGGAAGCGGTGAATATCCTCCATCGCTGTCGATGCCGTGTATGAGAAATACGCACCATCCACCGGAAGCGGCGGCGCTTGTAAATTTTGTAGTGAAGTCCGACGTCGTCTTCACCGCGCCGGCGCTGCCGCAAACTATTGAGCTTATCTGGTAGAAATTCGAGGGAGTGTTTCCTTCAATGGCGCCCTGACAATGTCGCGCGGCAATATAGTATGTCGCGGTAAGCGTCTGGTCGCTGGGCTCGCAAAAGGGATAGGCAATCGTGCGGCATTGCTGGCCTGGTATATGCGAGTTAATGGTATTCTGAGAATTAACCAGTTCCGTCGTCTGCTCCTCAATGGTCAGTTGTTGCAAATGAGGATGTGACATAGTGTGACTGCCGACTTCGTGCCCAGCGGCGGCGGCGCTCTCAATACTGGTCCATGGAGGTCCCCAGTTTGGAACAGGATACAGCGTCAGCTTGTAACCAAATTCATTGAACAGAGGGACAGCTATGGCAAACTGATTGGAGCAGTGGTCATCAAAAGTATAAGTTATTGCTGCCGTCCGAAATCCCTGCCAATTGCCTACCTCGTAAGGAGGTTCAACGGTTTGAGAATATCCCACATTGCCTGCTATGAAAAAGGCGGCAAATATGAGAATTTCATTTACTTTTTTCATATAGAAGCTTCTTAAACTATCCTACCCCATATTTATCCGCCAGAGGCGGATTAAATGCCTGGCAAAGCAACCATACCTTCTAATTCTACAATAATATCAAATTCTTCCTCGGATTGCAATAACCCCGGGTTTCAAAACCATAAATTTGTTCGTGGTTCGTTGTTCATAGTAAATAGTAAATTGTTATTGGCGGATTTGGTCGCCGATTATTTTCAATCGCAAGACGAATTTGACTCAAGAAGTAAGACGCAAGGCCAAAGAGAAAGGAGCGTCAGGATAGTCCCAGGCCTTTTGCAATTCCGTTGCCATAGTTGTTATCCGCTTTACGGAAATGCTCCACCATTTTCTTTTGGATTTCCTTCGGCACGTTTTTGAGAGAGCGGATGATGTTTTGAATCAGCCGTTCTTGCTCATCGGGCGGCATCAGTCGATAAAGGTTGCCCGGCTGGACATAATCGTCATCAACGCCTCTTTTTTGCTCATACCAGTCGGCATTGCCGGAGATTTTCAGAGGCGGCTCCCTGTAAGCGGGGTCTGCTTTTGGCCCGCCGAAACTGTTCGGCTCGTAGTTTGGTGACGGCCCGCCGTTATCGTCGAATCTCATTTTCCCGTCGCGCTGATAGTTATTCACTTTTGCCGCGTGAGGGCAGTTTATCGGCAGACGCTCGAAGTTTACCCCTAAGCGGTACCGGTGAGCGTCCGCATAGGAGAAGATTCTCGCCTGGAGCATCTTGCAGGGCGAAAAAGATATGCCAGGGACAACGTTGGCCGGAGAAAAAGCCGCCTGCTCGACTTCAGCAAAATAGTTCTGGGGATTTTTATTCAACTCAAGCACCCCGACCTCGATTAGCGGGTAATCCTTATGAGGCCAAACCTTGGTCAGGTCGAACGGATTCCATCGATAGTTCTCTGCGTCGGCCTCAGGCATTATCTGAACAGAGAAAGTCCACTTCGGATATTCCTTTCTTTCTATCGCCTCGAACAACTGATGAGTATGATAGTCCGCGTCCTGGCCGGCAATCCTGTCCGCCTCTTCCTGCATAAAGCATTGAATACCCTGCTGGGTCTTGAAATGGAACTTGACCCAGAAGCGTTCGTTTTTGGCGTTGATGAAACTGTATGTGTGGCTTCCATATCCATTCATAAATGGAATCCCCTTCGGAATCCCCCTGTCGGAAAACAGGATTGTTACCTGGTGCAGTGATTCGGGGACCTGTGACCAGAAATCCCATTGAGGCGTGTCCGCTTTTACATTGGTCTGGGGGTCTCGTTTCTGCGTGTGAATGAAATCCGGGAACTTAATCGCGTCCCGTATGAAGAAGGTTGGCGTATTGTTGCCGACCATGTCCCAGTTGCCTTCCTCCGTATAGAACTTCAGTGCAAAACCCCTGACGTCGCGAACGGTATCGGCTGACCCTTTCTCTCCTGCCACTGTGGAAAACCGCCCGAACATCTCTGTCTTCTTGCCTATCCTGGAGAACAGCTTTGCCTTGGTGTATTTCGTGATGTCCTTTGTCACAGTGAAAGTGCCGTGCGCTCCTGACGCTTTGGCGTGCACAACTCGCTCAGGGATGCGCTCCCTGTTAAAGTGAGACAGTTTCTCGAGCAGATGGTGGTCCTGCAAAAGCGTCGGCCCTCGTTCTCCGGCGGTCAAAGACGTTTGATTGTCAGATACCGGAATACCGGCCCCTGTGGTTAGTTTTTTTGGTTCTGTGCTCATTGGTTTTCTCCTTTCCGATTTAGCTGACTATCTCGCTGCTTGCGTGTCCTGTGCCGATAATGAAACATTTGTTCGACCCCATTCCATCATATAAGGTGTTATCCTCGGCTGCATCTTCCAGCCGAAAATTATAGCGCGCAGCGTTCATCATACGCAAGCCAAAAAGCAGTGTGGAAATATCCGATTATTGAATTTCCAATGTCCAATGACGGAGTGCAAAGTTCCCTGAAAAAGGGCTGTTAAGAGGGTATTTATAGCTTAATGGGGGGTATTCAGGCTGATAATAGATTAGACACAGGCAGACACCGACGAGAACACTTACCGACACGGACTTTTTTAGACATGGATTTACGCTGTTTATAAATTCTCTATGCTCTCTGAGTCCTCTGTGGCTAATATCCGTGTCAATTTGTGATTAAACCGGCCCCTGCGGCGC
>CAYNVP010000074.1:0-2480 GCA_964400665.1 uncultured Pirellulales bacterium | reverse complement strand
CAGGGCAGGCCGACCCTGTTCTTTCATCTAAACCGGAGGGCGATGTCGGTCGATAGTTAAAATGGCCCTAAATAAAAGGAGGTATTTTACCCTTTCGAGATTAGCTGGAGGTCGAGGGTTTAACAATGGCATTCGACGCGACAATCAAAGAGTACCTTGAGGAAATAGACGAGTCGCCGCTATTGTCGGCGGAGGAGGAACGTCATTTCGCAAGATTAGTTATCGAGCAAAATGACCCTTTGGCGAGGGAACATCTCGTTCGCAGTAATCTGCGATTAGTGGTCAATATAGCGAAGAAATACGCCAGACGGGGTCAAATGACGTTAGGCGACCTCATCGAGGAAGGCAACCTGGGATTGATAAAGGCAGTTGATTATTTTGACCCTGACCGGGGGACACGGTTTAGCACATACGCGGCGTGGTGGATAAAGCAAGGCATCAAAAGCGCGCTATTGACGGACGTTCGGCCCGTTCACGTGCCGGGCTATATGATTAACCTGATTAACCAGTGGCGACATACATCGGCGGAACTTGAGAGCAAGTTAGGCAGGAGACCCGACGTCGAGGAAATGGCGGAGGTGATGGCTCTGCCGATAAAAAAGGCAAAGATTATTGACGAAACCGTCAACATGCTCGGGTCAGTGAAAGACAATCCGCAGGCAGGCAGCGGTGATGAAGACACAATGCTTGAGGCGACTGTATGCGGCGACGGCACAGGCAGGCCCGAGGACGAGCTTGTCGAGGACGAGGAAGAAGCAAAAGCTGTCTGGCTTTTGGACAAAATTGCACCGAGGGAAGCCGAGATACTCCGGCTGCATTACGGTCTCGACGGTAATTCGCCGAAGGCGTTCAAGGAAATCGCCGGAATACTGGGTCTGACCCGTGAGCGAATACGCCAGATTTATCACGAGGCCCTTACGAAACTCTACGAGCTGATGAACGAGTATTAACTGCCGGCGGACATATAACGATTTTCACGTCTTTTCAACAAGATACAATTTGCAGAAGAAATATTGTGTGACCGTCGCATCCTCGACAGCATCAAGATGTGACAGACGGTTGTGATTCTATTGACTTTGCGAATATGATTTAATCGCGGCGTCTCGGACGCGCTGAACAGGCACGTTGTGTTTTTCCGCAGCGCGGGCGCAATCGGCGAACTCCGGCTTGGCGTTGACGACCGTGCCGGCGTATTTGCCGACCTTGACTGGTATATCCCCGAACTGCGTCGCCACCGTAACAAACTCCCTCGCTAATTTGCTTCTCTGCATCGTCTGCCTTCGGATTCCAAAGGTCAGTCCCGCCTCGAAGATGATTTGTTCGAGCTTGCCGATGTCCGACGATTCGCAAATAACGGACAGCTTGGTGGCAGGGCGGTTGTGCTTCATCGTTATAGCCGACGTAAATACATCCAGAGCACCTGACGCAAGGAGCTTATCTATTGCATTGGCAATTACCTCGCCGCTTACGTCGTCGATATTTGTTTCCAGCAGGCGCACGCTGTCGGCTGTTGAGGCCGATTTGTCTGTGGCCTCACCGAGAATCAGGCGCACGAGATTGGGGAATTGCTCGCAATCCAGTGTCCCAGCTCCGTAACCAGTTGCTTCAATCTTCATTTCAGGCAGGGGGCCGAAGGTTTCCGCGACCGTTGTCAGAATCGCCGCTCCCGTTGGCGTTAGGAGCTCCTTGTCTAACGGTCCGCCGACCGTCGTCACGCCCTTCAATAATTCAGCGGTCGCAGGTGCCGGCACAGGCAGTGTCCCGTGTGCTGTTTTTACGCGGCCACCTCCGACGGCCAGCGTAGAACAGTAAACCTTTTGTATCCCCAGCGCGTCGAGCCCGATTGCAGCCGAGACGATATCCACAATAGAATCCAGGGCCCCGACCTCGTGAAAGTGTATATCCTGAGGTTCCTTGCCGTGGACAGCCGCCTCCGCCTGTGCCAGACGTTGGAATATTTTAATTGCCGTCTGCTTCGGCTTTTCGCCTATTTTGCTTGCCTCGATGATTTTCGTTATATCGCTGAGGTTTCGATGGTGGTCCTGCTCGGCGATTACGGGGACGAACTGGACCGCACGCAGGCCCGCTCGTCTCGTTTCACTGACCTTGATTTCGAGGTCATCCAAACCTAATGAGGCGATTTGACTCTTTAGAAACTCGAAGTCCAGCCCGGCGTCGAGCATTGATGCGACAATCATATCACCGGCAGCGCCTGAAAAACAATCGAAGTAGGCAATCCTCATAACAAGCCCTTAATACATAGTTTACGATTTTTGAGCCATTATCGCCTCCAGCGTCTTTTTTGCAAGCACGGCCGGTGGAGTTTTATAAATTAGAGTTAGACAATCCTTTGCCCAACTTTGTTATAATTATGACGTATTATTCGTTAAGGCATATTATGAATCAGAAGGTCCAGTGCGAGCTATGTCCGAAGGGCTGTATAATAGGCCCGGGCCAAAGCGGTGACTGCCGAGTCAGAA
>CAYNVP010000073.1:0-12034 GCA_964400665.1 uncultured Pirellulales bacterium | reverse complement strand
ACACAGATGCGGGCGGTCGGCGAGGTGATGAGTATAGGCAAAAACTACAAGGAGGCATTCCAGAAATCTATTCGCTCGCTGGAAATCGGCAGATACGGCCTTGGATTTGCGAAAAATTTTAACAAGCTGTCGCTGGATGACCTGTTGAATCTGTTGACCACGCCGACCAGCGAACGGCAGTTCATTATGTACGAGGCGCTGCGGAAAGGAGCCACAATAGATACGCTTTATGAGAAGACGCGGATTAAGCCCTGGTTCATCGAGCAAATGAAAGAATTAGTCGAGCTTGAGGAGCAAATCCTCAAATACAAGGGTAAACAGGCGCCGGACAAGCTTTTGATACAGGCCAAGAAGGATGGCTTCGCAGACCGTTATTTGGCAAAGCTGCTCGATACGCCGGAGGAAAAGATACGCAAACAACGGTCAGGTCTCGACGTTGTGGAGGCATGGGACGCGGTGCCCGTAAGCGGAGTCGAGAATGCCGCCTATTACTATTCGACATACAATGGAAAAGACAAAGTGCCCGTGAGCAAGAGACGAAAGATAATGGTTCTGGGCGGCGGGCCTAACCGAATCGGGCAGGGGATCGAATTCGATTACTGCTGCGTTCACGCGGCATTTGCCCTGCGCGACGAGGGCTATGAGTCGATTATGGTCAACTGCAATCCGGAAACCGTTTCGACCGACTATGACACCTCCGACAAGCTTTACTTCGAGCCGCTCACCGTCGAGGACGTGCTGAGTATCTACGAGAAGGAAAAGCCCGATGGTGTGATTGTGCAGTTCGGCGGACAGACGCCCCTGAATATCGCGGGCGAGCTTGAAAAGGCAGGAGTGAAGATAATCGGAACATCGCCCGACACGATAGACCTCGCGGAAGACAGAGACCTGTTTCGCAATATGATGAAAAAACTCGATATACCCATGCCTGAGGCGGGGATGGCAAGCAACCTCGAAGAGGCACTTACGCTTGCGAAGAAAATCGGCTATCCGCTTATCGTCCGGCCGTCATACGTGCTCGGCGGGCGAGGTATGGAGGTGGTGCACGATGAAGAGATGCTGCGGCATTACGTCGCCGCGGCAGTGGACGTCACGCCTGAAAGGCCAATACTGATAGATAAATTTTTGGAGAATGCGACCGAAACCGAGGCGGATGCGATTGCCGACGGCACCGACGCTTTTATACCTGCCATTATGGAGCATATCGAGCTTGCGGGCATTCATTCCGGTGATTCGGCGTGCGTGATTCCCACCGTCAGCATCCCCCAAAAACACCTCGACACCATCGCGGAGTACACGAAGAAAATCGCGGTAAAGCTCAACGTCATCGGATTGATGAACATCCAGTACGCAATAGCCGATGACAAAGTCTATGTGCTGGAGGCCAACCCGCGGGCGTCGAGAACTGTTCCCATTGTCTCAAAGGTCTGCGGGCTTTCGATGGCGCGGGCCGCAACGCAGATTATGCTGGGAAAAAAACTCAAAGACCTCAACCTCAAACACAGACACATTCCATACTTCGGCGTCAAAGAATCGGTGTTTCCGTTTAATATGTTCCCTGAGGTTGACCCGGTTCTGGGGCCTGAGATGCGCTCTACCGGCGAGGTACTCGGGCTGGCCGATTCCTTCGGATTGGCTTATTTCAAGGCGCAGGAGGCCACACAACTGCGACTGCCTTTCGAAGGAACTGTCCTTATCACCGTGGCCGACCCCGACAAGAAAGACATCGTCGGTACGGGAAAGGAATTTGAGAAACTCGGCTTCAAAATAAAAACCACCGAAGGGACACACCGTTTTCTTTCGCAACACGGCGTCAAATCAGAGCAGGTCTTGAAGATGCACGAGGGCAGACCCAACATAATGGACTGCATCAAGAACGGCGAAATTCAACTGATTGTGAACACGCCTGCGGGCAAGATGAGTAAATACGACGATTCGTACATCCGTAAGGCGGCAATAAAATACAAGATACCCTATGTTACGACGACGGCCGCGGCTGCTGCCGCCGCCAAGGGCATTGAGGCCTATCATAAAAGCCCAGGCAGCGTAAAATCCCTGCAGGTCTACCATTCAGCAATAAAGTAAAAGAAATTGCGTTTGGACGATTGAAAGCAAGTGGCAGTCGATAATGCCTTGTATAGAAAACCGGAGCGAGGACTTTTTGAACTTTCTTAAATTTTGACTAAATTATAGCTTTGCGCAAACCGAAGCGTATATTAGTGTAAACTGATTGCGTCTTTCGTTCAACGGCGTATGCGAGTGGGTGAAATAAAAATGAGTGGTATTTTAAGAGATTTCATAGATGTAACAGACGGCTGGGCAAGCGAAACGACGGCGGAGCAATCGCCAACAGGCTCTGCCGCGGGCGTTGGCGGTGTAGAGGAAGAACCGGAGACAAATAATCATAGGAATTTCAAACTACCCGGTGAAATCGGAATACTCGCCATTCGCAACGCAGTTGTTTACCCAGGCACGGTTGCGCCTTTGGCGGTAGGCAGGGAGAAAAGCAAGGCGCTTCTGAAGGACATCAGGCCCAATGATACCGTAATAGGCATTCTCACGCAGCGCAAGCCCGACACCGACCGACCGGATTTTGCCGACCTTTACAAGGTCGGGACCGCATCGACCGTGCTAAAGATTTTGAGAGCACCGCAGGGGGCGGTGAGTATTTTTGTTCACGGCATAACGCGGTTCGAGGTGATTGAGCCGGTGACAACCGAACCATATCTCAAGGCAAGAGTCAAACTGCTCAAAACAGATACCAGGATGACAAAACGGCTGAGGGCGCTGATAGTCAGCGTTCGGCAGGCGGCCAATCGGGTTATAGCGCTTAGCCCCAACGTGCCGGAAGAGGTATCGGCATTATTAGAAGAGATAGATGACCCCTCGGCTCTCGCGGATTATCTTGCCGCAAACATCAGTCTGAGGACAGCAGAAAGACAAAAACTTTTGGAAGAGCTTGACTCCTCCGAACGCTTAGAGAAGATTTCGGTTGTGCTTGCCAATCAGCTCGAGGTCCTCGAGCTAAGTCACAAGATACAGGGTCGCGTCCGCGAGTCGGTGGAAAAGAGCCAGCGCGAGTACTTTTTGCAGGAGCAGTTGAAGGCGATTCAAACCGAGCTGGGAAAAGACGACGGCCGGACCGAGGAGCTCAAGCAGCTCGCGGACAACATCAAGAAAGCGAAAATGCCGCAGAAAATGGAAGCCGAGGCGATGCGGGAGCTTGACCGGCTCGTCAAAATGCCGTCTGTCTCGCCGGAATACAGCGTAATAAGGACGTATCTGGATTTTGCCTGCGAGTTGCCCTGGTCGGTCGCCACTGAAGACCGAATTGACATAAACCGGGCCCAACGAATCCTTAATCACGACCACTATGACCTCAAGAAAGTCAAAAAACGGATTCTCGAATTTCTTGCCGTGCGGAAACTCAATCCTTCCGGCAAAAGCCCGATACTGTGCTTCATCGGGCCGCCGGGGGTCGGCAAAACCTCGCTCGGCAAATCGATTGCGCGGGCGATGGGGCGAAAATTCATTCGGATATCTCTGGGGGGCATACGCGATGAGGCGGATATCCGCGGACATCGCAGGACGTACATAGGCGCGCTGCCGGGAAGAATCCTGCAGGAGCTGCGAAAGACCGGCGCGAAAAATCCTGTATTTATGTTAGACGAGCTGGATAAAATCGGGGCCGATTTCAGGGGCGACCCCGCCAGTGCGCTTTTAGAGGTGCTTGACCCTGAGCAAAACAACAGTTTCACCGACCATTACCTGGACCAACCGTTCGATCTGTCGAACGTGATGTTCATCGGCACGGCCAATTACGCCGAACCGATTCCGCCCGCCCTGCACGACAGGATGGAGATAATCGGGCTGCCCGGCTATACCGAAAGTGAGAAACTGAATATCGCCAGGAAGTACCTTGTTCCCCGGCAGCTTACAGAGCACGGCCTGAACAAAAATCGGCTCAATATCAAAAGCGAGGCGATTGTCTCGATTATCCGCAATTATACGCGCGAGGCGGGCGTGAGAAATCTCGAACGTAGCATCGCCGCGGTATGCAGGGCAGTGGCTACCGATATCGCGAAAAACAAAAAAAGGAAGGCGACAATCAAAGCGGGCGACCTGGCAAAGATACTTGGCCCAACGCAATACGAGTCCGAGCTGGCGCTGCGTGCGGGGATACCGGGCGTGGCGACCGCCCTTGCATTTACGCCGGTCGGCGGCGAGATACTGTTCATCGAATCGGCGTCGATGCCAGGCAAGGGCAACCTGCAGCTTACCGGGCACATCGGCGACGTGATGAAGGAAAGCGCACAGGCCGCGTTTTCAATCGTCAAGGCCAACGCCGACAAGATGGGCTTAGACCGACAGCGATTCAGCAAATACGATTATCACATTCACGTCCCGTCGGGTGCCGTGCCAAAAGACGGGCCAAGCGCAGGCGTGGCGATGTTCACCTCGCTTGTGTCGCTGCTCTTGCAAAAACCGGTCAAACCCGACGTTGCGATGACAGGCGAGATTACGCTGCGCGGGCTTGTGCTGCCCATCGGGGGATTGAAAGAGAAAATCCTGGCGGCAAAACAGGCCGGTATAAAGACCGTCATCCTGCCCGCCCGAAATAAAAAAGACCTGCCCGAAGTCCCCAAAGAGGCCAAAAAAGGTCTGCATTTCAAATTCGTCAAAAACACTAACGAAGTGCTCAAAATAGCCCTGAATGGTAATTAGACAGGTGCATCAATTTGGCAGATTAAGACCTTTTCTTGTTATCGGAGGGTTTTTCTGCCGGCTGCTGTACCGCCGGCTCATCTTTATCCATACATCTGGTTTCGAACACCGCGGCAATTATAATGCCGAGCACCGTGGCCGCTCCGACAATAACCAGAATTACCATACCCAAGTGACTACTCATAACAATCTACTCCTGCGATTCTCTGCCGCTTATGCGGGAGGCCTTGTCTTTCATATCGATACGCCAGATATATCGCTGTGTCCTGAAAACCACAACGCACAACATCAGTATAGCTATCCCAATGATATACGGGAGCAGCTTTTCAATCCAGCCGGTACCGAAAAATATTATCAGGGTGTTGAGGACAATAAAACCGATGCGGATTTCCGTCGGCCCCGTTGCCAGGTACGTTATCTTAAACTCATTTGTTACGGCAAACGAAAGAAACGAGCTTGCCATAAACAAACCGAATATCGGAATCAGCAGATACACAAGCTGTTTGCCTGTCCCCTCGATGAGAAACGAATAGCCAATGAACAGGCAGCACATAAACACAAAATCCAGCAGATGGTCCATATAGTAGCCCCATTTGGGAATCCCCGTATCCCTGTATCTGCCTAAAGCTCCGTCGAACGAATCCGTAAACCATTGCAGAACGAGCATCAGCGACGACAGCCACAGCCAGTGCAGATTCCCTCGGGCCCGCCAGCCAAATACTACCAGCCCCGCTGACCACAACAATGTCATCAGCGTCAGGTGATAGCCCTCAATCCATTTCGGAAACCGGTGCACGTTGCCGTCAATAAATCGCCTTTCAAACCCCGCCAGCAATGTCCTCATCGGCAGCTTCTTGTCCCCGCCAAATTCGTGAGTTCCCATTCTTGTTTCTCTCAACCAGTCGGATTCTCACTCAAGCGTCAGTTCCATAAATGCCGCACCTTCTATCGGATTAAACCGATACGGGCCGATATCCTTAAATCCCAGAGACTCGTACAGGCCTCTGGCAACATTCATTGTCGGAGCTGTATCTAAGCGCATTTGCCTGTATCCGATCTTTTTAGCCCGTTCGATTACTGCTTTAGCCAATGCCTGCCCGATTCCTTTGCGCCGAAATTGCGGCCGGACATACAACCGTTTCATCTCACAGACACCTTCGTCTATCCGCCTTATCGCAACGCATCCAGCTACCTGGTCTTGATACATCGCAACTAATAAACACCCCGCTGGCAGTGCATAATCACCCGGAAGATTCGCCAATTCCTCATCAAAATTCTGAAAGCACAGGTCAAAATTCAGTGAACCGGAATACTCTCCAAAAAGTTCCCTCACGCTCTCAAGATTTCCACCTGCCTCTGCATCAAGAATCTTCAGCACAATCTCAATTATCCTCCACAAGAAATACTGTCACCGACTTTGTAAGAATCTTGGCCTTGTGTCTGTGTTCCGCACCTGCGGGAATAAAAATGCCATCACCTGGGCCAAATGCAACCACTTTCCCATCGAAGTCTATTTCCATTTGACCTTCCAAGACATATCCAATATGCCCTTTGGTGCACCAGTCCGGCTCGACAAACCCCCTGCCAAACTCCGCCAAACGCAGTTTTCTCCCGCCTTCTTCGTAGGCCTTGAATCTAACGCCGACGGCTGGAGCTTCCCACGGAATCGATTCGAAATCTATTTTATATTGCTCCACCTTACGTTGCCTCCATCAATACCTTTTCCATTTTGTAATAATGTAATTTCTCGCCGTTCTCCACCTCCAAATAAGTCGCTTCAGAAGTGGCATAGCCAAGCGAGTCATAAAACTTTTTAGATGGCAATGACGCATCCAATTTAATCGCTCTGACCCCTGTAGAAATCGCTTTCTCCTCGAGCTCACGCATAATAAGCCTTCCCAAACCACGTTTCTGAAATTTGGGATTTACGAAAACCCTTATAATATGGTCATCAATAATAGTTCCGGTGCCAATGATTTGATTGTTTTCTTCTAAAACGACTGTCCACCCTTCTGCTGTGCCTTTTAAGATGTTCTCATCACAATGATATTCCTTAAAGAATTTTATGGCTTCTTTGGGATAGTCGACTAAATAACAGATATCGATTGTGTTGTATATCAATTCTTTGATGGCGGGCAAATCTCGTCGGTTGAACTGCCTTATACGAATATTACTTCGTTTAGCCATTTTCTTTTCGTCTAAAGGTGCTTCTTCCATCGCTCAAGCGCCACATTAAAGCCACGACCCTGCCAGAAACCTTTGGCCTCATCGTTGTCCGGCACCACGTAAAGCTGCACTTCCTCTACCCCTCTGGATAAAAACCACTCATTCAACTTTTCCCACAGCCCCTTGGCTATTCCTTTGCGGCGAAACTTTGACAGGACAACAGTTGTACCTACATATCCGATTTTCTCAGGAAGAATAATAGGCCCGTTATCACATATTCTTCCTGCAATCAGGCCAATAATTTCCCCCGTTTCTTCCGCTACAAAAATTACTGCATCCTTATCATTCAGAATCTTCATCGCGGAATCACAAAAGGCGGTTCTATAATCAGGCCGATACGTCAATGTCTTGTTCGCCGACACGAACTGGTCAACTAAAGGTGCAAGCGAATCCACATCTCGCTGTTCCAAAGGTCTGATATCCATCGCTACTTCCTCCCATCATCTCCAACACAATACCAAGCCCCATCACTAACTTCCGTCACGCCATGTTTTCAACAATGCTGTTCGCCACCCTGACAACATCCATAATCTCGGCGACGTCGTGGACACGGACAATCGATACACCCGCTGTAACACAAAGTGCGATGGCGGCGGCGGTGCCGAAAATACGCTGGGCTGGATTTTCCTTGCCCGTCAATTTACCGATAAATGCTTTTCGGCTCGGGCCGACAAGGACACGATAACCGGTTTTAACAAATCTATCGATATTGGCCAGGAGTTTCAGATTGTGCTCGACGGTTTTGCCGAAGCCGATGCCGGGGTCGATGAAAATACGCTCTTTTGGAATGCCGAATCGCTCGGCCCGTTTTGCTCTTTCAAGCAAAACCACTAATACCTCTGCGACAACATCTTTATACTTCGGCTCGACCTGCATTGTCCGGGGCGTCCCCTGCATATGCATCAGGATAACAGGAACCTGACACTCTGCCGCCAGTCGCGCCGTCCGCTCATCTGCAAGGGCCGTGATGTCGTTAATCATCGCTGCCCCTGCATAGAGGGTGGCCTTGGCAACATCATAATTTGTTGTATCGATACTTATGGGGATTTTTGTCTTTTTAGCAAGTTTCTCAATCACGGGTATTGCCCTGCGAATCTGCTCATCTGTGGAAACAGTTTCGGCGCCAGGCCTGGTCGATTCCGGGCCGACGTCGATAACCGCTGCCCCGTTAGCAGCCATTTTAAGGCCTTGCTCGACTGCCTTTTCGAGGTCGAAAAATTTCCCGCCGTCGCTGAACGAGTCCGGCGTGACATTCAAGATGCCCATTACCAGACACCCGGCCGAAAAATCCAGCTTACCCTTAGGCCATTCGAGAATGTTTTGAAAATCGCTTGTCATTTCTTTTATTTTATCTGGAATCCTATTCCTTTCAGTGTGTTAGCCAGGGCTGAACCGCCTTCTTCGAATACAACAGTTGTGTTTTGAAACTCTCTTCGCACTGGGTAGTTTTTGCGCAAATCATCGAAGATTTTCCCTCGCTTCTTCCGCTCCACCATTGCGATTTCGCGTGTATTGGAATCGTCACGGTTGATGCAATAAACGCGATGGACAGTTTTATGCAGGATTGTCTGCTGGTCAGCTTCGGTTTCATTGATAATTATTTGCGGGACAGTCGGCGGGGGTAAAAAATCCTCGATTTTGTGTTTCGGCTGTAACCCGAAATGCTCGCAGGCGGCCTGATAAATCATAATCATTCCCGCTATTTTGCCGTCTAACGAATAGCCGGCAATATGCGGCGTCGAAATATCGACCAATCGCAACAATTCGCAATCAATGTTCGGCTCATTCTCCCAAACATCGAGTATAACCGCGCCAAGCTTCTTTGAGCGTATCGCCGCTTTAAGAGCAGATGTATCGTGAACGCCGCCTCGGGCCGTATTGATGAACACGCAACTTGGTTTCAAAGACGCGAAAAATTTCTCATCCGCCAAATGAAAGGTTTTGTCCTGCCCTTCAAAAGTCAGAGGCGTATGTAAAGTGATAAAATCGCAATCAAAAAGCTCCCGAAGGGGCTTGTATTTTCTATCGCCCGTTTGACGGAACAAGGGCGGGTCATTAAGAATAACTTTCAGTCCCAGGGCAGCACACTTCTTAGCCACCTTGCTTCCGACGTTACCGACGCCGATGACGCTGATGGATCTGCCAACGAGAGTTATTTTGTGTTTTTTGCCGACCGAAAGTAATGCCGCGACAATGTATTCGGCGACCGAGTTGGCGTTCGAGCCGGGCGCAGAGGCAAAGCCGATATTACGTTTTTTCAGGTAATCGACATCGACATGCTCATAGCCGATTGTCGCCGTGGCGACGAATTTTACTTTGCTATTGTTTAGCAGCTTTTCGTTTACGGGTGTGATGCTGCGGACAAGCAATATATCCGCGTCGGCCGCAATTTCCGGCGTCATCTGTCTGCCTGACAGCGCCTGCACGTCCCCTATCGACGCGAAGCACTCCTTCACAAACGGTATATTCTCATCCGCGATTATTTTCATATCGTTTTCCCTAAAGACAGTTCTAACCACCTATTTTAGCCGTTTACCGCCTGATTTCACGCATCTTTAAGCAGGAACTACAGTCGGCCCCAAATTTTTTCAAAAATTCCTGAAAAACTGGTTGACTCGTTATGAGCATATGCCCATAATATACGTATAGGCTACTGTGTTTTTTAAATGGGATCGCCAGTATCAAAAAAGGGTTATCGCGTGCCAAAAGGGCGCCTGAGTAACGAATGAGAACTTATCTCGACTGTATTCCGTGCTTTATACGCCAGGTCCTCGACGCAGTAAGAATGACCTCCGATGACCAACAGGTTCAGCTCCAAGTCCTGCGTCAGGCATTGCGGCTGGCAAGCGAGGTAGACTTGACTCAAAGCCCCCCTGCAATGGCCCAGCAGATACATCGTTACATTCGCGAGCTGACTACCAATCCGGACCCTTACGTCAAACTCAAGGACAAGTTCAACAAGATAGCATTGCAGATGTATCCGGACCTCAGAACTCGGATTGAGCAATCCGCCGACCCGCTCGAAACGGCCGTTCGGCTGGCAATCGCAGGCAACATCATCGACTTCGGAGTGAGTTCGAATATCGAAGAATCTCAGGTGCAAAAAACCGTCGCTGAATCGCTCGAAGCTCCGCTCGACCTCAACGCCCTGGCTGATTTCAGAAAGGCCGTGACAGAGGCCAAAAGTATTCTTTACCTCGGCGACAACGCGGGTGAAATTGTTTTTGACCGTCTGCTGGTTGAGCAGCTCCCTCATCAAAAAATCACCTTCGTCGTCAAAAACGGCCCCGTCATCAACGACGCTACAATGGAGGACGCACTCATAACCGGTATGACCGATGTTGTGGAGGTAATCGACAACGGTTCAGACGCTCCGGGGACAATACTTGAGAGCTGCTCTGAGCAGTTCCGCGACAGATTCGATAAGACGGAGTTGATAATCGCCAAAGGACAGGGCAACTATGAAACTCTAAGCGACGTTGACAAGGACATATTTTTTCTTCTTCGGGCCAAATGCTCAGTAGCAGCCGGACACATCGGCTGCGAAATAGGAGATATGGTCCTGTCAAAAAACACAACAAAGACAGCTTCAAAAAAACCTTAAAACAAAAGGAGGTAATTTTATGCCGAGAGGAAACGGAACAGGACCCGTCGGCGGCGGACGTGGAATGGGACGCGGCAGGGGCCAGGGCGGCGGACGAGGCCGAGGCCAGATGGGCGGCCCATTTGCTGCCGGGCCGGGTGGTAATTGTGTATGTCCGGGCTGTGGGGCAAAGATGCCTCACATTGTGGGCCAGCCCTGCAATCATCGGGTTTGTCCCAAATGTGGAGTTCGAATGACAAGGGAAATATAATTGAAACTTTATTTGAAAGGGGACTTACGATGCCATTTGGAGATGGAACAGGTCCTGCAGGTATGGGACCAATGACAGGCAGAGCGTCTGGCTACTGCGCCGGCTATGGTATGCCGGGATATATGAATCCCTTTGGCGGACGTGGATTTTGGGGTTGGGGCCGGGGCCGAGGCGGCGGGCGTGGCCGAGGATTTGGACGTGGTTTCGGCTGGGCAAGAGCCGGCTATGGGTACGCAGCCGGACCATGGGGCGGTCAGCCGTATACAGCTTATCCGCCGCAGCAGATGACCACGGCACAGGAAGCCGAAGTGCTCAAAAGCCAGGCAGATTACTTCAAAGACGCCCTCGAAGAAATAACAAAGCGAATAGAAGAACTTGAAAGTCAGCAGGCGAAAAAAAAGTAAGACAGCAAAGTGCTTTTTAGTGTGACAATACCTGATGATGGTTTATTGTAACGATGGTCTATAAGCGTTTAGTGTGGACGATTGTTACATTGAAAATCTTTGTCAAGGAGAAGAACTATGCCTGAATTTGGAAATCCGTTTAGTGGTCTTGCGAATGACCGGAAACTTACGCAGGAAGAATTAGTCAGGGCGATTCGTTTTATGATTGCGGCCGAATACGAGGCGGTTCAACTGTATATGCAATTGGCCGAATCCACCGATAACGAGCTGGCCATCGACGTGCTTAAAGACATAGCTGACGAGGAGCGTGTTCACGCCGGTGAATTCCTCCGATTGCTCCATGAGCTTGCGCCCGACGAGCAAAAGCACTACGACAAGGGCTACGAAGAAATCCAGGAGATAATTGACGAGCTGAAAAAAGGCAGCAAGGAGTAAAAGAATAGACGGCCATAGATTTGCGGCTTTCCGGCCTTCGTAGGATTGCTGTGCGTCTGTGATAACCACAGACGCCAAATTGCAAAGAAGTTTTTGATTGTTGGGGATACCACCAGTGGAAGTTTTAGTCAAGTATGAAAACGGATTCCGTTTTTCAGCCGTCTGCAGGGGATATACAGTTACAACCGGACGTGGTGAGGATGGCAATGACAAGCGGGACGGGATGTGGCCGGCTCAGCTTTTCGAAGCATCTATCGGAATGTGTATCGGCGGCTACGTCGCGAAGTTCTGCAAGGAGCAGGCTATTCCTTACGACGATATGACGATTGAGTTGAGCCGCCGAACCCAGGCTGAATCTTCGCGCACTACAAGAATTGATGCCAGAATCCA
>CAYNVP010000072.1:0-12151 GCA_964400665.1 uncultured Pirellulales bacterium | reverse complement strand
CGAGGTCGTCAGCGACGAAAACACCGCCGGGTGACGGCCGCTACTCGTGCCGCAACGGCAACCTCGTCGTCCTCAACGCCCGGCGTTGGGAGGAGGGAGCCGACGCCTTCGGGACCGATGTCGACGGCTACCGGCGCTACATGGTCAACCACGAGGTCGGGCACCGCCTCGGCCGCCACCACCTCTCCTGCCCGGCCTCCGGCGAGCCGGCACCGGTGATGATGCCGCAGACCAAGGGGGTAGGCGGCTGCACCCCCAACCCGTGGCCGACCCCCGACGAGCTCACCGGCCGCTGAGCGACCGCGGGACCGGATTCACCGGCTGGCGGGAACTCTCCACCCCGGAATCTCCGTCTCATCGCGAGAGACCGAAACCCTTTGAGACAAGGAGGAAACATGCGTTCCGCCATCGCCCTGATGGTCCTGCTCCTCTGCTCGAGCGCATGTGGAAACGCCGCCCCCACCCCCGCCGCCAACGGCGGCGGTCCGGCCGGCGACGAGACCTACGTCCTGACCGCAGCCGACGCCGGCCTCGACCTCGAGGTCGCGGTGGGCGACACGATCGAAGTGACGCTGGAAGGCAACCCGAGCACCGGGTACGGCTGGGAGGTCGAGAGCGTCGACGCCGCCGTACTGGAGATGGTCGGCGAGCCGGAGTTCGTGTCCGCCGCCGCGGCCGACCTGGTGGGAGCCGCCGGCACCTTCACCTTCACCTTCACCGCCGCCGCCGGCGGGAAGACCGACCTGGTGCTGGTGTACCGTCGCCCCTGGGAGACGGACGCCACGCCCGCCGACGGCTTCGACGCCACGATCACGGTGGTGGGCTGAGCGAGAACGCGCCACGACTCGAGCTTCGCGCCAGCTAGGTGTTGTGTCCGGCCAGGTTGGTGACTCGGCTGGCGGGTGGGCCGCCGATGGCGATGTGGTGGCGGTGATGGTTGTAGCGGTGGAGCCAGCGGTCAAGAGTCCGGGCGCGTGAGGTTTCTGAGCGTCAGAGCCGCGCGTAGGCCCATTCGTCGAGGAGGGTGCGGTTGAAGCGTTCCGCTTTGCCGTTGGTGGCCGGGCTGTATGGCTTGGTGCGGGTGTGTTCGATGGCGAGTTCGATACAGCGGTTCCGCGAGAGGTTGGATCGGTAGCCGTTGCCGTTGTCGATGAGGATCCGTTCGATCGTCATCCCTTGGGTGGCGAACCAGGCAACCGGCTCGGTCCAAGAACGCCACGCAGTTGTCGGTGTTCTCGGGGCCTGCGAACTCGCTGTAGGCGAGCCGGGAGTAGGCGTCGCTGGCGGTGTGAATGTGGGTGCTTCGCGTCTGAGCGGGGTCTGAGGGTGTTGGGCATGTAACAGGGACTCGACGAATCTTGAGGTGTTCAACGCCGTCGAGATCCGGGAGTCCCTGTTGTCGTCTGATCCTATTGCGATGTGCGAGTTGCTGGTCGGCTTCGGCGAGCTGTCGGTCCTCGACGTCACCAACACCGGTGATCGACTCCGAGTCACCATCGAGTCCCGAGCGGTGAGGCCGTCGTGTGCAGACTGCGATGCCCCGGTGGTGGTGAAGGACCGGGCCGTGGTGGAGTTGACGGATCTGCCGTGTTTCCGACGGCCCGCGACGCTGGTGTGGCGCAAGATCCGCTGGGAGTGCCCCGATGGGTGCGGGTCGTTCACCGAACAGGCCCCGCAGATCGCGGCTCCTCGCCTCAAGTTGACCGATCGGGCCGGCCGGTGGGCCACGGTGCAGGTGGGGCGCCATGGCCGGTCGGCGAGCGAGGTCGCCAAGGACCTCGGCTGTGGCTGGCATTGCGTGATGGACGCCGTGGTGGCCTACGGGCAGGTGCTGATCGACGACCCGGACCGGTTCGGTGACGTCGCCGCCCTCGGCCTGGATGAGACGCTGCGGTGCCGTCTGGGGAGGTGGCGTCGCCAGGCGTGGACCACCCAGATCGTCGACGTTGGTGCCGGTCAGCTCCTCGACGTCGTCGAGGGTCGCAGCGCCCTAGGGCCCATCGGTTGGTTCGCCAACCAGCCGCCGCAGTGGCGGGACCAGATCGAGTGGGCCACGTTGGATCTGTCGGGTCCGTACCGCAGAGTGTTCAATGTGATGCTGCCCGACGCCACCCAGGTTGCTGACCCGTTCCACGTCGTGAAGCTGGCGAACTCGAAGATCGACGAGTGCCGCCGCCGGGTTCAGAACGAGACGATGGGGCATCGAGGCCGCAAGGACGATCCGCTGTATCGGGCCCGCCGACTGTTGACCAAGGCCCATGAGCGCCTCGACGACACCGGCAACGCCAGACTCGTCGGTCTGCTGCGCGCCGGCGATCCCCGAGGGGAGGTGAAGACGGCGTGGCATGCGAAGGAGGTCACCCGGTCGATCTACGAGATCACCGACCCCGTTGTCGCCGACGAGTACGTGGCGCAGCTCGCCATCGATCTGCAAGACGACTCATGCCCACCCGAAGTCCGTTCCCTTGGGCGCACCATCGCCCGGTCGCGCCACGAGATCACCGCCTGGCACCGAGCCCGAGTCTCCAACGGCCCCACCGAGGCGGTCAACAACCTCATCAAGCGCATCAAGCGGATCGCGTTTGGGATCACCAACTTCCGCAACTACCGGATCCGAGCGCTGCTCTACGCTGGCAGACCCAACTGGGACCTACTCGCCACCATCACACCCCCCTGAAACGCGGAGTGCCCCATATCCCTCGGCCAGCAGCTCCCTCGGCCAGCAGCGCTCCGCCCTGCCACGGCCATCCTGCTCCGATTGCCGAAACGGCGGCGGTGGCCTCCGCCCCGGCTATTTGACGGCGCCGGCGGTCAATCCTCGCACGATCAGCCTCTGAGCTATTGCGGCGAGGATCACGGTCGGCAACAGAGCGATGAGCGAGGCGGCCGCGATCAGGTCCCAGTTCGCTGATGCGTAGCCGCGGAATCCGGCAACGGCGAGCGAAATCGGTCGTGCTGAAGAAAAGCTCAGTGCGAGGGAGATCGTGAGTTCGTTCCAGATCAGAATCCCCGTGATGATCGCCGTGGTCGCCATCCCGGGACCGAGCAGCGGGAGATAGACCCGAAGGAGGGTTTGCAGACGCGACGCTCCATCGATCGCGGCCGCTTCCCCGAGGCTCTCGGGGATCGCCCTCAGGAAGGATGCCAAGAGCCAAACCGTGAATGGCAGCACCAGCACCTGGTACATGATTGCGAGCCCGATCTCCGTGTCGAACAGTCCGGTTTCCTGATACAACACGAACATCGGGATAGCAAACAGAAATGGCGGAAGTATGTATACAATGAGCAGCCAGCCCTGGATCAGTCGGTCCGACGCACTGCGGAGTTTTGTCAACTTAAACGCAGCCGGCACTCCGACAATCTGAGCAAACGTGATACCAAGCACCATAATGATAACGCTGTTCAAAAACGCGTCTGCAAAACCTGAGTCATTCCAGACCTCCGCGAAAGCGTCGAAACGCGGCACATATGATAAATCCGGTGGCAGATGGAGCGCTTCCGCCGGAGTCTTGGTGGCGAGTATCGCGAGCCAAATGAACGGAAACGCCGTCACAACAACTGCCACAAGCGCGACCACATAGACGCCGGCTCTGCCGGCGATATGCCGTCGCCTCAGCCGACGCCTACCCTTGATGGCGGTCACGGCTAATCCTACGGAACACTAGAGCGCCGATCGCTGCGAACATAAGTACGAGGATCAGGAACAAGACCATGAGCGTCATGGCATCACTCATCCGAAGCTCCTTGAAACCGGTTCTATAGGTGATGACCTGAATAGCCTCTGTGCTCCGTCCCGGACCACCTCCCGTCGTACCGAAAATGATGTCGAACACCTTGAGCGTGTCGACGAACCTAATGACAACGATCGTGATTAGCCAGGGCCGAAGCGAGGGAAGCGTCACGTACCGGAACCGTTGAAGAGCCGTAGCACCATCGACCGCCGCTGCTTCGAGCGGCTCCTTGGGAAGAGCATCGAGTGCGGCGGCAAGGATAATGAACACAAACGCCGTCTGCCACCAAGTGTCGATTCCGATGATAAGCGGCAATGCCCACGCTTCATCTCCAAGGTAGGCGGAGGTCGGACTCGCAGCCCCAAGGAAATGCGGAATGATCCCGAAACTTGGATCGAGCATGATTTTCCACACCAAGGATACGACAATGCCGGACACCATCAGAGGCATCAGGAGTATGGTTCTCACGATTCCCCGAAAGCGTTTCCCCAATTGACTGAGAATGCTTGCCAGCCCGAGACCGATCGTGACCTCAATCACGACCGCGCCCACCGCGAAGTAGACCGTCCGGCCGAGAGAGTTCCAGAATAGGCTCGAGGTGAGGAGCTCTCGGTAGTTCTCGAAACCGACAAAAGCACGCGCCGTTCCCCAATTCCATCGGAAGAGACTGTTGTACAGCGAATAGACAACCGGGTAGATCGATGTGAACCCGAGAGCTATCACCATCGGCAGGAGGTACACCCAGTCGCTCCGTCGCTTCAACAGCGCGACACCATTGCGCGATCCGGTGGTACCGAGCCGTCGATGCTGTTTCTGTCTCTGGGTTGTCATCGTGGTACGCGCCTGTTGATCGGATTCGACGACATCCGACATCTTCTGCAGAAACCTATTGAGCGCAAGCGTCCGTTCAAGGGACACCAGAGGTTGCCCGTCCTCCCACGCCGTGCGGGAGGACGGAAAGTCCCATTGCCGAGGAAAAGTCCCTGAAGAAGATCCATATCCCCGGCAGTCACGGAGATCGCGGGCCTATCACTGGCACTCGGCAACTCAAGTCTACTCTGGACTATAGGGCTTGCCCGTCCAGGGACCGTAGGTCCCATATACGCGATCATGGGTCCGTTCAATGAAGTTATCCGTGATCTCCGCTTCATGTGCAACAGAGTACCAGAGGCCTTGCTGGTGCACATAACGCCGCATCTCGCGCATGGCCGCCGCCACCTCTTCCCAGGTCACGTCCATGGCCTCGGGCCTGATATCGACACCAGCTCTGTGAAGAAGCCCGAGCATTTCGTCCGCTTCGTTGTCCTGGAGATCTGAGATGACAGCGATACCCAGGCCAACGATCTGACCATGGATGAACGCCTTGCCCGTCATGGCCTCGAGCGTGTAGAACAGGAAGTGCTCTGCACCCTCCACGTAGCGCGGGTTCCATCCGTAGTTGTGAAACGCCGCGCCGCTCCATTGAAGAGCTTCTGCAAGAACACGCACACCAGTGTCGTTCACCTCGCGAATGTCGTCGACATGATCTTTGACAAGCTGCAGAACCTGTTTTGCCTCGGCTAGTGCCGGCTCATCGTAGGGCCATTTAGCCTCAAGCGTGCCCCGGTCGCGCGCGAGCCTCCAGTCATGATGTGCGGTATGAATGCACCACAAATCGCCAACTGAGGCACGATTGATGGCCTTGGGGGCACCTTGGATCGCATCAATGTCGACGTACACTGCTTCGGGCACTGCCCAACCGATGTACTTGACGTTCCCATCGTAGCGGACGGCTGCCCTATGACCAAAGACCGCATTGACGCTCAAGACGGTCGGCACCTGGAACAGCGGAACATGGTGCCGCCACGCCACGAGTTTCGCAACGTCGACCGCCTGTCCACCACCAACCCCGATGACAGCCGCATGCGCCGGCAGCGCATCGAGGTCCGCAGCCAGCTGATCGTACTCCCCGGTCTTGACGAAGTAGGCGGCGGCCAGGTGCTCCTCGAAGTGGTGGGCGAATTTGGGCCATAGATCTTCCATTGTCACGACCACATAAGGTCGGTGTACAAATCCTGCCAATTCTCCCAGCAGGCCCCGGCCGAGCACCGTATTGAACTTGACATATCCAAGTCCGCTCACGATCACTTCCCCTTTCTCACTTGCGTGCTGGCTCCTACGGAGCCAGCACTCCTCACACTCGCTGCATCAGTGATGCCGCTCATAATCTCATGCTTGGCCCCTGGCCCCACTCGAGGCTCGTTGCATCCTGGCGCGACCGTAGGGCCAACGCAGCTGCCCCGATGAGACCGGCGTCGTTTTCCAAGGTGGCTCTGGCGACCCGGACCGCGCGGTGTCGACCGCTCATGGTGTGGCGCTTCACGACACCGGCGACTCTCGAGACGAACCGTCGTCCTGCGGCACTTAGACCACCACCGATGAGCACTGCATCGGGATCGAATAAATGCACCAGGGAGGCGACTCCCACTCCAATCCATGAACTCATCTCTTCGAGAATGGAGATCGCGTCAGGGTTACCCGCTCGCACGGCTTCGATCGCCGCCCACACCGGATCGTCGCTGGCCTGCAGCCTTCTCGCCAAGGTGCTGTTTGGGTGCTTCCTCTCAAAAAGGCGAAGCCTCCGCTCCAGAGCCCCGACAGTGCCTTCGGCCTCGAGGCATCCTCGACACCCCATCCTGCATCGGTGCTGCGCGCCGGGGTCCACGATGATGTGCCCGACGTCTCCCAAGGAACCGCCTGAGGTCACCAATGGTCGTCCTTCAATGATGACGCCTACCCCGATACCGGTGCCGAGGGTCATCAGCATCAACCGCTCGACGCCGTGGCCACCGAATAGGTACTCACCGAGGGCGGCGCTGGTCGCATCATTGTCGATGAACACCGGGAGCGAGAGGCGCTCCTCCAGAGCGTCAGCAATTGGGAAGGAATCGAGAGCCGCGACGTTGCAGTGCATGGCGAAGCGGCGCACTGGATCGATGTGTCCCGGCAAACCGAGACCAATCCCAGCATGTTTGAGATGCGCCGTTCGGCGCATGACACACTCGACGCCGCGCGCCAAGGCCTCGACAACCGCCGTCGGCTCCCCCGTGGTCGGAGTCACAATCCGGCACCGTTCCAAGATGGTGCCGGTGCCGCTCACCACCCCGATCTTCACGCTACTGCCGCCCACGTCGACCCCGACGGCCGCGATCGACCCGGAGGCAGGAGTATCCGTCACGGTTCCCCTCGTCGCGACGCCCTCTCCGCTCGTTCCGATCCGGCTCGGGACGGGCGACTGCGCGACCACGCTTGCCGTCGCCGAGGCGAGGAGGAGTCCGAAGCGAGTCTCGAACGAATCCATGTCACAACATCGTCGTAATCTTGTTGACGTTTCGAAACTCTCCTGGAACGTAGCCGCTGGCAAGCGCCAGCGGGATGCTGGCCATCTGCAAGGGCACCACCTGAGCAATGCTGCATCCAACACCGCGGTGATCTGCAATCGGCAACGTGGGCTCGGCGATGATCGGCTGCGGCCCAATCGAGATGGAGCGTGCCCCACAGCGATTCAGGTCCGCGAGGAGCCGCACGTCTTGGGACCAAGATTGGATCCCATCCGGAATCACGATCACGGTCAAATCGGGATCCGCCAACTCGAGAGGACCGTGACGGAACTGACCTGCCGACATCCCCTCGGCGTGCACATTCGCCGATTCCTTGATCGTGAGCGCCCCCGTCCATGCCGCAGCCAACGACGCTCCACGGCTCACGATCATCAAGCGTTTCGTGTCCTCGACTGCCTTCGTGATCGCACTGAGATTGGCGTCCCATCCGGCAGAGAGATAGGTACGCAGCCCCTCGATGGTGAACGCGATGTCCTCGATCGCGTTCTCGACACGCCCCCGAACGAGAGACTCGGCCACGATGCTGCCAGCAGCGACGGAGTTCATGTAGCTGCGGGTCCCCACCGTGTGCTCTTCTCCAACAGCGAGATCGACCCTCACGTCGCAGCTGGCACCCAGCGGACTTGCCGGATCGTTCGTAAGGCCGATCAGGAGGACCTCCTCCGAGCCCTGTTCGAGGATGCTGATCAGCCTGACGATCTCTGCGCTCTGGCCGGATTGCGATGTCATCCAGACCACCGTCCGGTCCTGAATCAGCTCCTGGGCGTTGGCCAGCAACTCGTCTGTGGAGAGCCACCAGGCGGCAACCCCCCGCGAAATCAGACGGACCCAGGCAGGGTAGGCCGCGTAGTGAGAAGCACCCATACCCGTGAGAACAATCCGATCCCACCGAGCGAGATCCACATCGGCTACTGCGTCGAAGGATCGTGTCGTTAGGAACTGGGTGAGCGCGTCAGGCTGGTTCCGGATGTCAGCGACAAACGGCAGCCTGCTGGTACCTGGTCGCGCGTCATCTGAGGACAAGATCCCACCTCCGAGGGCGATTCGAATCAAAACCCTTGTTGCCGTACTCCGAGGGATTCCGCTCGGCTATCCGCCTGCAGTCGCCTTGATCTCGTCGTTCGCTCGTTCCATTGCCACAGCCGGATCCTCGCCTCCGACAATCGAATGAACCGCATCCACAACGCTGAGGGCGTGCTGGGGCCAGGTGTCCAGGTAGACGCTTGCCGGCCATGCAATCTGCAGAGCTTCTCCTGCCACGGCGACGAATTCGGGATTGAACGCTGCCAGGTATTCGGAGGACTCCGATGCGGAGATCCGAGGAGCGCCGCCGGTCGCCACACCAAATCGCGCCGTGTTCTCCTTGTTCGTGGCCCACTGGATGAAATACCACGCCGCTTCCTTGTGCTGCGAATTGGCCGGAATGCCAAGGCCCCATGACCAAAGACCGGTCGCTTGACCACGCTCGGACGGCGGAATCAGGGCGTATCCGACTCGGCCGGCGATGAGCGACTGGTCAGGATCCTCGAAGGTCGGCCCGAACACACTGGCATCGATGAAGAACCCGGCTCTTCCCTGCGAGAAGAGAGCAACAGCCTCCGGCCAATCGATCGCGAGGCGGTTCTCAGGCCCGGTAGCGACGAGGCGCGCATACTGGTCGACACCCTCGATCACCAACGGATCGGTGAGCGTCGGCGCGTTGAAATCGCCATCGAACCAAACGCTGTATGGAAGCGCGAATCGAGACGGGTCGGCGATTTCGTTCATCACGAACGACGCGATCGTCGGGACGTAAACCGATGTCCGGACGCCGCGCACGACCGCCCCGCTCACCGATCCATCCGATTCCGCCGTGATTGTCTCAGCGGCCTCGATGAGCCCTTCGACGGTGCTCGGAAAAACGCCGTCGAGGTACTCGTCGACAATGTCCTTGTTATAGAACACGATGTACGTCTCGGTCGAGATGGGGATCCCGTACACCTCGGCATCAGGCGACCCCACGGGGAATTCCGCCGCATTGATGGTGGCGCCGAAATCGGCCTCGTCGTACCCCGGTGCTGTGAGCGATGCATCACGAAGGAACGGCCCAATCGATGCCAGCAACCCGTTGCCATACTGTGTGAACGCCATGCTGTCCATCGGCTGGAAGTAGACATCCGCCAGCCCGTCAGACGCTCGCAAGGCTTCTTCCGATCGATCGAAGTAGAGGTCCTCGGAGAAGGTCTGGACATCAACCTTGATACCGGTCAGCGACTCGAACTCATCGATCGCCGGCTCCATGGCATTCGACCACGGGTGCTCAACGAGCAACAACGTGATCTCCTCGCCCTCGAATCGCCGCCAGTCGAATGTACCCTCCTCGTTCTCCCCGCCTGAACCAGCCGTGGTACTCGTGACCTCGGTGCCCGATGTGCTCGTTGTCGTGGCCGAGTCGCCACCACACGCGGTGAGCATTGTGGCCAGAACACCTAAAACTCCCAGGACTGCCAGAGCAGGCATCCATCGTTGTCGTAGCATCGTCAAATCCTTTCGTACCTCGTCCCGCACAACATAGATGAGCTTTCCAACGCGAAACCTGTGCGGATGCTACCGGTGGGACGCCCCCGGGTCAAATGCGTGGTGCATGAGACTTCAGCCGCCGCTTGCCAGACTTTGGGGCGACCACTGGAGGCGCCGGCTCGGGTTCTGCCATCCTCACGATCGCCCAGGATCACCAGGCCGAGCCTACCCCCGGAGCAGGCCGCACCACCCGACGCTCCGGCCAGCACTTAGGGACTCTGCAACCCCGATGTACGAGCCTCGTCCACGGGTCATTCGGCAGTGGGTCCAAACGCTCCGAGACGGTACGAGATTGCCGTTTCATCGGCCTGGAGGGCTACTGGCATGGACTGGTCTTCTCATCCAGCCATCGGTTCGAAGGGAGCGATCTCCCACGATTCCGTGTTTGGCCACTCGTCGTATCGAGCGCAGGATGATCAGAATGCCCCCAGTACTGGTACTCTGTCCAACATATAGAGAACGTGAAACATGTTCATCGCTACGTCCCGCGTCGGATTATCTTTGCGGCGGCTCGTGGCCTGATACCTGCGACGGGTCATGGTCCAGATGAGAACGTATGTGCAACCGGTCTCGGGGAGCAGGATGCACTGACTCGCAGTAGTAGGTGACAGAAAGAGGGACGGAGTCCGTCGATACACCAGGAACGCACAGCCGACATGACAGAGGACACACCATGAATGTGAAAGAACGTCATCACATGATCCTCGAAGCGCTACAACAGCACAGCAAGGTGACGACGAACGGCCTCAGCAAGCAAGCTGGAGTGTCCGAGATGACGATTCGGCGTGATCTGGAACTGATGGAGAAGGAAGGTGTGCTGAAGCGCATCCGGGGTGGCGCCACCGCTGCGATCTCGCGTAGCTACGAGCCTCCGTACGCGGTCCGGTCCCACCTCAATGTCGCTGCCAAGGAACGAATCGGCAAGGCCGCCGCCGCCATGCTCTCCGAGGGCCAGACTTGTATCATCGATGCCGGCACCACGACCTTGGCCGTGGCCGAATCACTGTGCGGGCGCGAGGGAATCACGGTCTGCACGCCGAGTCTCCGCATCGCCAACGTTCTCGCCGACCAGGCCGGAATGCGGGTCATGCTCACAGGAGGCATCCTCCGGCATGGAGAGAATTCGTTGACGGGGGAGCTAGCGAGAACGGCGTTCAGCGAGTTCCGGTTCGATGTCGCGTTCCTGGCAACCGCTGGACTCGATCTGGAGGCAGGACTGACCGAGTGGAACCTCGACGACGCTGCTGTCAAGAAAGCGATGTACGCCAGCGCGAAATGCACGGTCGTTGCGGCCGATTCCTCGAAACTTGGGAAGCAAGCCTTCGCTCACGCCGCGAGCCTCTCCCAACTCGATGTGCTGGTGACTGATGACGATGCGCCAACTGAATTCATCGAGGCGATTAAGAGCGCAGGAGTCGAGGTTGTGGTCGCCTGAGACCGCTCGGCATTGTGCGGAGCCACATGAGCCGCCGACAGCAAGTGTCGACTCTCACCCGCCGATATCGGAACCGTAACCGGCGACCCCGCCGACTACGGTTGCCCGTCATGCGACTGGGCATCGATCTCGACGGGGTCGTCGCCGATTTCAACGACGGCTGGATGCGGGCCTACAACGCCGAGTTCGGCACCGATCTCACCACCGACCAGGTGCAGACCTGGCACGCCGCCCTCGGCCTCACCCACTTCGAGGACCTGTCCGGGTTCTGGCGTTGGGCCCGGCGCGGGGATGGACCGTCGGTCTTCCGCTCGTTCCAGACCTACCCGGGGGCGGTCGAGGCGCTCGAGACACTCGCCGAGGACCATGACATCGTCATCCTCACCGTGAAGCCGGACTGGGCCGTACACGACACCTTCGTCTGGATCGCCGAGCACCGGATCCCGACTCGCGAGATCCACCTGCGCGACGACAAGTGGCGCGTGCCCTGCGACGTCTACCTCGACGACTCCCCATTCCAGCTCCCCGACCTGGTGCGGCACCGGCCCGAGGCGCTGGTGTGCCGCTACGTGCGGCCGTGGAACGAACCGGTGGCGGGGGTCCGTGACGTGAACGGCTGGGACGACTTCGTCGTCCTGGTCCGCGCCCAGACGGCCGTGCCCCCCAGAGAAGGGTGAAGTTGCCCGTGCCCCGGTCGGGGCCCAGCGACTAGCCTGATACCGCGCTGAGGAGCGTGCACGTTGCGCCAGTTCCAAGGAGACCGTTTGATATGAGTATTCGAAAGCTGATGACCGCGCTTGCCGTCTTCGCTCTCGTCGTCGCCGCCTGTGGCAGCGACACGGAGGACACGACGACGACGACCGCAGCGGTGGCCGAAACCACGACCACCACCGAGGCGATGGCCGAGACCACCACGACGACCAGCATGGCCGACATGCATGCGGACTGGCCGGACAAGATCATCTTCGGGTTCGTGCCCAGCCAGGAGCAAGAGACGCTCCAGGACAACATCCAGCCGTTCGTCGACGTGCTGCAAGAGGCCCTCG
>CAYNVP010000071.1:0-12172 GCA_964400665.1 uncultured Pirellulales bacterium | reverse complement strand
GGCCGATGACTCATCGCTGAAGGAGCCGTGAGCAAAACCGACGCCGAGCACGTCGTCGTCCCGGCCTTCAAAAAGGCCCTGATACTGAAAACCAATACTCCAGAAATTGGTAATGTCGTTTCGGGAGCTATCGGCGTTGCCGTAGCGGAAGAAGACACCAAGTCCCTGTGCATCCTCCGGGTTGGTATTCTCTTTTGTCACCGTCTGGTCGCAGGCGATATAAAAGCCGACGTCGTCGGTGTAGCTTTTGCCGGCATCGGCGAGGTCGGTAGTTGCTTTTGGCTGCGGGTCATACCAAAGGCCGATGCGATATGCGCCCTGGAGTGCTCCATTGGCTGAACCGAATAACGGCGTGATGCCGGTCTCGGCGATATAGAAAAAATAGTCCTCGCCGCCGAAGGTGGTCTTGAAACCGGTTTCCCGCAGGTCCGCCTGGGCGTCGGCGACGGCAGCCGAGGCATACCAGAAATTGTCCGGGCCATAATGAACGGCGACACCAAGCCCATTTTCCGGAAACGGTATGGTCGGGTTATTTATGAGGGCCCCGTTTAGAAACTGTGTTGTTTCATCATTTGCGAACATGCTGCAATCAAATGATACCGGGCAGTTATGGTGCTCAAAGCCGCCTGTGAGGTCCATTTTTCCGAACCTGAGGCGAAGCTGTTGTGCGGCGAAACTTTGCTCATACCAGAGTTCGGTAACGTCTATGGCCCGCCTCGGCGCGGCATCGCCATTGACGCCAAACACACTGCCGACGGAGGGGTCGTTGATGCCGGCGGATTTTGACCACTTGCCTTCTGTGAGCATATACAGCCGGCCCCCTTTCACACCGAACAGCTTTTCGAAATCCACGTCAAGCTCAACGTCATAGCTTCCCGAATACCTGCCCGCCCGGCGATGCGTGCTGATACCACCACGGGCATTGTGCTGATAGATTTGAGTAGCGCTTAGTTCTATTTTAATTCCGCTTTCTGCCAGGCCGTCGCCCAAACCAAAAAGACCATTTGTAAGCGTCTCCTGCTGCCATATCGACTCGCTCTTTGATTCGTTATCATCCGCCCTGCAAACACCCGCAACGGTCAACATAATGCACGCCACAAAAACTATTCTCGTTTTCGCCATATCCAAATCCTTTCAAATCAGCTAATTCGTCTGCGCATAAAAATATGTAATTAGTGCTACCGAGTCAACTGAAAAAACAAGGAATTGCAAAAAATTAAATGAATCGGCCTTTATTTGCTTTTGAAGAGCTTCTCGAAAACCGCCTGGAATCGCTGCTTGTGTTCGGTTTCCTCCTTTGCAATTGCGAGCAGGGTCTCCCTGGCATTTGCGTCGGTTGCCATCTTAGCAAGGTCGGTATAGAGCCGAACCGACGCTTCCTCCTTCTGAATTCCTATAAGCAGTATATCCTTGTAATCGATTTCAAAATCGGGGGGATTATAATCGGGCTGGTCATATCGCAAACCGAGCGAGGTCTTGTGCGTGTTTACAACCCTGCCGGTCTTCATAATCTCAAGTTCGAGCTTGGCCTTGTGTTCGAGCTCTTCTGCCGCAAGCTGTTCAAAAATCTTCCGAATATGTGGTTTGCGCGACCGTGCCGCAAGGGCCACATAATACCTGTTGGCGTCCACCTCACGGGCGACGGCCATTTCGAGGATTTCATCGTCGGCAACGAACTCTTCCATAAGAGATTATCCTGCCCTTAACCTGCGAAACAGGATACATAAGCAACGAAGGGCCGTCAAAGTAAAAAATGATTGCGTTCCCCAAACAGTGACAACCAATGCAGGGCAGGAAAGGAATTTTACGCATGCAGGGGCGGGAAGGAAAACTTATACCGGCCTGGTTTGGGTTTCGAGGTTGTGGGAGGTTACTTGGAAGGAGGAGCGGGCTGTTCCCAGATGGATGGAGGCGGCGACTCTCCTACTTCCTGCTTCCATTTTTTGCCCTGTCTTTCAAATTCTACGTAATCCGGCGTTATCCTGACCACTTTTACACCGAGCACGATATCATTTTCCCGTACTATTTCATCGCCGATTAGTGCGGCTCCGTTGTTATCACAGAAAGCAATTCCCGTTACGGTGCCGGGGGCTACGGGTTTAATCCTCGCAGGGGCTTTCCGGCTAACGCCGGCTGTTTGCTCTTGCGACACACCGGCCTCAAGCTGTTCGAGTGAATTAATATCGTAGCCGAATCTAGTTCGAATGGTCTTCTCTTTTTCCGCGCGCTGCTTTTCAATTGCGGCAAGCTCATCACTCGAAATCAGATTCACATCCGGCACGTAACCAAGCTCCTCATCAATGTATCTGGTTCTCCTGGCGGCTTTTATCTGTTCAATCTCGGCTTGTGCGGTCTCGTTGACCTCTCTGACCGTTGCATCCTCACGCAGGCGCAGCTCCTCGTCATCCCATGAACTGCATACTCCGGGTCGGGTCATTGAAAGAACACTCACGAGACAAATCACGACTGTAATAGTCGAAAATGGCCGCACCCCAAAGACATTGTCTTCCATTGTCATACCTCACTAAAAAGCGAGCACAAACCACTCTCGCTCTGCGTTAAAAGCATATTATATTATAATATACGGAAAGACGGCATCAAAAGTTAATCAGTTTTACAAACATCGCGCAAACCAACCGCCATCAACCGTGTTTTTGAGGTCAATAACGCAGCCCGCAACAGTGCAGAATCCCACTAAAAGCTTATGGCAGCGACAAGTGCCTATTATTATGGGAACAACAATCTCTATCTTCGTATGAACATATTGCCCGGCAATTGCTTTACAAGGCCTTTGAGTCGAAGTGAAACAATCGCGGCATTGACGGAGCCGGCGGGCAAGTCCAGCTCTGTAATAATCCGCTCTACGTGAGTCGGGTCGGCATGCAGATATTCATATACTGACTTTTCGGCTGGGCTGAGATTCAGCCGGCCCAGGTCAAACAAAGGCGCCTCAACTTTGGCAGCAACCGAATCGGCTATCGAGCTGACGTGCCGGTCGAGACGGGAGCCGATGTAGCCCAGCGCCTCCATTACGTCCTCAACGGAGTCAACGAGCTTTGCACCCTGTTTAATCAGCCGATTCGTTCCCCGGCTCAGGGCTGAGTCGATTTTGCCCGGGACGGCCATAACTTCGCGATTGTATTCGAGAGCGGCCTTGGCGGTGAGCAGCGCACCGGAGTTGTTGCCCGCCTCGATAACGATTGTCCCGAGAGACAGACCAGCGATTATTCTATTTCGAGGGGGGAAATTTTCAGCCAGCGGCTCGTAACGAAGCGGCAGCTCGCTGACGCAGGCGCCGGATTCGGCTATTGTCTCAAATAACTTCCTGTTTTCGGGCGGATAGACCTGAGCCAGGCCGCAGCCCTGGACGGCAATGGTGCGTCCGCCTGCGGCGAGGGCACCCTGATGTGCGGCGGTATCGATACCGTGGGCCATTCCGGAACAGATTGTGAAACCAGCGGCGGCCAGTATGTGTGCAAAACGGGACGACTGTTCGCCGCCGTATAAACTGCAACGACGGGACCCGACGATTGCCACGCAAAGGTTATCACTTTCAGTAAGCGAACCTTTGACATACAGGACCGGAGGCGGGTCGTAAATTTGCTTTAATAAGGCGGGGTAGCGCTCGTCCTGCAGGTGTATAATCCAGACAGCTAACTTTTCGGCCAGTTCAAGTTCGGCAGCGGCATTTACCCTGTCACGGCTTGCGGCTATGCGCTGAGCCGTGTGAGAGCCAATACCATCCACCTTTGTCAATTCGCCGACCGATGCACCGAGTGCCCTTTCAGGCGAACCGAAGTGATTAATCAACCTTCTGAAGGTAACGGAACCAACGCCATCCGCAGCCGTCAGCATCAACCATTTCTCTATATTCGGTGAGTTTGGGGGCAGCCCGGACATCCCTGACCTATACGGTAATTAAAATAGTGGTTTGCTGAAAAGTATATTTACCCTCTCCGGCAGGTCAAGCCAAATTGCCGACACGAAACAATATAAGTAAAATCCGATTATCCCCAGCCCGATGCGCATACAATCTACAGCCCGATGCCTGACGCTCACGTTCATACAAATGAACACAGACCCCGCGAATTCGTAATGGAAACAATCGGGGACTGTCGGCATTTAAAGTGATGTTTTATTATAAGGCAATGTAAACATATAGATAGATTTCCTAATATTGCTTCTCATATTCAAATAAAGAGTTGAACATTTGACAGAACGCAAGCTTTTCACAGGCAAGAAGTTATATACTCTGCGGGCCGGGAAAGTCGCTTTTTATGCGATTATGGGCAGTATGGGATTGAAAAGCAGTAAATCTTGTGTTACAATGAAAATTTTATGGCAAAAGGCATTATCAAAACTCGGAAGAAACAGGCCAAAAAGTCCGCATCCAAACTCGCGGCAGTTCGCTCAAAAAAGGCCTTCAGGACCTACGACGAGGCAATAAAGTATCTCTATGACAGGACCGATTACGAGCAGGAAAAGCACCTGCGTTACAACGTCGACACGTTCAATCTGAAGCGAATGCAGAAGCTGCTCTCTTTTGTAGGCAATCCTCACAAAAAAATCGACACAATCCACATAGCCGGCACAAAAGGTAAAGGCAGCACAGCCACGATGCTATCGAATATGCTCGAAGCGAACGGCTATAAGGTCGGTTTGTACACATCGCCACACGTAGTCCACCTGCATGAGCGTATAAAAGTCAACTCTGAAATGATAAGCAGGTCCGCGATGCTCGGGCTGCTCAACCGGATGTTCAAGGCCATTGAAAAGGTCGCAAAAAGCAGCAAGCCCACATTTTTCGAGATAATGACGGCGATGGCTTTTCTGCACTTCGCAGACGTTAAGGCGGATGTTTCGGTTATCGAGACCGGCTTAGGCGGTCGTCTGGACAGCACAAACGTAATCAAACCCAAGGTTGTTGGAATTACCAGTCTGAGTATCGACCATCAGCAGCACCTTGGAAACTCCATAGAGGAAATCGCCAAGGAGAAGGCCGGGATTTTCAAACATGGTATTCCGATTGTGACGGTGCAGCAGGAACCGAACGCAATGCGGGTTCTAAAGACAGCAGCAGCGGCGGTCAAAGCGCCGTTGAGCGTAACCGGCGTGGACATTGATTTTTCACACCGCTTCGAGACCTCGCCTGAGCACGGGCCGCATAATCGTGTATGCCTGACAACGCCTACGAGCAAATTCGAGCACTTTCGGGTTCCGCTGCACGGGATACACCAGGCAATAAACTGCGGTCTGGCGCTTGCGATGCTCGATAAGCTGAAGGGCTGCGGTTATGAAATCGACAACGACAAAACACTGAAAGGGCTGTCCAAAGTCGAATTGCCCGGTCGGATGGAGATGATATGCGAGGACCCGCGTATTTTGATAGACGCGGCGCATAACGCCGCCAGCATCCGTGCGCTTATGTATGCGATAGGGCAAAGCATCCCGTACGATTCGATGATAGTAATATTCGGCTGCAACGAGGATAAAGACGTCAAAGGGATGCTTCGTGAGCTACAATTCGGAGCAGACAAGGTTATATTTACCCGCAGCAACTCCGCCAGGGCGATGTCTCCGGATGAACTGGCAGAGATATACGCCGGGACATTAGGCAAGATGTGCCAGAGCGCCTCGAATCTGGTTGAGGCGATTCGTTTGGCTAAAAGCGCGGTCGGCAAGGAGGACCTTATCTGTATCACAGGCAGCTTCTATTTGATAGGCCAGGCCAAGGCTCGCTACCAGGCAAGCTAATCGCTTCGGTTAGTCATCCGCTGCCAAACTTAGCACAAGACAGGAAGCCGGATGGAACTATCCATTGTTATACCCGCGTATGAGGAAAACGGCAAAATCGAAGACGACATCATATCCGCCTGCAGTTTTTTGCAGAAAAATGATTTCGAAGGTGAGATTATCGTCGTGGACGACGGGAGTGAAGATAAAACGGCCGAGGAGGCCATAAATGCCGGTCGGGGTTGCCGCGATGCAGCGGAGGTCAAGGTAATTCGCAATGAAAAACACGTAGGCAAGGGTTACGCAGTTCGCTGCGGGATAAAACAGACACGCGGTGATTACGTAATGTTCGCGGACAGTGGCAGTTGTGTCCCCTACGATAACACATTACGCGGACTGGAACTGATAAAAAGCGGCCAATGCGATATTGCTCACGGGTCACGGAAACTGGCAGACGCGGAGATTATCAGAGACCAGGGGTTATACAGGCACATCTGCTCAGGGCTATTTCGCTTTTTCATCGTGAAAGTTACGAAAGTTCCGGCCCAATTGACGGACACCCAGTGCGGCTTCAAGATTTATCGCGGCGACGTCGCCCGCTATTTGTACGGCGAGTGTATAAGCGATGGTTTTATGTTCGATATCGAGATAATCCTGAGGGCAATGAAACAGGGCTACAAGATAAAAGAATTTCCCGTTTACTGGACCTGCGACCGCGACAGCCGACTTTCGCCGGCGAAAAGTATAAGGCGAATACTTGGCGAATTGCTGAAAATAAGAAATGCGATGAAGACCGGGAAATAGAGCGGATAGCGTATAGCGGGTAGCGGACAGCGAATAGGTCTAAATCCTAAACTCTAAATCCTAAACAAATCCAAATCACCAAAAACAAATCCCGATAAATCGGGACAAAACAAGAAAAAACGGTAGTTGTCTTCATTTATTCCGTTATTTCCATCTAAGAGGGCTATAAGGCGTTTTGCCCTTCTCAATGTAAGGGCCAAATGCATCTTTTTCCGGATCATATTTGGAAATGGAACCATCATGTATCCTGTATTTGACTATGGTCCCGTCAACAAATAATATATATATCCATATCTGCCTTTTGAAAAGGAAGAATTGGTCCTTCTCTCGTGATTCATTTATTAACTCAGGGCCACCAAAAATATTTCCAATACCATCTGCTTCAAAAACCAAAATTTCATTTCCATATAATTCCTTTGGCGATAAATTACTTATTTCTTTATTAAATGCGAAATTGCTCGCATAATGATCACCTGCCATAGGAAATAAATAAAGCGCATCAGGTCTTGTTCCTAATGAATCAAGCCAAGGATAAGCTAAGGGTAAATAATTATTTTTCTTTAGATATTCATTGAATAAATAGTATATTTCTTTAACTTCTGGTAAACGATCATTTGCTATGGCTTCACGAATTCGATATTTATCGAAGGTCCCCAAAACCGTCGATGCCACCCAAAGACTCATCAATACCAACAAAGTTAACAACAAAAAATCGTTTAATTTAGCTTCTTTGATCTTTAGTAAAATATAAACAAACCCTATTATACCAATAATCACTGCTGCTATTGTGAAGACAGCATAACCAATAATTAAAAATTTATTAAACTCTAAAGACGCAATAAAAAATGCGACCCCGATCCATGCACACAAAGACGAAGTTATTATCAAAAAAAGCAACCTATTTTTTATAATTTTGATAATCATGTTCAGCAGGTGGTAAATTGGTGACAGATACCGCTATTCTTACCCATTACAACGGATTCTGATTCTGGGATTCTGATTCTGGGGACACCATACTTAATTCTATTTACTTTTCCAATTTTTAAAAAAAGTCATTGGTAATAAAAAATTATATTTTCCCAATTACCGAAACGCAAGAGTTCTTTTTTCCCGCCGGATGGTATGAGCAATGCCGAGGTGTCGGGGCTGGCTTTACAGAAATCGCGGATTTTATCAACGGGCATTATCATAAAGGCGGTTGAGAGGGCGTCGGCGGAGGCCGCCGTTAGGCGTCTTGTCGAGGCGGTTTTTGCGGTTGCCCAGGCAGCGAGTTTTCCTTTGGCCGGCCTGCGGGAACGGGGATTGATTATATGCGGGCCTTTTTGAAGGCCGGAGGCGCTGATGGAAAGGCCCTTCAAATGAATTTTCGCCAAGACCCGGTTATCCGTCGGGTCCGACAAAGACAAAGGCCAGCCAGCTAAATTATCAGGCGTGCCGATGGGCAGGATAGTGCTCTGGCCTGCTGAAATCAGGGCGGTATCTATACTCCAGTCGCAAAGTACCTGTCCCATTTTGTCCGCGGCGTAACCCTTGCCGATGGCGCCGAGGTCAACCTGTATGCCATCGGCAAGCAATTCAATCGTGTGCTCGGATTCATTCAGATTCAATAAATTACTTCCCTTAAGTGGAGAACCAAATGTTATATCGAATGCTCCGTCTGTCTGTTTAGACATCTCAATACTGAGTTGCAGACACTCGAAAGTCGAAAGGCCGATTTGAAGATGGTGTCCTTTACCAAGGGAATTGATGCGAGAGACGTCGCTATTTTCTATGAACCGACTGAGATTGGCTTCGATATGAGCAAGCTCATCAAAGGCGGCCTGAGCGGCCTGGGCGGCATACACGGCGTCCTTATGAACAATAAAAACGTCGAAGGTGGCCGCACATGCTGCGTGCCTGAAACGGTGGAGGTCGGCAATACCGCAAAGGTCTTTATCGAGCGGGCCGACTTGCGACTGTGGTTCGGGCATACTTGTGTTTACCTAACTGATTCGCTTTGCGCAATATCTGATTGCCACTTGTCCCAGAGGTCTTTTGTGACATAGCCCCGCAGCTCGACTCCGGGACGAAGCTCAACATAGTTATCGAACAGAGGGACATAAAGATTTTTTTGTCCCGGCGGTGAAAGGTCATACAACCTCGAAATCAGGCGGTCCTCAGATTCAGGTGAGGCAATTAGAACAGGAGCAGGCATTTGAATCTCGTTGACATCATTATACCAGCCGACGTTTTTGAATGAGCGCAGGTACCACGGAAGCGGCCAATAATCGCCATCGGGGCATATAACGTAAACAATCATTTGCCGCCCTGCCGGATTCGCCTTTGAAACATCCTCGATGCGCTTCGCGATTTCAACGACATCCGGTGTCGGCTGGGCATAAACATAAGGATTGCTGTAGTCAACGTGCCGGGTCATACTTGCCAAAATTGACTGCAAGCCGAGGTCCATCGCGAATGTAAGCAACAGGATAACGATAATTACGCGGGTCAGCATCCGCCCGGCCAAGTTTATTAACGTGATGACACCAACCGCAGCCAGCAAAATCATGCCGTGATAGAAGCTCAGCAGACACCACGGCGTTTTGTATGGGATTACGGAATAGACCGCGAGGGAAATGGCCGTATAAAAAATCAGAAAATCAAGCAACCGGGTGTCAAGCCTGGCTATACCCTTTCTCGTGACAATAAGTATAACGCCAAGGACAGCCAGAAAAATAATAAATCCCTCGGTCCAGGGCGGGCCTGTTGCCGCCTTCGAATATACGAGTAGCTTGAGATAATAGAACCAGGGATGGATGTGGAATTGGTTATGGCCTGCCCGGCTGAAATAGGTTGTGAAAGCTCTGAACGAGTCCACAATTCCGGCCGGATTTTTAAAGAAAGAAGAAAAGAAAAGAGCGGATACACAAATCGCCACAACCGCAGCAGAGACCAGATGTGCCGGCTTTATCTTTCGTGAGGGCACGCTCTCAGTAATATACAAATTATGGCGATAATTCAGCAACGTTGCTATCAGGGCAAGGAGCATCGAGCCGAAGGCAATAATAGAGGTTTCCTTGGTGGCGTAGCAAAGGCCCGCGAAAAGACCTGCGAGCAGGGCCCATATCGGCTTTCGGCTTTGGGCGTATCTGTAGCCGGCTGTTATTACTCCAAAGGTAAAGCACACAAGCAGCATTTCCGGGATATAATATCGGCTGTAGAAAACAAAAGCGGGAGAAATCGCGGTCAGCGCCGCGGCAATCAATGCGGCGGGCCTGCCCAGGCCGGGGACAAGCAATAACGGCATCAGAACCAACAGAAGCCCAAAGAAAACCGGCACGATTCGAAGCGTGGATTCTGTAAGCGAAGCGTAAGTGTGTTTGCCGGAAAGCCAGGCGGGAATCAACGTGAAATAGTTCAGCGTAGGCCCGTGAAATTCCTGCGGGTCGTAGCGATAACAGTTTTCTTCGAGCAGTTGGCCGAATTTGTAGGCGTGGACGTCTTCATCGCCGTGCATAGGACGATTGTCGAGACGCCAAGTACGCAATCCAACAGCGACAATAATGACAGCCGAAGCTGCACACAAAAATTTAATCGGCCGCTTCATTTCACAGGCAGGCCGTAAACTTCCACCTCAATGTAATTGTTCAGGTCGTTACTGGTATTGCCATTGCTGTAACACCTAACGTAACGGGCCACTACTCCTTTAGCATCAATGAGCTTGCCTTCGGCGGTCTCGACATAGTGTTTATTGTCGCCCACCCCAAGACCCGAGGAATTATCGTTGTCATTGTTGAAAAGTGTCCTGACGTTGGTAATGAAGTCGGGGTCGTCGGCGACCTGAACAACAACGTCTTTATAGACACGGGCCTGCTTGTGGTAGTGCCAGATAACAATTGCGTAGATGTTATAAGGCGCGCCGAGGTCGATGGTTATATACTGCTTAAACGGCCCCAGCTCCACATAGGAGCCGTCCGCCGCCTCTTTGTCGCCGTCGGTAATCATCTTTATTTCACCGATGATGGGCTGTTCATCCGAGCTGGTGACTGGCTTATCGAGTGCGACATTAGTCGTCCCTTTGGGGGCATAAAATGGGGGTCTGGGTTTACCGAGGGGCTTTTCGAGATTAGTGATGCCGCGAAAGCTCTGCGGCGTTCCCACGAACATCGGCTTTGGCAGGACAAGAGGAATCGGCTCCATATCGCCGGCGGACTGGGCCGCAGCGGGCTTTTCTTCAGCAATCGCTTCGGTGTCCGGCTCAACAGCCGCTTCGGTACCCGGTTGAGCAGCGGGCTTTGACTCAACGACAGCATTTGTGTCTGGCTGGGCGGCGGGCTGCGGCGATTCAGAAGGACCACTCTGCGGAGATTTTTTACAAGACGAAACAACCAAAGTAATTGTCAGGAGAACCATCAAAACAATTAAGTGGTTTGCGTGAACATTTTTGCGTAACATTTTGTGTTCCGCTCCTTTATAAAAATCCGTTAAATTTAACGCCTCCTTTTTCATTTATTTATACATCTGGTCGAAATACCGCTGAGCGGCGACGACTGCACCCTTAATTCAGGGAGCCCGGCTCAGATGTAATCATTCAACAGGTTTTCAAGCAGCTCCTGACGGCCGCTCTGCAATTCCGGCTCACCGTGTTCGAGGATATAGGATTCGAGCTCTTCAAACCCAACCTTTCGGCCTTCAATTTTGGAGCCCAGCTCTCCAGCCCAATCCTTGTAACGTTCGTTAACGGCATTTTCCAGAACTTTATCTTTCATCAAACTGGCGGCATTTTTGAGTCCCCTCGCAAAAGCATCCATCGCACCAATATGAGCATAGAAAAGGTCAACGGGGTCTATTGATTGACGTCTGACGTGTGCATCGAAATTCAAGCCGCCGGTGGTAAAACCGCCGCCTTTGAGAATGATATACATAGCCAGGGTCGTCTCAGCAACGTCTCTCGGGAACTGGTCGGTATCCCATCCGAGAAGCAGGTCACCGCGATTTGCATCCACCGAACCGAGGATGCCGTTAGCAACACAAAACGCCAGCTCATGGCAGAAATCGTGACCTGCCAGGGTTGCGTGGTTGGCCTCGACATTCAATTTGAAGTGGTCGAGCAGATTATACTTCTGCAAAAACGCGAAACAGTTGCCTGCATCAAAATCGTATTGATGCTTGGTCGGCTCCTTGGGTTTGGGCTCAATATAAAGCTGGCCTTTGAAACCGATTTTTTTCTTATGGTCAACCGCCATTTGCAGCAGCAAGGCCATATGGTCGAGCTCTCTTTTCAAATCAGTGTTGAGCAACGTATCGTAGCCCTCGCGTCCGCCCCAGAACACATATCCCTGTCCTCCCAGCTCCTTTGTTATCTCCATGGCTTTTTTTATCTGGCTTGCCGCGTATGCAAAAACTTTGGGTGACGGATTTGTGCCTGCGCCGGCCATAAACCGACGATGTGAAAATGCGTTTGTCGTGCCCCAAAGGAGTTTCAATCCGGTATCGGCCTGCAGCTTCTTTGCTTTCTGAACCATTATATCGAGGCGTTTATTTGTCTCCGAAAGGTTATCCGCTTCGGGGGCGATGTCCCTGTCGTGGAAGCACCAGAAGTTAACGCCCAGCTTGGTAAAGAACTCAAAGGCCGCATCCATTGTCATTTCCGCCA
>CAYNVP010000070.1:0-12180 GCA_964400665.1 uncultured Pirellulales bacterium | reverse complement strand
TGCCATGCAGCAGTTCATCTATCATCTGTTCCTGTAAAGTAGTTTTTCCAATTTGACGCGGTCCTCTCAGAGCTATCATTGGGAGATGTCCACTTGTCATTTTGTCGTATAGTGTTTTATAAACATGACGCTTATAATGAGGTAACTTTTTGGAAGAATCTCCACTCCACCAAGGATTCATAGTAAATAAATCCCTGACTAATACTTTAGGTAATTCATTTGTGGGATTGTAATCAACGGCATTTGGTTTTCGAGAAGCTTTAGCGGTTTTACTTAATGCTCTCCAAAAATCATTTTTTGTTAAATTGCGTCCTGTATGTACCTTGAACTGTTCATACATATGGTCAAATTCTGTTGTATATGGCAATCTGTCTCGGCTTCCTATATTCTCAGGGCACAATCGAAGTAATTCAAATTTATCTTCTTGAGTAACAGGTATTGTGGGCAATCGTTTTTTGTGAAGTTGCCTTGCCCCTCCCTTTTTCCCTGCATTTGACAGCAAAAGCCAAAACTCATGTTTCGAAAGATTTGGCATATCAGAATTTATATACTTACTGTATATTTTATCCAATTGCATAGTATATGGTAGGGAATCTCTAGGTATTTCACAATGCCTTATAAAATATTTGGCAATATCTATTTGTTTCTTTAAGTATTTGAACTTACTCATAAAGATACCTCACGCACTTTACCATAAATTCCTCCCTTTATAATTTTAGTTATATATTCCTCTTGCTTTTAATGGCATCCACTCGTACGGGTGCATTCACACTGATTTCCGGAACGCACTATAGCTGCCGCTTTTGTATCTCCTGAAAATGGTTCCGGTGAACTGCCCGGCGTTCCATAGCTTGATGTTGCTTCATGGCATGGGCCGCAAAGCACCTCAGCATTGCCAAAATCATTCCCCCCATTACGATTTTTATGATGGACTTCCAGACCATCCTTTCTTGTGCATCTTGCCATAGCTAAACTCCTTTCAAAAACAACGTTCCTATAACAGTTTTTTACGGAAGCCAGAAGGAATGGAAAGCGACGTGGTTAAGAGCAACTATGCCAAAACTACTTCGACCATCCATAATCGACTGGTCGTCCTTGTTTATTATAACTATGCTATTGTGGAGTGCAAATTCCGTGCCAATGGGTTTTATTGCCTACAAATATCGATAACTCCTTATTAAATCAAGATATATAAAAATTTAAGGTTAATACCGGAAGGGGCTTGCCTGCCAAATGTATCTGCCAAACTGGCAGTTTTATTAACTCTTTCGCTTTTAAAATATCATCCCTCTTGGATTCCGCAATTTTGATATTTGCATTTTTATTTTTGCATTAAGACAGGGTACCGCATTTTTACTTTTTACTTTTTACTTTTTGATTTATCTTCCGCCCTTAACTGTCAAGCCCTTCGACCCCCGATAATAGCGTTCGAGGGCAGGCAAGCTCAGGGCAGACCCGCCCGGGGCGAGGCACCACCCCAATTCTTCGCACAAAAACAATCAATACTCATAAAATGCTCATAGTCCTTTTGATTAATCAAAAGGACTATGTTTTCACCCAACCGGGGTGAGCGTTCAGCGACCATTAAAAATCCGTGTATTTTGCTCGGCTTAAATGAAGAATCCCGTTTCGTTCGGGATTCTGCGGACGAAGCGAAAGGGTATCACAGATGCTCGCATCGAGAATACCCTTAGCTGAGTACGCCAATCCGAGCAAAAGCCGTGTTAATCTGTGTCTAAAAATTTTGTGCTTTCTGTGCCTTTTCGTGGCTAAATCCATGAGAATCCGTGCCAATCTGTCCGCCTTTGGCGAGACCCCTCGGCTCGAAGGCCGCGAGGCCTGCGGCTCGCCCGCCGCTCCGCGGCGAGGCGGGTGGTTAAAATCCTTCGTGTTCCTTCGTGAACTTCGTGGTAAATAAATTCTAAGGGAAACTCTGCGACCTCTGCGTTCTCCGCGGTGCGTATTATGTTGCCTCTTTGTGGTAAAAAAATCAGCAATCATAAATCATAAATCATCAATGCTTTAACTTTGCCATTGAAAAAGTGTATGGGGTGTGTAAAATTATTGCAGAATTAATAGTTAGCAGTGTAGAAGTTTCCTTAAAATCGAAAATCGGCAATCGGCAATTGGAAATCTACTATGACTAACTTTGACTGGAAAGAAAAATACAAGGCCAAAATAACTACCGCCGCCTCGGCCATGAAGCTCGTCAAGTCCGGCGCTCACATCTTCATCGGCACCGCCTGTGCCCAGCCGCAGCACCTCGTCGCGGCCCTCGTCGAGCACTCCGCCCACATCTACGACGCCCATATCGTTCATCTGCTCACTATCGGGGCCGCACCCTACGCCGACGAGAAATTCCGCGAAAAATTCAAAATGAACTCATTCTTCATCGCCGACAACGTCCGCGACGCCCTCAGCAAGGGTATCGGCGACTACACCCCGATGTTCCTTTCCGAAATCCCCGGCGAGTTTGAAAGTGGCCGAATTCCCCTCGACGTCGCCCTCATTTCCGTCACCCCGCCCGACGTCAACGGCCTGTGCTCACTCGGCGTCTCCGTCGATATCGTCAAGTCCGCCGCCGCAAACGCCAAATTCGTCATCGCCCAGGTCAACTCCCGTATGCCCCGCACCTTCGGCGATTCCTTCCTCCACGTCAACTCCATCGATTGCCTCGTCCCCTATGACGAGGATATTATCACCGTTCCCGTCCCCGAAGCCGACGAGACACTTCACCGCATCGGCGAAAATATCGCCCGCCTCGTCGAGGATGGCTCCACTATCGAGTGCGGCATAGGCCGCGTCCCGCAGGCCCTCGCAGAATCCCTAAAAGACAAAAAAGACCTCGGCATCCATACCGAGATGTTCGGCGACTGGATTATCGACCTCATCGAATGCGGCGCTATTACCTGCGCAAAAAAAACCGTCAACCACGGCAAAATCGTCGCCAGCTTCTGTATGGGCTCAAAGCACCTTTACGATTACATCAACAATAATCCCTTCTTCGAATTCTACCCCACCGAATATGTCAACGACCCCTACCTCATCAGCCGGCACGAAAAAATGGTCGCTATCAACGTCGGCCTCGAAATCGACCTCACAGGTCAGGTATGTGCCGATTCCCTCGGCTATCAGTTCTACAGCGGCATAGGCGGTCAGGTCGATTTCATCCGCGGCGCAGCCCATAGCAGGGGGGGTAAGGCCATCATCGCTATGCCCTCCACCGCCCGCGCAGGCCAAATAAGCAGAATCGTCCCCCACCTCACCGAAGGAGCAGGTGTCGTCACCACACGCGGCGACGTCCATTACGTCGTCACCGAATACGGCGTCGCCTACCTCCACGGCAAATCCATCCGTGAAAGGGTCCTCGACCTCATAAATATCGCCCATCCCAAATTCAGAACCGGGCTTATCCAGGCCGCCAAAGCGCAAAAATACATCTACGAGGACCAAATCGAGCTTGATTGGGCCAAGGTCAGATACCCCGTCGAGCTTGAAAAATACGACACCCTCCGCGACGGCACCGAAATCTTCTTCCGTCCCGTTAAACCCACCGACGAGCACGAACTTTCTGAAATGCTCTACTCGCTTAGCGAAAAATCCGTCCAGACAAGGTATATGACTCACACAATGACCTTCCCCCACAAGGACGTCCAGCAGCTCACCAATATCGACTACCAGCAGGATATCGCCATCGTCGGCGTCGTCCCAGGCCCTTCCGGCGATGAGCACATCGTCGCTATGGCTCAGTATTTCCTCGACCCCAAAATCCAATCCGCCGAAGTCGCCTTCATTGTCCACGACGAATGGCAGCAAAAAGGCATGGGCACCTACCTGCTAGAATATATCACGAAAATAGCAAGGCAGCGAGGCGTTAAACGCTTCTACGCAAAGGTCCTGCCGGGCAATAAACCGATGCTCGCTGTATTCCACAACTCCGGCTTCCCCGTGAGCACAACCTTCGACGGCGAGGTTTACAATATATCTTATGACCTTAACTGACAGGAACAGACAATTGTGAGCACGAAACCCGCCGCTTTCATTTATTCGCCTCGGCTCGAACGATACACCTATCCTCCCGACCACCCCTTTAATACAATCCGCGCCAAAAAGACCCGCGAAATCATAAAATCAATGGGTCTGCTCGCCGCTCCCGATAGAATCGAAGTGCCCCCTGAGCCGGCTGATAGAATGGTTCTCAAAAAGTTTCACTCCGCCCGTTACCTGCACACGCTCCAGAAGGCCTCAAAAGGCCAATGGGAATATGAGGCCCTCAATATGGGTCTCGGCACCTCCGACTGCCCCGTATTCAAAGGTATGTATGAGTATGCGCTCCTGGCCGTAGGCGCCACCCTGACCGGCGCCCGGCTTATCCTCGATGACAAGGCCCGCGCCGCGTTTAATCCGTCAGGCGGCTTTCATCACGCCCACCCCGAACGCGCATCGGGCATTTGCTACATAAACGACGTCGCCCTTGGTTGTATGCTCCTCCCCGAGCAGGACAAAAAGGTCCTTTACCTCGACGTTGACGTCCATCACGGCGACGGTGTCGCATACGCCTTCTACGACCGCAGTGACGTTATGACAATCTCGCTTCATCAGAATCCGCGGATGCTTTTTCCCGGCACCGGCTTCGAGGATGAAATCGGCGATGGCGAAGGCAAGGGCTACTGCGTCAACATCCCTCTGCCCGTCGGCACATACGACGATGCCTATATGCTCGCGGTAAAAACCGTTGTCCTGCTTTTGATTCGTGCCTTTAAGCCGGATGTCTTCGTGTTTGAGCTTGGCGCCGATGCGCTGGCGGGCGACCCGCTGGCCAACCTCGCCATTACCAATAACGTCTATGTCGAAATCATCCGGCAGTTGCTTACATTCGGCAAGCCAATCCTTATGACAGGCGGTGGCGGCTATAACGTCGATAACACCGTCCGTGCCTGGTCGCTTGGATGGTCGGTCCTCTGCGGCGCGGATGCCGAGCTTGACGCGAATATGATGCTGGGCGGTATTATGCTCCAGACCACCGAATGGCAGGGGGGGCTTCGCGACAGGGTGCTGCCCGTTACTGCTCAACAACGCGATTCGGTCCTGCCCGCCCTGAATATCACCCTCGACAAACTCAGGAAAACCGTCTTTCCAATCCACGGTCTTTAAGACGGAGGACGGAAGACGGAGGAAGATAGAATGTTGATGTAAATCCGGGCAAATCGAAGACCTGATTCCGGACCCAAACGGTTGTTTAATACAAATGTATGATACAGTTGTATGATACAGTTGTACGACAAAAGCGCGCAAGCGCTTTTGGGCCAAATCCGAAAAAAATAAAAAAATTTATCTCCTTTATACACCTGCACTTAAGCACATTTGACCTATCTGGAAAACACGATTTTTCGTCAAATTCGCGCAAGTTCGCGCCATAGGATAGAGAGACGCGCGAAGCGGCAAGGCCGCTTCGCGGGAGAGGTGAGCAGTTGAACCCCGGCCTACGAATTGCCGGGGCAGGCAGGTGAACAGGTGAAAAGAGTGTGAAAAGTGAGAAGGGTTAGAAAAGTGAGGGACGAGGGATGGCAGGCACAGGTGATATTAAAAATCAAAATGTAAAATGCCCGGCTTCGCCGAAGGGCTTTGCCGAGGCGAGCAAAATTACAACGCAAAATTCAAAACTGGCTGGGTCCCGGGTTTGCGAATCCAGAGAAGCACACCCTCGGGATCTCCGCTTCGCTACGAGAGGAGAGGATTATGAAGGTTAACATAACAATCGGTATTCCGGCCTGGCTGGACCGTATCTGCACCTGGCCTGTGACGTGGTATCGGCGGTGGAAGTATGGCTACACATATCGGCGGATTTATCTTGGCGAAGGCAGATATACAATTGTTGATGAGCCGGTTTTTTACCAGTTAAATCATTTCCGCTGGTACGCAGATGGTCAGGGCGAACATATCTATGCCGTCAGGAACATTATAAAATCCAGTTGCAAGGTGACAATGCGCCTGAACAGGGAAATTATGAATGCGCCTGCGGGCCTTTTAGTGGACCATAAGAACAATGATACCTTAGACAATCGAAAGGCCAATCTCAGATTAGCAACGTGCTCACAAAATCGGATTAACAGTCGAAGGGACAAATCGAGGACTTCGTCGAGGTATGTCGGCGCCAGCTTAGAGAAAGGCCGAGGTAAATGGATTGCCTACATCAACTATAATGGGAAAAGGATATATTTAGGAAGATTCGATACGGAGGTTGAGGCCGCAAGGGCATACGACGCGGCGGCGAGGATATATCACGGGGAATTTGCACGACTGAACTTTCCGGATTAACCACAAAGACACCAAGACACGAAGGGTTATTTTTGTTGTAAAGACTATTCTGAGCGAGGTCGAAGGACGAGGTTGAATTTCCCGGAGGATTACACTAAAAAAGGCGGTAACCATGAACCTAATAGCTTGACACTTGACGCATATTGGAGGACAATGCAGGGGGTAATCCTACAGCAGACAGACAGGACCGGTCAGACAGGTTGGACCTGTCAGACGGGTCGGAAAGATCAGACAGGTGTGAATAATGGTTAACGAACCTGAGCGGATAATCAAACCGCATGGAATGTACGGAAAGCTGCGAAGCTTCCAGGCGGCAGAGATAATTTATGACGCTACAGTGACTTTCTGCGACAGATTTATCGAAGAAAACTCTCGCATCCGCGGCCTGATGATTCAGGCGGCGCGAAGCGGGGTGCTGAATATAGCCGAAGGCAATATGGCCTCAGCCACGTCAAAGGAGACGGAATTGAAATTTACGACAATTGCGCGGGCCAGTTTGGAAGAGCTGCTCCTGGACTATGAGGATTTCCTTCGGCAGCAGGGTATGCGACCGTGGCCGAAGAAGTCGCCCGAAGTGCTGGCTGTTCTAAGAAAGTATCGAGCCTACGCGTCGGCCCTGTCCGACGGGTCCAAAAGGTATGACAGGTCCGACCTTTACTCTATCCGCACAGCCACTGCGGAAGAGGCGGCAAATACTATTGTTTGCCTGATTAACCATGCAAGTTCCCTTTTGGGAAGGCAAATCCGCAAGCTCGAAGATTCCTTTGTAAGTGAGGGAGGATTCACCGAGCGCCTTCACCACGTGCGTGGTAAGTTCCGCCGCCGACACAGATAGTCCGACCGGTCCGACAAAAAACCAAACTTTTCCCCGCCTTCCGTCTTCGTCCCGATTCTAATTTGTGGAGGGGACTACGCCGGATGAACCGGCGGGCAAGCTCTGGCGGAATGAACTATGAACTATAGACAAATATCTGGTATTGAATTCCGGGCAGTAAAGGGTAGAATTATAAAGTAAGTGGAAAGAGGATTATTACTCGATAAAGACGATTGTCATTCCCATTATGACCAATTTTTAGATAAATTATTACTCGCAGCCGAACATTAATTTTTCGATTTCATCTCGGTTTGGAACATGTCCGTCTTCTATCATCTTTATCAACACACGACGAATAAGTTCGTAAGTCTCAATCAAGGGATCTGTATGCTTTTTTGAGGTTCCATGAGCTGCTTCAGAGCGAGCATCATAGAGTTTGAGAATTTTCTTGTATAGCGATAACCTTTTACTGCCACTTGGTTCCAAGTAAGATGCGATTGAAGCAGATATTCGGAAACGGAGTTCCTGTTTTGCCGGCGAAAATAGCCGTTCAAGAGCTCCCCATAATGTAATAAGTGCAAGTGATGAACTGTTTGTAATTAAACTGAAGTCGGCTGCTTGAATAGCCGTATTGAAATCATGGCTATTATTCATAAGCTTAATACTTCGTTGCCAATGTTCGCGAATCCATACAAGTTCTGTCTCATCCAAATCTAACTTTCGATTTTTGACAGGTACCAAACGTCTATGACTTACTTCCTCTACAGGAAGTATCTCTGCTTCCTTCCAAGACGATGGAATATCAGAGAATGGCCGATCTGCAACAACCGGAATTGTTACTGCTGGACTCGTTTTTAAACGAATTAGCGCCACAATCAACCATGCTATGTTAAGTCGATCGGAACAGTTGAATAATTTCCAATTAGGGATATACATCTGGATATTGATATCGTATCCAAATCCTCCTTTTACATCTTTGATTATCTCAGGGAATGGCCGATCCGGTGTGGTTGGAGTAAAGTGCATGAAATGAAATGTATTTAGGTGTGCGAACGTACGAGATAAAACAATTTCACAGCCTAGGTCAAACGTTTCAACCGCAAGCTTTATTCCTGAAAGACCGGCATAAAGGAAATCTTTATTGAAATCCATGGCAAATATGACATTTAACTCCAGCAATATCGTGGTTTATTCTTGTGCAATTTAATTAAGACCTCTGCCGGACGGCAATGCTGATGGACAAAGGTGTGATTCTCTTCCGGCCTTATGGCTATATTATACAGTTCAACCGGTTAAACAGACAAACTTTTTCCGTGGCTAATAATAAATCCGTGTAATCTGTGTTAATCCGTGGTTAAAAATCTTCTGGCCAACCCGCAACTTAATGACGCAACCAGTAACCAGTTACAAGTATCAAGGTGAGACGTTTGCCCGCCTTAGTCGATTACCAAATATCCCATTTCGCGGGCTTTGGAGGCGATATGGTTCATTACAAGCTGCAGGTGCTCGTCTGCGAGGACAGGACCGGAGCTGCCGGTGTTATAAATCAAGTGCTTAATCTTTGATTTTATATGGCCAGGCGGGTCTGCCTCAAGGCGGAGTTTGAATCCCGCTGCTTTGAACTTCTCCAATTTCGGGATAGATAAACACACGGGCGTTACATTCTTGCAGGCGCCGGGGACGAGCGCCGGAGACACACATCCGTCAGCGCCGCCGACATCGAGATTCCGCAGCAGCATCTGTACTGCAACAGAGCCGGAGTACCACTTGCCGCGCACACTCTCGGAAGCGTCTCGTGCCTGCGATTTCGATACAGCGCCGAGACGGATAAGCTCATCTTCGAGCAGCGAGGTCATAGCGGCGTTATACGCTGCTGTTCCGGAACCGGCTGCTGCGGCCGCGGCCTTTGCACCCAATATCGCCCCAAGCAGGTTGGAATATGAATCCTCCCACGCAAAGGCCGAATGAAATTCTGATACGAGGAATGTGCCGTGGCCATACCATGTGATGATTTCATGCCAGGTCGTCAGATACCATGTGAAATACTCAGCAAGCTCAAGCGAAACATCGTCTATGAGTTTCTCTCGCTGGCCGGGCGGGATGGAATCGAAACCGGCCGGGTATTCGATGTTCGCGTGAAACTGCGTCGGGTCGTAACTGAGATTGAAGCGCCAGTCCGCCTGGCCGGCGGCGAGACGCCTGCGGCAGAAATTATAAAGATAATAGACATGGTCGGAGGCGATACGCAGGTGTGCCAGGTCTATATGTCCGCCGCTGCACGTATAGACGATGCCGGTACTTTCACCAAAAGACGACCCGAAATTATGCCTGCCGATGGCCCTGGCATTTCGGAAATTGACGCCCATCGAATTGGCCGCATAACAGCCCGGCCGAGGCCGAGGTTTACCCGAAACGCTGCAGCCGGCCAAAGAAAGCAGTAATACCCCGATAACCACAAATTCTCCGGCCCCGTATTTGTCCATAGTCCACCTTTTAAACGGGGACACTCTGCTTTTCTGCTTTGAAAAAACCGGCCCGCCTGCCCCAGCAAGATGTTGGCCGGGGGCGGTGTCTAACCACCAGGCCGTCTTGTGTCTTGCGTCTTAGGTCTTGTGTCTTTGGTCTTTTGTCTTATGTCTATTTCTATTTTTTCACCGGTCCCAAAGGCCAAACTATCCTGCCGTAACATTCATTGAGGACCTGTGCAAGTCCGGCGTATATGGCCGAGAAGCCGCAAAAGATGCCCTCATATCCGGCTATTTTGCCTATTGCCGCGTTGCCGGTAATGTCTTTGAGCGCGAGCAGCCAGAACAGTATCGTCAGCGTTAAAAATACCACCTGCAGCGCTTTGTTCAATCGCAGTGTGCCGATGAACATAACAAACGTGAACAGTCCCCACATAAAAAGATACGCCGCCATTGCCCCGCTTGTCGCGGCTTCAGCTATTCCCAATTTGGGTGCGACAATGAGCCATACTAATGTAAGCCAGAAAAGGCCGTAAGAGCAGAAAGCCGTCGTCCCGAAGGTGTTGCCTTTCTTCCACTCCAGTATGCCTGCGATAATCTGTGCCATACCCCCGTAAAAAATCCCCATTGCCAGAATCATGCTTCCCAGTCCGAAGAACCCCGCGTTGTGCAGGTTCAGCAGGACCGTTGTCATACCGAACCCCATCAGCCCCAAGGGCGCCGGGTTCGACGTCTTGTCCTTGACCTCGACTGCATTTGAGGGTATCCCTGTTTCCATAATCCTTCCCTTTCCTTAGTTCAAAATCATCAATCTGCAATCCGCAATCCGCAATCTACAATTTATTTACTTGCCCCGTCCTTTTACTAATGCCTCTACGACGCTCGGGTCGGCCAGCGTGGTCGTATCGCCGAGGTTGGATACGTTGCCCTCGGCGATTTTGCGTAATATCCTTCGCATAATCTTGCCTGAACGCGTCTTGGGCAGCGACGGTGCGAACTGTATCGCCTCAGGCGCGGCAATCGGCCCTATCTCCTTGCGAACGTGCAAAATCAGCTCTTTTTTCAGTTCGTCGCTTTCCGCGATTCCCTCTTTGAGCGTTACGAAGGCATACAGCCCCTGCCCCTTGATTTCGTGCGGAATGGGAGTGACTGCTGCTTCTGCCACTTTCTCGTGGCTGACGAGCGCGCTTTCCACTTCAGCCGTGCCGATACGGTGTCCGGAGACGTTGACTACGTCGTCGATTCTTCCCATCAGCCAGTAGTCGCCGTCTTCGTCTTTTCGACAGCCGTCGCTGGTGAAGTACATATTCTCGAACATCGTAAAGTACGTATCGATGAAACGGTCATGGTCGCCCCACATCGTTCTCATAAACCCCGGCCAGGGCTTGCGTATGCACAGCTTGCCGCCCTCGTTGACGTCGCATTCGCTCCCGTCGTCGCGCAGAATCACGGGGTCCACCCCGAAAAATGCCCGGCACGCGCTGCCCGGCTTCAGCGTATGCGCACCCGGCAGCGGCGTTATCAGTATCCCCCCCGTCTCCGTCTGCCACCATGTATCGACGATGGGGCGTTTGCTGTGGCCGATTTTTTCGTAATACCAAATCCAGGCCTCGGGGTTGATTGGCTCGCCGACGGTGCCTAAAATTCGCAGGGAATCGAGCTTGTACTTGGCCGGCCACTCCTCGCCCTGACGCATCAGGGCACGAATGGCGGTGGGGGCGGTATAGAAAACCGTTACGCCGAACTTGTCGCATATTTGCCAGAAGCGTCCGGCGTCGGGATAGGTCGGGACGCCCTCGAACATCAAGCTCGTCGCGCCGTTGGCCAAGGGGCCATAGACGATGTAGCTGTGGCCCGTTACCCAGCCGATGTCCGCTGTGCACCAGTAAACATCGTCGTCGTGCACGTCGAAAATAACCTTGTGGCTGAACGCCACAAAAAGCAGATAACCTGCTGTTATATGCACGACGCCCTTGGGCTTGCCCGTCGAGCCGGAGGTATAAAGGATGAAAAGGGGGTCGTCGGCGTTCATTTTTTCCGGCTCGCACGCCTCGGAGGCCTTGGCCATCTCGTCGTGATACCAGGTATCCCTGCCGGCTTTCATATTGCACGGCTCATTGTTTACCTTGACGACGACAACGGCCTCGATACTCGGCGTATTCTTAAGCGCCTCGTCGGCGATATCTTTTAGCTTTATGTGCTTGCCGGCACGATTCGAGACGTTGCTCGTTATCAGTATTCTGCAATTGGAGTCGTTAATCCGGTCCTTGAGTGAATCCGAGCTGAAGCCGCCGAAGACTACCGAGTGAATGGCGCCGATTCGTGAGCAGGCCAGCATAACAATCGGCAGCTCCGGAACCATCGGCAGATAGATTGCCACGCGGTCGCCTTTTTTGATGCCTTTGCTCTTCAAGACGTTGGCGAATTTGCAGACCTCTTTGTGAAGCTGCTCGTACGTGTATTTTCTTACCGAGTCCTCGGCCTCACCCTGCCAGAGAATCGCCGTCTTTTTCGCCGTCGGCGTTCCGAGGTGCCTATCCAGGCAGTTATAAGAGACATTAAGCTGGCCATCGGCGAACCAGG
>CAYNVP010000069.1:0-12190 GCA_964400665.1 uncultured Pirellulales bacterium | reverse complement strand
ATTGAGCTCCCGTAATCGCTTATACACGTCCAGCGGCTCATCAGGACACGGCTCAATCTTCGTCCGGCTCAGAACGACCTGGAATATGTCCCCGTCCAGGATATGCTGTTTGGCTATGCGCACCATATCCTCATATTCCTGCTGGTTCGTATCGGTCGATGGCGCCGGCAGGGGGGCTTTGTGTCTTTTTGCACCCGGCGTATCAAATCTCGCGATGTTTTCGTAGTAGTCGAAACAATCCTGCGCCTCGGTAATCGTGACCTCGGGGTCGCCGTTGGTTATGATTACGTTGACGACGATGTAGCCTTGGCCGTGTTCGTGGTCCATCAGGAAAATATTGTCCGCGAAGTATAATTCGTAATCCGGATTAACGAGCAGGTCCGAACTGTTGGCCGGCAGCTTCTCGAACTGGTCAATGAAGTCGTAGCTTATCGCCCCGAGGAATCCACAGGTCACGCGGAACGGCCTGCTTGCCAGCCGAAACGCAAACGCCACGGCCCGCAGCACGTCCATCTGGTTTGTACACCTCAGCCGCGTCTGCTCATCAACGAGCTTTTCTGTTTGTTTAATCGTGCCTTTAATTCGTTCATTATTAAAATCTACCGTTTCGCAGAATCCGAATCTTTCGGCTTTGGCGGTCAGATATGAAATCATTCTTCTGCCCGTTTTGCTCAGCGCCTTTACCTGAAAATCCCTGCCCGTCCCCGTAAGATACAAGGCCGGCTTTGCCGTGCCGAAGCTAAGCGCGCTTGTTCCTCTAAGGTATTCTTTCGATTCCAGCAGGCAGCAGTTTTTCGCCCGCCCGTAGTCGCTTATCTTTGCGAAGAAATCCATCGGGTCTTTCATATCAATCCGCTTGACTATGGGGATTATCTCGCCCGGCTTCGCGTTTTGTATTATCTGCCTGTAGTCGTCCATAAGAGTGTGTCCTTAAAAGTAACTTTTTTATCTTCTCAGCACGCAAATCACAACAAAAAAAGCGGCCTGTTGTTTTTATCCAACAGGCCGCGTTCAATACTTTTTATTGTTTTTTTAGTGCAGATTTCCCGCCTGCCCGTCGGATTTATCCAACAGGCCACCACCAACCAATCACTTTTTGGCGGCTAATCTGCTTCATATTGTAATATTATAGCATACTTCCTTGTTTCTGTCAATGCTCATTCTGTAAAATTTGTAAAATCAGCAACAGCCCGATGTTTTGTAGTGTATGAGTTCAACGTAGTGAAACGGCGTGCGTTGTTTTCGTCCGGTGGTAAACGCTAAACCGCTATTCGAGAATGGCGGCGACGGCGGGCCTGCCGGCCTGACTGTGGTCTAAAGGTTTTAGCAGCTTCTCCATTTTCGATGGATTGCTGGAGCGAGCAATGGCCTCTTCCCTGCCTATGTAGCCCTTGAAATAGGCCTCGCCGATGCTGTTGTCCATTGTCTGCATACCGAATTTCCGGCTGGTCTCGATGATGTTGGCAATTTCATAGATACGATTTTCGCGAATGCAGTTTCTCACCGCCGAGGTGCACAGCAGAATTTCGGTGCAGGGTATCATACCCGGCTGGTCAACGCGTCTGAACAGGGTTTGCGAGATGACCGCCTGCAGGGTGTTGGCCAGCATCGTTCGAATCTGGTTCTGCTGGCCGGCAGGATAAATGTCTATAATTCGCTCAATCGTCTGGGCTGCGTTGATTGTGTGCAGGGTGCTGAAGACCAGGTGGCCGGTTTCAGCCGCGGTTACGGTCGAGCGTGTCGTTTCAAGGTCTCGCATTTCGCCGACCATAATGATATCGGGGTCCTGCCGGAGAACTCTTTTCAGAGCGGCCCCGAAACTCGGACAGTCAAAGCCAATTTCGCGCTGCTCGATTATGCACATTTTGTTTTCAAGGGCATACTCGATGGGGTCTTCGAGCGTTATGATGTGTTTTCTGTATTTAGCATTTATGACTCCGAGCATCGAGGCAAGTGTGGTGCTCTTGCCGGCGCCGGTGTGGCCCGTTACCACCACAAGCCCTCTCGGCAAATCCGTCAGGTCTCTTACGATGGGTGTCAGATGAAGGTCGTCAAGCGATGGAATCTGGTTTGGAATCAGGCGGAATGAAATCGCAATTGTCCCTCTCTGGTAGTGTGCGTTGACGCGGAAACGATGGCCGTCATCCAGCATTGTTGAAAAGTCAGCGTCCCTGAGTGTCTCGAACTTTTTGAACCGTTCCGGCCCCAGCATTCCGAGCACCATCTCCTTGGCGTGCTCGTTGCTGACAACGGGAAAGTCCATATCAATAAGGTCTGTGTTCTTTCGCAGCACAGGGGGCAAGCCGACATTGATGTGAACGTCACTTGCATCCTGTTTTATTGCCTCTGCCAGAATTGTCTTTACGTCAACCATATATCCTCACGGGCCGCTGTTTTTAGTCTTTTGGGCTGAAAAATCGGTCTCTTTTACAGGCACTTGCCACGGGTAAATCGAACCGCACCGGTTCATCGGCAAAAATAGTTCTCTACTGAAGGATTTTCCGTTGCGAATTGTTGTAAATTAAGTTTTCGGAAACAAATGGGGTTTAAGATGATGTAAGCGATTTCGAGGCAGAGGCCTGCGGCCAAACGACCGATAATTTCACCCTTTTTGAGCGGGGCCATTGTTGAGGGTAATGCCGTAGAACCGCCATACGTTCTCGAAGTCCTTATAGGACATTTTCAGCCTGCCAATCGCGGGGTCGGCGATGGTTACCGTCTCGTTGCCTACTTCAAGCACCGCAACGCAATGGTCGAGCAGGAACGCATCTTTTAGTACTGCCAGGGTAACGTCCTGCCCTCGGAGTTCGCTGACGGAATCAAAATGTCGCAACTGACATTCAATCCCATCTACGGCGTATCGCTGCTGAATCGCCTTATATAGACACCACGGTAAAGTTCCAACAACCGGGCTTGTGTGCGACAGAATTGCTATTTCTCCTTCCTGGGCGGTAAGGCCCAGCCGATGCAAAGCAGTTACCGTGGCGGCGGGGCCGCAGGTATAATTGGTAGTTTGAATGCAGATGTTGTCAGCGTTCATCTTCGTCTGTATATTCGTAAGGTTCTTTCTAATAAGAACGGGCGTGAGAAAGGGCAGCACCGAGCCCCAGATTATCACCGCGCTCATCAGCACAAACACCACCGCCTTTTCGACACGGTTTTTGAGCCGGCCGAGCAGCGTCGTGGAACCCATGGCAACGGCAAGTCCGGTAATGATAAAACGCGCCCGACCGCCGGAAATCCAGACGAGAACCGGTAAAAATATCCTTGAGCTGATGTAAGTTGCGGCCAGCACGAACGCTATAAGGACAATCGCAATAAAATATCCCCAGCCCCAGTGCGGATTTTTAAGACGTGAGAATATTCGACCGGCCACAGCGCCTAATGCGACAATTAAAACTACAGCTGTTGTTTCAAACCACCCGCCCATTATTTTTCTTCCCCTGCCTAAGCGACTGCACCCGGCAATCGCCTTTGAGCACACGTGCAAAGGGCCGGTTTCTATTTAATGATTGATGGCCCCTCCTTGTGCTTTAGCTGTAAGTATATCAGATTGCGGAAGTTAAATCAAGAGAATTCTGCCCAGTTTCATTGCTGCGGGCCGAACGGCTGTCTGTAGAAAAATCGTAAAAATATTTGACAATGCCAACAGTGCTTGTCATAATGTTAGGTGTGCCTAACATTTTATCCGTGCAGGCGAATACGGGGTAAAAACATTACGACTGTCCGAAAAAATGCGACTTTGAGCGCTTCATTGGAGGATTATCTCGAAGCCATTCTCAATGTGGCCGATGGCTCGGGTATTGCCCGCAGCAAGGATATCGCTATGACCCTCGGTGTGGCGAGACCATCTGTTACAGGCGCCTTGAAACAACTGGCCAAAAAGGGCCTGGTCCATTACCGTCCCTATGGTTATGTCACTCTTACGCACGCGGGGCTTGCTCAGGCGGGTCGCGTCGCCAGGAAGCACGAAATCATAAAGTCGTTCTTCACCGAGATTCTCGGCGTTGACGGGCCTGTTGCTCAGAAAGCCGCCTGCAAGGCCGAGCACCTCCTGGGTCCTGTGATAGTATCTCGAATGCGCGATTTTACAGATGTTGCCAACAGGCAGGCACTCGCGGGTGAAAATCTTATGGATGTTCTTCAAAAGTTTTCAAAGGCCGGACGTCTTAAAAGGTGATGCATGGAAGAAAAAACCGCAAGGCCTTTGTCGCAGGTGGCAGAAGGCGAGGTCGTGAGCATTGTCAGCATTAACAGCGGCAGGGGCCTTAGAAACCGACTCACAGCGATGGGTCTGATGCCGAAAATCCAAATCCAGGTTGTGCACAACGGCAGGTTCGGCCCCTTTGTCATAAGTATAAAAAATTCGAGGATGGCCATCGGCAGGGGGGTCGCCGACAAAATTATGGTGATGTGAATGTGTTCGAGCTTTGTTTTTTTGCCTGACAAGTTAGGTATGCCTAACTTTTAAGGGATATCCGTTAATGATGGATGACCGTCTCAAAAAAATCACGGTCGCAATCGCCGGCAATCCCAACAGCGGCAAGACGAGCATCTTCAATATGCTCACCGGCACCCGCCGGCACGTCGCCAACTATCCCGGCACCACCGTCGAGATAGAAGAGGGATTGTGCACGCATAAGGGCTTCCGTATTACCTTCGTTGACCTTCCCGGCACGTACGGCCTGACCGCATATTCGGCTGAAGAGCTTGTCGCACGCAACCTCCTGATTGACCATAAACCCGATGTCGTCGTCGATGTTGTCGACAGCTCAAACGTGGAACGCAACCTTTATCTGGCCAGCCAGCTTATCGAAATCGGTGTTCCGCTGGTTCTGGCCTTCAATATGAGCGACATCGCCAAGCAGCGTGGAATCGTCTTCGATACCAACCAGCTTTCGCGCATTCTTGAAACGCTGATTGTTCATACGGTCGCCAGCAAATCGCAGGGCAGGGCCGCTTTACTCGATGCGATTATTTCCGTCGTAAACGTGGCGCCACAACCCTCGGCTCATCGCATAACCTACGGCGATGAAATCGAAAGTTCACTGAATAAGATAGAGCCGCTCATTTGTTCACAGCGTCCGGAACTTGCCGCCAAATATGGTTCTCGCTGGCTGGCACTGAAGCTGCTCGAACAGGATAACGAAATACTCTCGAAAATTCAAAGCGGTTCACTTCTCGATACTGTTGAACGAGAAAATGCCCGGCTCAGGGACATTTTCGGTGACGACGCCGAGGTAATCATCGCCGACAAACGCTACGGCTTCATCTCCGGCGCCTGTCTGGAAACCGTAAAGGCCACAATTGAGCTTCGGCACACGACAAGTGACTTGGCCGATGTCGTGCTCACTCATCGGGTCCTAGGACTGCCCATTTTTTTGCTGCTTATGTATCTTGTTTTTTACCTGACCTTCACCGTCGCGGCTTACCCGATGTCGTGGCTGGAACAATTTTTCGGCTGGCTGGCCGGCTCCATTGCTTCTTTGTGGCCAACCGGTGCTTTCAACTGGTTCCGCTCGTTAATAATCGACGGCATCATACCAGGCGTCGGTGGCATCCTCGTATTTTTGCCCAATATACTAATTTTGTTTTTAGCAATAGCCGTCCTCGAAGACTCCGGCTATATGGCGCGCGCCGCCTTCATAATGGACCGGCTGATGCACAAAATCGGCCTGCACGGCAAAAGTTTTATCCCTATGCTCATTGGTTTTGGCTGCTCGGTCCCGGCAATTATGGCCACGCGTATCCTCGAAAATAAGCGAAGCCGTTTGACCACCATTATGGTGCTTCCGCTTATGAGCTGCGGGGCACGGCTGACGATTTACGGCCTTCTCATACCCGCTTTCTTTGCCCAGAACTGGCGAGGGCCTGTCCTCTGGCTCATTTACCTGACCGGCATTGTGCTCGCCGTAATAGCCGCCAAGGTGCTGCGGTTGACAATTTTTCGCGGTGAAACCGCTCCCTTTGTTATGGAGCTGCCTCCTTACCGGGTCCCCACCCTGAAATCAATCTTCATTCACACCTGGTTGCGGGGTTCTCTCTACCTTAAAAAGGCCGGCACTATTATCCTTGCTTTCTCAATTATCCTGTGGGCTGCTATGAATTATCCCAAAGCTCCTGAGCAATCACTTGTAGGCCTGACGCCCGGCGAGGCCCGACATGCAGAGCTGAGTTACTCAGTTATTGGTCGATTCGGCAGGGCGATTGAGCCGGCCATAAAGCCCCTCGGCTTCGACTGGAAAATCGGCACGGCGCTCGTCGGCGCGACCGCCGCGAAAGAGTTGTTTGTCTCGCAATTAGGTATTATTTACGCTGTTTCCAGCCACGACGAATCCGGCGCCGTCCCGACGCTTCGCTCGCATTTACAGGCCGATTACTCTCCGCTCGTGGGTTTGTGCATAATGTTATTTTGCCTGATTAGCTCGCCCTGTGTGGCCACTGTTGCCGTCACTCGTTCGGAAACCGGGTCCTGGAAATGGGCCGTCTTCCAGTTCTTTTTCCTGACAGTGATGGCTTACGTCGTAACGCTGATTGTCTTCCAGCTGGGCTCACTAATCCTGTGATGACCGGCCCCCGATTTATCCTGGTTTCATCCCGGTAAAACGACAATTGAGCGGATTCGTCTGCGCTGGCAGTGCATCAAATACGCTATGAAATCCCCCGTAATTCGGCCTGCCGTGTTTTTGCCTTTGCTGACGACTCTGGCCATGAGAGTTTTTGTCGCGGGGTCCCATTCAAAGTTAATTGCTCCTGCTACATCCGGTTCGGTGCTGTGCAGCTTCGCCCAACCGGGGTTTCGACCTGATATTTTCTGTCTTAGTAACGTCAGGTGGTATTTTTCCAATCGCCTGTCGTTGGCTATTCGCTCCCGCAAACTTCCGCTACTGTAACACGTGATTTGTATTACGCTTTGCATAGTTTGACCCACCTTAACATTATTAAATATGACCGCGATTGTCCTTAAAAGCAAGCTAAATTTTCGCCAAAACCGGCTGATTCATACCCGGGAGAATACGCAGTGTTTTTTCTGTGTTAATCTGCGTCTTAAAGAAATTCCTCATGTACTCGGCGGCAGGTAAGAAAAGGCCGCGAGCTTGGCGCTCGCGGCCTTCAAGTGGGAGTCAATTGTCAGTTATTTGCAATCGAGGGTTTGCATCAGGACCTCAATCATGCCAGCAAATTCCGGAACCGCATCGCCTTTAATAGTATCGGGCGGACGATTCTCTCCGTCGCAGCACAGGTAAACATGCCTTAGCATTTTGCACGCCTGTTCATATTTTTCCCGTTCGATTGAGAAACTGACCCCATTAAGCATGCACCTTATTAATCTCAATTGAAAATCGCTATGGTTCGTACACTTATTGTGTCCGTGCCACATACTTTGTATCGTTCCCTGCTCAACGGCCTCATCGAAGAAGGCCAGAATGTCGGCTATCTGCTCCGAGGGAGAAGGCGGAATCAATACCCCTGTAGCACTTAGCTGTACTTCTACTACCGGCTCGTCGGCGTCATTGCTGTTAATCTTCAGGACGGCTGAATTGTAGCCGAGGATTGTCGGAGCATAGGTAATTTCTAGCTGTTTTGCCTCATTGGGCTGGACGACCATCGATGCAGGCGGAACTGACGTGATGGCAAAATCCGTATTGATACTGGCGCCGCTGACGGTAAGTTCGCCGCAGCCGGTGTTCGAGATGGTTACTTCGAGCATCTTTGATAAACCCAGTGCCACCTCACCAAAGTCATGGGAAGCAGGCGAAACGTCAATATCGAACTGCGAGGTGTCGCAGGGCTGGTCATCGTTTCTTTCCTGATAAAGAGTATCTTTTACAAAGCAGCCCATCTCGCCGTCATCGCAGCGAAGGTCCCAGGGGCCTAACGGCAGAGGCCATACGCCGGGGTCCCAGAACATCGGCGCACCCCAGTCAAAGCTGGCGCACCAGGCGGTATTTCCGATTCCAAGACCCTCGATAAAATCCATTAGCGGCTGGCCATAGTTGCTTACAAAACCATCAAAGAACGGGTCGTTATGCTCCAGGTAGTAGGACTGACTGAAGCCCCACTCGGTCATCATAACGGGATATACGGCGACAACGGTCATTATCTCATCCATATAACTTCCCGAGGAGGAGCTGCAACCGTTTGACCAGCAATAATTGAGGAAATGGCCGGGATAGATGTGGGAAACATAGACGATATTAGTCCCGTCTATCGGGTTATCGACTATCGGTTTAAGAACCTGCGAATAGTTCGAGCCGGCTACAAGGATGAGATTTTTCGGGGCGTATGTCCGCACGATATCGACCCATGTTTGCATATCCTGCCGAACGCTGAGCCAGTCATTGATGTCATTTTCATTAAAAATCCAATCGCCATAAAGGTCATTAATCGGCTCATTGAAAAGCTCAAAAAGGACGTGGCTGTCGTTGGCGAATTTCGGGGCCATATACTCCCAGAATTCGCTGGTCTGCGGGATTTTGTCCCATGTGTTGGCCACATAGTGCCAGTCGATGATTACATAGATGCCTCTCATTTTGCAATAGTCAACGATAGGCCTTAGAAGGTTGTAATAGAAGTGGTCGTTGGATGGGTCGAATCTTTTTGGCCAGCCGACTGATACATCAGCGGGCACAACCGGAATCCTGACGATTTTTGGATACCAGCCGGGGGAAGCCCCTTGTGCGTCAGTTTTATCCGTCAGCCGGTCAATCATTGCAAGAGAGCCGCCTTTCCAGTCCTCCTGGTGTCCCAAATCAATCAGGGAAATGCCCCTCAGAACAACAACGTTTCCAATAGGGTCTTTGATTTGGTTTCCCTCCGTATGCAGCCAGGGGGTGCTGGCGTAAACCGGCATAACTAAACAGAGAAGCACGAACACAATAGTAGTTTTAATACATTTCTTTGCCTTCATCACTCTGACCTCCAAAAAAAATTAGAATGCTTTCTGATATGGTTTTAACAATACCTTGTGATTATTGCTCCTCCGTGCAAATTATGTAATAAACCACTTTTTTTCGTACTGTTAGTAACACTTTTCCGCTCTTTAACCCTGCTATAATATCAGGATATCTCTGCGAAGGCAACCGAAATTTTGCAAATTTCGGTGTAAAAGTTGTTACAAATCCAATGCGGATTTCGGATTTGTTGTCTTATTGGGCCGGATAGTACATCGGGTCGGTATGGAGCCAATGTTGAGCCAGTGTCGCAAGGTCGTCAAGGTCAATAACACCGTTCGGCGACAATAGCGAATCAAGAAGCGGGTCCTGCCCGAGCCACGGCTCTGCAAGCGAGGAAAAGTCGAAAAAATTAACAATATAATCCACGGGCGGCAAATCGCCGGTCATAATCGGGTGCAGCTCGAAGGCAAAGCCATAGTCGGCCGTCTCGCCATTGGTCGAGTCATTATCTATCAGAATCGTATAATCGCCCGGCTCGGTAACAAGTAAATCGCATTTTTCGAGATTGTCAGAGGGATTGAGACCAAACAGGTCTTCGCTGAAAATCGCATTCGGCTCATAGGGCGAATAAACAATCATATCGAGGTCGGCAAGATAGGGATGCAGCTCATCCGGCTCAATAATGCCGTTGTATGCCGGCGGAGAACCTCGCCTCAGGTCAACCCAATCAATCCTTCGCTGCCAAGTCAGTGTTGCTATCAACCGGCACGGCATTGTCACACTGATTGTGTATAAATCCGTCTGGCCCTGAGAAAGCCGGCCGAATGCCCAGCCCTTGTCCTGTGTAATGTTCACGTCCGGCTCGGCTTCGGTTGTATTTAACGTCTGATATGCCCGCAGCACATCCAGCCGGCCATAACCCCGGTCGGCCTGCCACGTATTGTTGGAATCAGCCGGATTTGTAGGGTTGTCGACCTTGTCATTGACATTCGGCATCGCCGAATTGACCAGCACTGCCTTTATCACCTCGCTGCGATTGTCGTTCGGCCCCGGCGTGTCATCCGCCAGTCCTAACAATAACGTCGCTGCACCCGCGGTATGCGGTACTGAGTAGCTCGTTTCCCCTAATGTAGTCCCTGTTTCTACCCATGCCGTATCGCTCGAAGACGTCGGCACGGTCTGGCTTTGCGAGGGCGCCGTTATATCCGGCTTTCGGCGTCCATCGATTGTTGGACCGGAACCACTGATACTTCCCACCCTGCGATAGTTGAATTGGTTGGCCGGGTCGTTGAGGCGCAAACCGCCGGTAGTTACGCCGTTGTATGCGTCACCGAAGATTGCCACGTAGGTATTCTCATTACCCGCGGCATTGGCGAAAATGACCCCGGTTTGATATGCGTAATAATCGTATAGTAGCGTCAAGGCGTTGTCACCGTTTGGATCAAGGCCGAGAACCTCAAAGCCGGTTACGATAACCCGGCAGTTATGTGTATCGATAAGCCCCATTAACGCGTCATTAAATTCGTCCCAATCGAGGCCGCTGGCGTTGTCCGCAACTCGCGCGCAGTGGATGTCCGCGCCTGGCGCAACACCGATGTCGTTTGGAAACGCAACCCCTCCTCTGCTCGAAATTATACCGGCTAACTGCGTATCGTGACTGGAAATTAAAACACCGTCGCCTGAGAAGTCGTAATTGAAGGCATGTGACATCCCGAAACCATCTTTGAAGGCCTCGTGTGTGATCCGCACGTTATAGGCCAGGATGAGCCCTACGTTGACGCCGTCGCCTGTTTCGCCAAGCTGGTGCACTGCCGCTGCATTTGAACCACCCGCTTGCGTTGATTCCTCCAGCCCGTACGCCTGCACCACCAGCATATTGCAGCAAATGGCTGCAACGACAATGCCCCATCCCCCCGTTTTCGGGGCGTTTCTGCTCACTACACCGTCCTCCAGATATAACCAAACAACATTATAGCAAAATGCCGGACGAAATTCAAAAGGGAAAACCCCAATTTGAGATGGAAGAGAATTAAATTACCCGTTATCAGCAGGTATTTGGCTGCCTGAGCCAATCAATGAACCTTTTCAAGCCCTCGCTAATCTCCGTCTTTGGTTTATAACCCAGCTCTGTCCGGGCTTTTGCGACATCTGCATACGTCCGAATGACATCTCCCGGCTGCAGAGGCAAATGCTCTTTGGTCGCATTTTTCGCAAGTGCTTTTTCAATCTCTGCAATGAGATTATTGACAGTTATCGGTCTCGACTCGCCAAGATTGTAGATGTTGTATCCGTCGCATCTGTTGATGGCCGCTATCGTCCCGTCGATTATATCGTCGATATATGTAAAATCCCGCATCATGCTCCCGTCGCCGTAAACAGGTATGGGCTTGCCTTGTTCGATAAGGCGGGCGAATTTGTGTATGGCCAAATCCGGTCTCTGCCGCGGCCCGTAGACCGTGAAATACCGCAGGCACGTTATCGAAATGCCGAACAAATGGTGATACGTATGACAAATCAGCTCGCAGGATTTCTTCGTTGCCGCGTACGGCGAGATTGGAAAATCGACGTTGTCCTCCTCCGAAAAAGGCACCTTTTTGTTGTTGCCGTAAACGCTCGAGCTTGACGCGAATACAAATTTCTTTACGTTGTTTTTCCTTGACGCCTCAAGCAGTGCCACCGTCCCGTTTATATTCACATCAGCATAGAGCGCCGGCTGAGCAATCGATGGCCGCACGCCCGTCTTTGCCGCCAGATGAACCACGATGTCCGCGCCGTCACTCATCACCTTGTTCATACCGGCTGTGTCCCGAATGTCCGCCTCGACTAATCGAAACTGTTTGTTCTGTAAACAGCGCTTGATATTGTCTCGTTTGATTTCGGGGTCGTAGAAGTCGTCAAAGTTGTCCACACCGATGACGGCCCAGTCCTCACCGAGCAGCCGTTGGCACAAATGCGAACCAATGAAACCCGCTGCACCCGTAACAATCGCCTTCATAACGCCGACCTACGCCGCATAAACAATAATCAGCCCCACTGACAAAACCACTATCGCCAGTATTCTTAGAATAAAGCTCGGCTGTTCGAGGTACCATTTGAGAATACCCCTGGCCCTTTCAAGCCCAAGCATAAAAATCAGAAGCCCGGAGAGTAAAAAAACAAGCCCAAACGTCACGATTACCCATGTTATTTTGCACTCTTTAGCCCCCATAAGAAATATGATTGCCAGTGCAAATCTGACCAGGGCCGCAAAATACAGCCGGGCTCCCTTTGAAAAAAACCTAATTATCGCCTTG
>CAYNVP010000068.1:0-12377 GCA_964400665.1 uncultured Pirellulales bacterium | reverse complement strand
TGTATGTCCCCATAATCTTGCGGATAAGCAAATCAAAGCTCGCGTTGGCCGCCTCAAACTGGTAGCCCTCGTTCTCAAGCTCCTGAACGCGTTCGAGGATTTTTCTGGCAAGCTCTTTGTCTTCGCTGATTTTTGCCTTTTCAAGCTCTGCAAGGATATTGGATTTGCCGCTCAGCTCGCTTATAAGAAAGCGCCGCTCGTTGCCGACCAGCTCCGGGTCGATGTGCTCATACGTGCGTTTGCTCTTGCGCAGGGCATCGACGTGCAATCCCGCCTTATGGGCGAATGCGCTTTCCCCGACATAGGGCATATTCATTACCGGCGTCAGGTTGCAAATCTCGAAGATGAAGCGGGACGCTTCGGTGAGCGTCTTGATTTTTTCCGGGGTCAGCACGTTGTAGCCCATCTTGAACGCGAGATTCGGTATGACCGTGCAAAGATTGGCGTTGCCGCATCGCTCGCCCAGTCCGTTCATTGTCCCCTGCACGTGTCTGGCGCCTGCGCGGACGGCTGCGATTGTCCCTGCGGTTGCGCAATCGCAGTCGTTGTGAGTATGGACGCCTATCGTCGATGGGCTTAGCATATCGCAGACGGCCTTGGTGATTTCGTAGATGTTATTGGGCATTGTTCCCCCGTTGGTGTCGCACAGCACGATTGCATCTGCCCCCGCCTCGGCGACCGCCCGCAATACCTTCGTTGCATACTCCGGGTGTGCCTTGTAGCCGTCGTAAAAATGTTCTGCGTCGAAAATTGTCTCCAGCCCGTGTTTTTTCAGAAACTCAACCGACTCGGCACACAGGATGATATTCTCGTCGAGCGAACAGCCGAGAACACCGGTAACGTGCATGTCCCAGGTCTTGCCCACAATGGTGGCGGCAGGCGACTTGCAGGTCAGAATCGCGTTAAGAGAAGCATCTTCGTCAACTTTTTTATCTGCCCTTCTCGTGCTGCCAAAGGCGACGATTTTGCAGTTGCGAAGCCCTGTCCTGGCGACCTCGGAGAAGAACTGCGACTCTTTTGGCCCGGAGGCCGGATAGCCGCCCTCGACGTAATCAATGCCGAGGTCATCCAGGTACCGGGCGATTGCGAGTTTGTCCTCGAGAGAGAAGCTGACCCCCTCGGTTTGCATCCCGTCTCGCAGGGTCGTGTCGTAGATTTTTATCCTTTCCATATATGTGCTTCATTTTAGCCGGTGATTGGTGCTGTGTAAAGGGCGATACCTCGAAGGTGTTTTTGACGGATTTGCGTTTGCCAACTGCAAAAAAACTATAGTTTTCTTGCGAAAGGACCTTTTAATGGTTATAATAAAAAGTTTATGTAATTTTATGGAACGTAACCTTGTTTCGTGGTGGTGAATATGATTTTGACGCGGATTTTGCAGCCGAGTTTTGTTAAAGTGCCCCTCGAGGGCACAGACAAGCTATCAGCTATAACCGAGCTGGTAAATGTGCTTGACGCCAACAACTTGCTGTCGGATAAAGGTGTTGCGCTGCAGGCAGTACTCACTCGTGAACAGACAAAAAGCACTGGGATTGGCTCCGGGGTGGCGATTCCGCACGGTAAGTGCATGGTGGTCAGAGAGCTGGTGATGGCGATTGGAATTGCCGGTGAGCCCATCGATTTTGACAGTGTTGACGGCAAACCGGTAAGTATCATCATTCTGCTCATCTCGCCTTCAGACCAGACCGGGCCGCATATTCAGGCCCTTGCCCAGATAAGCCGGCTGATGCTCGATGAAGAGTTAAGAGACATGCTCCAGAAGGCCCGTTCTGCTGAAGATGTCTGCGAGCTGTTGCGCAGCAAGGAAAACGGGTAATCAGATAAACAACGAACACGCAGGACAGAGGTCAGAAGTTGGCCCATCTGTACTTCGTCATTTGTCTTCCATTCTCTGTTCCACGGGCGATTCCCACGAAACCAGCCCAAGCTCGTGAGGATTTGTCATATCTGGATGCCGCGGAACGACCCGAACTGCTACGCCTCTGCGGCCTGAAACATGGCAGGGTGTCAATCCGCTGAACCAGTGTTCGTTATCGTTTCCGGACGAGCCCTCGTGTTCCATCTTTATTACAGCCCCGTCGGTAATGTTGCCGCGGGCGTCGAGAGGCCCGTGGTATAGTTCAACCGAGATTTCGTCGGGTTTTAGTCTGCCGAGCTTGACCAGGGCGCTGACCTTGAGTTTTGAGCCGACCTTTAGTTGAGGATTTCTCGTGTCAAGTTCGCCTGCGCTTTCTCCGTTACCCATCTCTATCCGGACGTCTTTTATTACAAGGTCTCCCCAGGCAAGCCGGGCGTTGGTCTTCCACTCAGCGAGCGACTTGGCGTTGCTCATATTTTCAGCAGTCAGATACTCCCACCTCGACTGAGCCGGCAGGTAACATCGTTGCGCATAGTCCATTACCATTCTGCGAGTATTGAATCTCGGCGTAATCCACCTCAGTGATTTTCTGACCCTGTGTATCCACGCGCGGGGAAGATTGTCCGCCGAGCGGGTGTAGAACAACGGGACGACCTCATTTTCCAGCATATTGTATATCGCCTGCGATTCGACCATATCCTGATAGCCGAGGTCGTCGTATATTTCTCCTGCGCCTATCGCCCAGCCGCCGTCGGGCTTGTATCCTTCGCACCACCAGCCGTCCAATGTGCTCATATTCAATGCGCCGTTAATTGCCGCCTTCATACCGCTGGTCCCACTGGCTTCCCAGGGCCTGCGGGGATTGTTAAGCCATACGTCCACGCCCTGCACCAGCATCTTGGCAATATTTATATCATAGTCCTCGAGGAACACGATGCGCCGCCTGATGTTGAGTTGTCCTGCGAAGTGCACGATTTCCCTGATTATCTCCTTGCCCTGGCTGTCCCTCGGATGGGCCTTGCCCGCGAATATGAACTGGACGGCTTTTTCTTTATTGGTCAGCAGTTTTGTAAGACGCTCAGGGTCTTTGAACAGCAGGTTCGCCCTTTTATACTCCGCGAAGCGTCTTGCAAAACCGATTGTCAGCGTCTCCGGGTCGAGCACCTCTTCTGCATGGTGAAGCTCGCTGTGATAGGTCCCTCTTCTTTCCATTTGTGCCTTCAGCCGCCTTCGGGCAAACGCTATCAGCCGTTCCTTGCAACGCTGGTGACACTGCCAGAATTCCTCGTCGGATATCTGGTCGATGTTGTCCCATACAGGGGAATCGGAGTTCTCGTCGGCCCAGTTAGGCCCAAGATACCGTTCATAAAGCCGGTTCATTTCCTCCGAGACCCAGCTCCTCGTATGCACGCCATTGGTAATAGATGAGATGGGGACCTCGCTGGTAGGCACTCGTCTCCACAGGCATGACCACATCTCACGCGACACCTGGCCATGCAGTTCGCTGACGCCGTTTATATGACTGCTGACTCGCATCGCAAGGATAGGCATCTTGAACGCTTCACCTTCGTCGTCGGGCAGTATTCTGCCAAGCGAAATCAGCCGCTTTTTGTCTATTCCGAGCGCAGGTGCATAATTGCTGAAATATTTGTCCATAAGTTCCGGGCCGAATTCATCCACGCCCGCCCGCACGGGGGTATGAACTGTAAAGATAGTCCCCGCCTTTACGGCCTCGAGCGCCTGGTCAAAACTCACCTTTGACTCGTTCATAATTTGCCGCATCCGCTCGAGCGCGGAAAAAGCGGTGTGTCCTTCGTTAAGATGGCAAATGGTCGGCTTGATACCCATCGCGGCAAGCGCCCTCGTACCGCCTATACCCAGCAAAATCTCCTGGCGAATCCTCATCTCCTTGTCGCCGCCGTAAACCGTCGTCGTAATCATCTGGTCGGTTGCGGAATTGGCCGCTATGTTCGTATCCAGCAGATATAGTTGGGCCCTGCCAATTGCAACCCGCCATATTTGGGCGAATACTTCCCTGCCGGGATACTCCACACTGATGGTTAATGGCTGGCCGTTGTCGGCGCGGACCAGTTCGAGCGGCATATTGTAGAAATCGTTCTCGACGTAAACCTCCTGCTGCCAGCCGTCCACGTTAAGATACTGGCGGAAGTAGCCCTTTTGGTAAAGAAGCCCAACGCCTGTTATTGGAACGCCGAGGTCGGATGCGCTTTTGAGGTGGTCGCCTGCGAGGATACCCAGTCCGCCGGCATAAATCGGCAGGCATTCGTGGATACCAAACTCGGCGCTGAAATATGCAAGCGTGACTTTGTTTGATGCAGAACAGACAGCCGTAAACCAGTTCGACCCTTCGAGATACGACCTGAGCTTGTCTGCTGCCTTGTGCAATTCGGCCAGGAAACCCTGGTTCTCCGCCAGAGCATCCAGCCGCTCCTGAGGGACGCTTCCAAGCAGCTTGACCGGATTGTGTCCGCAACTGCTCCAAAGCGCCGGGTCAATTCTCGCAAACAAATCCGCAAGTTCCGGATTCCATGACCAGAACAGATTGCTGGCTATCGCCTGAAGGTCCTTCAGTGCCTCAGGCAGGGCCGGCATAACCGTGTAATTGCGAATCTTGAGCATCTTCACCTCTTCCGCAATGTAAGTCTTTTCTCTTCAAGTACTAAGAAACACAAAAACTTATAATGTGACCCTTGTTCTAAATCGACAAAACGACAGGGCGGCTTAACGGCAAAACCGCCTCGTTAAACAACCCCCTGCACGCCTTTTGCATTTACGGATTGCCTTGTGGTTGGTATGGGCGGGAATGAAAAAAGGCCTGTAACAACAGGCCTTTCCTAACAGCAGGACTTGCCTCCACTGATGCGGTATGAAAGCGAATTGAATAAAAACCCTTCAAATCCACGTGGGTAATCGTTGCTTGTGTCCGAAAGTCCTAATCTTTGTAGGCATGTTCGGGCTGCCAAGGCCTGATTCCCCTTATTAGGTTTTATCGGTTTTTTCAAATATGGCTTTCATTACCGGCACCGCAGGGGTGCCTGCCTACTTTCTTTATACCAGATTTCAAAGTAAATTTCAAGCAAAAAAACGCATTTTATTCGGACCTTTAACTGATGCACTTTCGCGTTGTTCATTGCTGCTACGCGCTTTTTTCGGCTATCCCCTGTAATTTTCTCCATCTAAAATCTTCTCTGAAGACAAATCCTTTGAAATGCCGGATTTGCTTCTTGCCGGAAATCCCCGCTTGGCTTATTATATGAGTGCAAAAGACTCTGAATTCGGAGTCCAAAGCGCCTAAGTGAACACACTAACGCGGTTTTTACAGGTGCAGGATAGTGGCATCGCTAAAAACAGACAATCAGGACCACGGAAAGCCCGACAGTCGTCTCATTACTGTGTCTAATAGACTGCCTGTCACTATCACAAAAGACTCCAAAGGGCTCCATTTTCAGGATAGTGTGGGGGGGCTTGCTACGGGGCTGGCCTCGCTGTCCGCGACCTATCAGATTTGCTGGGTCGGCTGGCCCGGTATCTCCATCGACGAACTAAGCGACTCCGAAAAGGAGCAGGTCGTCAATAAACTGGCTGATTCCCGCACCTGTGCTGTTTTTCTCTCTAAAGAGCAGATTGAAGATTTCTATGAGGGCTTCGCAAACAAAACGATTTGGCCTCTTTTCCACTACTTTCCCTTAAACACGGTCTTTGAAGACCGATACTGGCAGAGTTACCAGCAGGTAAACGAGGAATTTTGCAGGGCCGTTCTGGATATTACCGGACCCGACGATTGTATTTGGGTGCACGATTACCACCTGATGCTGCTGCCAAAACTGATACGAGATAAACTGCCTAACGCCAAGATAGGTTTTTTCCTGCATATACCCTTTCCGTCGTTCGAAATGTTCCGGCTTCTGCCCTGGCGAAGGGAAATCCTCGAAGGAATACTCGGCGCGGATTTGATTGGCTTCCATACCTATGACTACGCCACACACTTTCTCAATAGCGCCGCCAGAATCGCCGGTGTCGAACACTCCATGGGCACCTTGACCGTTGGCAACCGTCTCGTGAAGGTCGACGCCTTTCCTATGGGCATTAATTATGATAAGTATTCGCAGGCGCCGCACGATAGTAAGGTTCAGCAATATGCCTCTGAAATCCGTAAGAAGGTGGGAGACCGGAAAATTATAATTTCAATCGACCGCCTTGATTACACCAAGGGCATCATCGAGCGTCTCGAGGTTTTCGAGCTCTTCCTTGCACAAAACCCGCATTATGAAGGGAAAGTCACATTGATATTGCTGGCAGTTCCTTCGCGCGCTTACGTCGAAAGTTATATGCAGTTGCGGAAACGTCTCGAACGACTCATAGCCAAAATCAACGGCGAGCACGGTACAGTAGGATGGATGCCAATCTGGTATCTCTACAGAGCGGTTCCGTTCGAACAGTTAATAGCTCTATATACCATTGCTGATGTTGCAATGGTTACGCCATTGCGCGACGGGATGAACCTGATAGCCAAGGAATTTGTCGCCGCCAGGGTGGATGGCACGGGGGTTTTAGTCCTTAGCGAAATGGCCGGGGCGTCAAGCGAGCTGGGTGAAGCGGTTATGGTTAACGCTCACGACAAGCACGCGGTTGTGCAGGCCCTTGCGGACGCACTCGAATTGAGACAGGATGAGCAGATTGAACGAAACAGGTCGATGCAGCAGCGGTTGAGCCGTTATACTGTGCAGCGGTGGGCGGCCGATTTCATCGAGATACTGAACAATGTCAAGGGTGCTCAGCATAAGCTGTCCGTCAATATGCTTACCGAGCCGGGCAAGCAGCGGCTAATCGAACGCTACAGAAACAGCCGAAGGAGGTTATTACTGCTCGATTATGACGGGACGCTCGTTCCATTCGCCGGCAGACCGGATAAAGCCCGGCCGGATGATGAGCTTATAACAGTGTTGAGCAAGTTGGCCGCCGATAATTCTAATGAAATTGTGGTAATCAGCGGACGAGACAGACATACACTGAAGAACTGGCTGGGCGGCATCGGGGTTTCTCTTGTGGCCGAGCACGGCGCCTGGTTTTGTTATCCTAATCAGGACTGGCGGATGGTCGAGCAGTTCGCCAGCGAATGGAAACAGGTCGTCAGGCCGGTTCTGCAGATGTTTAGCGATAGAACGCCGGGAACCTTTGTCGAGGAAAAAGACTTCTCTCTGGTTTGGCATTATCGACGGGCCAACCAGGAAATGGTGGAGGTTCGAATCAGCGAGCTTAAAAACGCAATTTCCAATCTCACAAAGAACCTCGGCGTAGGTGTATATGAAGGCAACAAGGTTGTCGAGGTGAAGAACGCCGGTATAAGTAAAGGTCATGTAACCGAATTGTGGCTCAAGTCGGATGAATGGGATTTCATCTTGGCCGCAGGCGACGATTTCACCGACGAGGATATGTTCGCGGTCCTGCCTCGTGCGGCTTATTCAATCAAAATGGGCTTGAGCATCTCTAAGGCACAATTCAATCTGGATGGCGTAAGAGACTTCAGATTGCTGTTGAAAAGATTGTCGGATGTAACCGTTTTACCCGCGTTTTCAGAGGAGGCAAAATGCTGACCCTTGAGAGTTTTCGCAGAATTGTCCCGGATAACGTCCTCGCAAACATTTACGCAAAGGCAAGAGGCCTGTACGGCAGACACATCGTCCACCTCAATGCAACTTATCAGGGCGGCGGCGTCGCAGAAATCCTGTATTCACTCGTGCTGCTGATGAATGACGTGGGTATAGACACCGGCTGGCGAATACTTCACGGCAGTCAGGAGTTTTTTGGAACCACCAAGTGCTTTCATAACGCCTTGCAAGGCAGAAAATTCAACCTTTCGCAGGAACAAAAACACCTCTATATGCAGGTCAACGAGCACTACGCAAAGTTTACACATCTCGACCACGACTGCATCATAGTCCATGACCCTCAGCCGCTGGGGCTTATAAGGTTCTACAAAAAACGCCAGCCCTGGATTTGGCGGTGTCATATAGACCTTACGAATCCGCACAGTGAGCTCTGGGACTGGCTCAAGGGCTTCATTATCAAATACGACCAGATGGTTGTGTCCAGCGACAAATATGTAAAGAGTGACATGCCGATAGAGCAGAGGATTATGTTTCCGGCGATAAATCCCCTGATACCCAAGAACAGGGAAATCGCCCCCAAAACCGTTCTCAGCTATATAAAAAAGGCCGGCATTCCCACCGATAAGCCCGTGATTACCCAGGTATCGCGACTCGACCCCTGGAAAGACCCCGAAGGCGTTATAGATGTGTTCCGCCTCGTGCGGGAAAAGGTCGATTGCCGCCTTGTCCTCTGTTACAACGTGGCCTCCGACGACCCCGAAAGTCTTACTATGTACCGCAAAGTCCTTGAAAAAGCATCGGGTTTGATGAAAAACCACAGTATCCTGCTCGTGGTCGGGAATAACGAAAGGCTCGTCAACGCCATACAGCGTTTTTCAACGGTAGTAATCCAGAAGTCCCTCAGAGAGGGATTCTGCCTGGCGGTAACTGAGGCCCTGTGGAAGGGAACACCCGTGGTTGCATCCGACGTGGGCGGGATTCCTCTTCAGGTCAAAGACGGCAAAAACGGCTTTCTCTTAAAGCCCTCCGACAACAAGGGCTTTGCTGACAGGATTATTCACTTGCTCAAACATCCCAAAGAAGCGGACCGTTTTGGAAGAAACGGCAGGGAGCACGTTCGGAAAAACTTCCTGATTACCCGACTGCTTTCCGACTATCTCGATATGCTCAATTCGATACTATGCCGACGGCGCCCCCCGCAAAACAGCACCAACGCAGGAAGTTAATTCCGCGAGAATTTGTGACTCAAAACAATCGACGGCCTCGTGAGTAAGTGTGCCGTCGGTGTCCCTGAATACGAGTGACAGCGTTACGCTCTTTTTGCCTTCGGCGATGCCCTTGCCCCGGAATATATCCACAAACTGCAGCTCCTCCAATTCTGCAGGGGCCTTTCGCCGCGCAGCCGACTCGATATCCGCATAGGGAAATTCCTCGTTTACCAGCGGCGACGGGTTTTGTTTTATTCACTCCTCAATCCTGTGACTGAGAAGCCCCATCCGGAACTGGGTGGGATTGAGGGGCAGTTCCCCCCTTGAGTTCCATTTTCGCCAGCATATCAAGTGCCTCTTTGTCTTTCGGGTCAATCCTCAGGACATAATACAGGTGAGTCATCGCCTCATCTGTGTGACCGGTCTTGAACAGCGCACGAGCCAGATTAATCCGGATGCTTTTGCTTGTGGGGTTAATGTCCGCGGCAAGACGGAACCACGGGATGGCCTCCTCCAGTCGCCCCTCCTTTGCCAGGCAAACCCCCAGTTGGTCGGCAGAGCTCTCATTTCTTGTGGTAGTTGCCGCCACCTTCCATTGTTCAAGGGCTTCGGCATATCGTCCGGTTTTATCCAGGAGCACCCCAAGGAGGAAGCGAGCGGTACCGAAATTCGGCTTGAGACGCACGGCCCGCCTGAGGTAACTCTCTGCCTCCTGCAAGGAGCCGGTTTCGATATGCATTGCGCCTAACATAGTCAGGGCCGTAACGTTTTCAGGGTTAAGATTTAGTAGCCGTTCATAAACAGGCGCCGCTGCTTTATTGTAGGGATTCCCACTGGCCATAAAATCCAGATACTTTGGGTCGTTCCAGTACATACTGACAAGGTCTCTGGAATAACGCGGCGCCGTCTCCTCGGAGAAATGTCGCATCTGTTTGTAGCGCTGGTCATCCGGCAGCAGCATGGATGCCTCTGTCACCCGTTTCTGCACGGTCAGGCGGGCAGCTTTGGCCCGCAGTATAAGCTTCTCTCGCAGATTTCCCGCCTCATGCTGACTGCCCGTGTCGGTCAGGTAGGGCCAGACGTCCTCCATTAGCTCGACGAGGTTCAAAGTTTGAAACGCGGCGCTTCTGGAGTAGGAGGTCCGATACTGCGTAAAAGGCAGGTCGTCCGTGTTGACCGGCCCATCACCTAACCATTGCCGTAGGTTCTCCTCTGCGCAGAGAAATGTATCGAGAAATCCCTCGGGAGTGTCCAGCCCGAACGGCTCCAGGTCACGATGCACCGCCTCAACGCTGAGCCGGTCACGCAGCTTGCCCACGTCTATCCTAAGTGGCTCCGGCGAGGCAACCATCAGCACGTATGCGGCATAACCGCCTTGCTCATCTATCCCCTGAGTTACCCACAAGCTGGTATGGGGAAATATCGACTGGAATGTCCGAACTATAATCTTGAACTCTTCTTTGGTAAGACTGTGAGTCGGCAGCCACTCGACGAAAACGCCGTCGTTTGTCAGATGCTCGCGCACCAGTCGGTAAAACTCCTGTGTATAGAGCACCCAGCTGTCGCCTGATTTTGGGTGTGTGGAATCCGAGACAATCACGGGCCATTTTCGACGAGATGTCATTATATAGTTGCGGCCATCGTCTATCACGATATGCGCTTTGGGATTATTAAGCAATCCATTGTTCTCTTTCTGGAGAAGCTTTGCGGCTTTTACCACGCTGCTTTCCAGGTCCACGATTGTCAGATGTTTCACCTCGGGTATCTGCGTCGTTGCCCCTGCGGCAATACCGCCGCCGAAGCATATCATCAGTACTTCTTCCGGATTTGGGTGCAGCATTGGACCCAGGTCGCCCAGCATTTTAAAGCAGAGTTGGTGGCAGTAGAGCAGCGGCACCTCAGGCACGCCGTTGATAAAAACGTTCCTGCAGTTGCTCACCAAGTTACACGTCACAATAGCCGTGCCTGTGCGTCCTTCACGATAGAATTGGATTTTGGTGTGCTTGTACAGAGTAAAGTCCGTGGCCAGGAACACACGCTGGCAAAGATTCGATGGCACGGTGTTCAACAAAAAAAGCAGAACCATTGCATAGGCCGCGGCTGGTCGCCACGCAAGCCACCAGCTTGGCCGGTAGCCGCTTGCCAGCAATACAAGTCCCATTACGCCGTATATCACGGATAACAGCGTTATACTCTTCTGAATACCCAGCATCGGCACCAGTACGAACACCGGCAAAAGCGACCCCATTACGGTACCAGCCGTATTGACCGCGACCAACAATCCGGTTCTCCGGCCGAGCGTCTGAACCCGGCGTCCATACACCGCGCACAACAACGGGAACGAAATACCCATCAGTATCGTCGGAAAAAGCACCGTTATCAGGGTCATTCCTTTCAGTTTCAGCGGCGGCGATCCCCCGATGAAAACAAACGCGCTTATTACGAATGTCGCGATAACGGATAGCGCCAGCATTATCTCTACAACGCCAAGTGCTACTGTGGGCCGTTTGATCCAACCCGCCAGCAAACCGTAAATCAGCCCGCCCAGTCCAATACCGAGCAAATAAATGCACAGGATTGTGGGGAACACATAAGCCGTATGGTCCAGAAACGCTAAATAACGTATCCATAACACCTCGCACGCCAGTCCCGCCAGGCCGTTCATAAACGCCAAAGTCAGCAGTATCCACCCAGGCGTTTCCTGCTCTTGTGCTTGGATTGAAGTTGCGGGGTCGCTCTGAAAAGTTTCGGTCCGGCCAGGTGCAATCACACGGGCGAGCGGTCTGGAAAGAGCCACAGCCGTAACTGCAATCACAACGTTAACACCGATAGTTATCAGATTTGTCCGGCTCAAACCCAGTGTTTCTGTCATCCAGAATCCTGCTGCGAGACATCCCAAAGCGGCGCCTAAGGTGTTCAGGCAGTACAACATTCCGATGCGAGAGCCGATGAACCGCTCGGATTTCGTTACTGCCCGCACCAGCAGGGGCAACGTTGTCCCCATTAGCAAGCACGGTACCACCAGAATAGCAAAAGATAACCCGAACCTCGCCAGCGTACTCACAAACAACGACTCAGGCGATAACGCCGGCAGCACAGGTACCAGCGACCTGAGCCAGACCAGCATAGTCGGGACCGCCATCGCCCAGGCCGCCACTCCCATTTGAACCATACCGTAAGCAGCCGCTCGCTGTGTAATGCGGTCTGCAAGCCGCCCGCCGATAAGTCCCCCCAAACCCAGGCCGGCCATGTATGCACATAATACAATGCTGATGGCGTAAGTGCTGTTGCCGAAAACCGTCACGAACTGCCGGCTCCATAACACTTCAAAAACAAGCGAGGTAGCGCCGGAAAGGAAAAAACATGAGTATATCCCCCATCGCATCAGCACTACAGGCACGCCTGACGCAGGTGTTGTGGACAATTTTGCGCTCATATGGGTGTCTTCTCCTTCTAAAAAAATATCTCGGCAAAACAAGCGGCAGACTATGCAAAAATCCCTGTTTTTTCACAAGTATTATTGAAATATCCTTCCCTGTTTATTCTGATAAACCAATTTCTAATATACACTAATGTATATCTATACCATTAGTCTTAGATTTTTCAAGGCATACCATGACATTATTTCTTGATTGAAGATGGGATTTTAATGTATTTGCGGGCATGTATAACCTCTTTATG
>CAYNVP010000067.1:0-12636 GCA_964400665.1 uncultured Pirellulales bacterium | reverse complement strand
AGGGCAGTTCAATCCCCAAATCCACCACAAGAATGGCGGGTGAATCACGGGTAAAATTTAATAAACCCTGCCACCCCCGATAACAACATTCGAGGGCCCCTGTCTAAGACTTACAGGGGCAGGCGGGCAAATGTCCAATCCGACTTCGCTTCGCTACGCCGGACAAGTATCCAATATAGAATATCCAATGTCGAAGTCGAAATAGAGAGGAGAAATAACCTTGAGAGGAAATAGCTGCTTTGGTAGAGTAATGGCTATAGAACAAGGAAAGTCGAACATTTAACGTTGAACTTCCAACTTCGAACGCATAAGAAGGGGTTTGGGGAAATGAAAGTATTACTGGTAGGCGGCGGGGGGAGGGAGGATTCGATTGCGTGGAAGCTGGCGCAGTCGAAGAAGCTGAGCAAGCTGTACGTAGCGCCGGGCAATCCCGGGACGGCGAGGTGGGGCCAGAACGTGGCGATAAAAGCGGAGGACATCGAGGGATTAGTCAAATTCGCGAGGGAGAATAAGATAGAGCTTGCGATAATCGGGCCAGAGGACCCGCTTGCGGCAGGGGCGGTGGATGCGTTTGAAGCGGCGGGGATAAAGGCGTTTGGGCCTACAAAAGCGGCGGCGCAGCTTGAGGCGGACAAGGCATTCGCAAAACAGATAATGCGGTCAAGCTCGGTATCGACGGCGGAGGGACGGACGTTCACGAGGTTTGCAGACGCAAAGGCGTATATAGCGAGCAGGGATGAGCCGGTGGTGGTGAAGGCGGCGGGATTGGCGAAGGGCAAGGGTGTGATGGTTTGCGACGAGCCATCCGATGGGATATTGGCGGCGGAGAAGATAATGGTCAAGAAGATATTCGGCTCGGCGGGCGACAAGGTTGTGGTGGAGGATAAGCTCATAGGGGAGGAGGCGTCGATACTTGCTTTTGTGGATGGAAGAAGCATATACGTGATGGAGTCATCGCAGGACCACAAGCCGATAGGCGACGGCGATACGGGGCCGAATACGGGGGGGATGGGGGCGTATAGCCCGGCGCCGGTAGTGACGGATGCGATGATGAGTCAGATAGAGCGGGAGATTTTAGTGCCGGTCGTGGACTGTATGAATCGTAACGACACGCCATACAAAGGGGTGCTTTACGCGGGGATAATGGTGACGGCGGGCGGGCCGAGGGTGCTGGAATTCAACGTTCGGTTCGGTGACCCCGAGACACAGCCGATTTTGATGCGGCTGAAGAGCGATTTGTTAGAGGTTTTCCTGGCGGTATGTGAGCAGCGGCTTGATGAGGTGACACTGGAATGGGACAGCCGGCCGGCGGTGTGCGTGGTGATGGCTTCGGGGGGTTATCCGGGTGATTACGAAAAGGGCAAGGAAGTAAAGGGTGTGGATGCGGCGGAGGGGCTTAAAGACGTAGTGGTGTTTCACGCGGGGACGGCGATGAAGGACGGGAGATTAGTGACGTCGGGGGGTAGGGTGCTGGGGGTGACGGCAGTTGGGGAGACGATAGCAGAGGCGAAGTTGCGGGCGTATGAGGCGGCAGGTAAGATAAGCTTCGAAGGCGCGTATTACAGGCGTGATATTTCGGACAAGGCGATAAAGGTCAAAGGACGACGATAAGTTATGCCGTCGATTTTAAAAGGTCGTGGCAGGAAGAGCGGCAGACGGAGGGTGTGGGGGTGGTTTCTTGAATTTCTGTTAACGGCGGCACTGATGTGGATGGGTTTGATGTTTGCCGGTCGGGCGCTGCCGAAGATTGCCCTGAAGCAGATTTCAGAGTTAACGAATACAAAGATAGAAGCGGGGGCGGTTGATTTCCGATTCGACGGGTCGGTAAATATCAGGGACCTTGTCGTTTGGCCTAAAGTTTCAGCGGGCTACGATAACTCGATACTAAAGGCGGAAACGGTCCGGGTACATTTTCGTGCGGGCAGTTTATTGATGTTTCGGCCGCGTGTGAAGGAGATATTTGTTGACGATTTTGTGCTGAGGGCAAAGTACGATATAGACAAGCGAGAGTGGAATTTGTCGGCTTTGAGGATAGAGATGTCGAGAGGTATTGGCGGCCGACTGCCACAGGTCTGGTTTGAGAACGGGACAGTAGAGTATTGCAGGGTGTCTGCCGGGCGTGTCAGGGTTGTCGGGAGCTGGCCGGTTTCGGCAGGTTTGAGGCCGGCGGAAAGAATCATGGGGGGGTATAATTTTGATATATCAAGCGCGGGTAAACAGAGTTTTGATAAAAGTGTGATAGTAGGTAACTGGCTGCCAGGCAGGGTCGTAGTAGGGTGTAGAATAAGCTCGAATGACGTGCCTGGATTCGAGCGGCCGTGGACAGTCAAGGCGGTGAATGCGGAGATGGTTTATGAACCGAACAAGGCATACGTCCTTACGGCGAAGGTGAAGGATTTTGCCGGCCCGCCGGGAAAATCGCGGAATTTGTTCTCCTTTGACACGGAGTCGGTGGCGGAGAAGGCGCCGTTTATCAACGCGCTGCAGAAATTTTTTAACGAGTATAATCCGTTCGGCAGGATTGACATGGATTTGAAGGTTTCGGGGAATCTGGCGAGGTTGAGCGAAAGCAGGATAGCCGGGACGGTTTACTGCAGCGATGCAGCGGTGTGCGACCGGAATTTCGTATATATGATTGAGCACATAACCGGGCGGATAGAGCTTACGGAGAAAAGCGTGAAATTGGTAGGTTTGACCGGTCGTCACGGGGATGTGGAACTTGCTTTTGCCGGCTGGGTATCGGACTTCGGAGCGGACTGGAAGTATCAGTTGCAGGTAACCAGCGACAATATGCTGCTGGACAAGGACTTGTACGATGCGCTCGGTCGTGATGGGCAGCGGTTCTGGACTGCGTTTTCACCGAAGGGTTCGGTGGCGGTGAACTATTTGCGAACCCGGCTGTCGCCGACGCAGAAGCAGGCAGCCCTTGCAGTGGAGCTGCTGGATGTGGAGGGCAGGTACGCCGAATTCGGATATCCTCTCAAGCATACGAAGGGCAATCTTTTTTTTGGAGACGGCAGTATCGAGTTTTCCGAGGTGACATCGGAATGGGGAGGGCGAAAGATAACGATTAACGGCAATGCTGGTTTCGGACGTGCAGACAAGACGAGATACGATGTTTTGATAAAGGGGGAGAAAATACCGCTCGATTCAACTCTGGAGGAATCACTGCCGACGGCGCAGAGGGAGATTTACAATCAGTTTGAAATGGCCGGGCTGATTGACGCTACGATAAAGGTTTTCAATGAGGGAGCAGACAATGGCTCAGCGACATTCACCGCCGAGGTGTTTCCGAGGGGAAGCTCAATAAAACCAAAGGCACTGCCTATAGTTGTCAGCGACGTCACTGGAAAGATTACCTTAGGGCCGGAGGAAGTGGACATAGGGAATCTGACGGGTCGATACGGACAAGGGACCGTAAAATTTTCGGGACGTTTTTGGCCCGTGGGCGGGCAGGGGGGGCTTGATTATTGTCTGTCGATGCGGGCGAAGAGGATTGAGCTGAACGACGAGCTTGTCGGGGCGCTGCCGGTTTCGTTAGGCGCAATGGTTGCGGAACTGCACCCGGGCGGAGAGGTGAATCTGACGGCGGACGTGGGCAGGGGCGAGGACGGCAACTGCCTCGACAACCGTCTGGTTATAGAATGTCTGGGCAACACAATAGACTGTAATTTGCTTCCATATCCTCTGCGTGATATTTCAGGTAAAATCGCCATATCAAAGACTCAGATTGAGTTTGAAGATATAACGGCACGAGCATTGCACAGGGTCCAGGCGGCGCCGGTCGAGTCGGTGATGAGAATGGCGGGAAGGGTGATTTTGGGGCAGGAGCAAGGCGCAGGCCAAAGGAAGAAAATTACGGCCGGTGACGTAAATTTTTCCGGGGAAAACATCAGATTCAGGGGCAAGTCTTTAGCGAGACTGGATACGGTTTTGGTATACGACGCGGAGTTGAATTCGTGGCTGTCGAGATATTTTATTGCGGATTTCTACGACGGGAAAATGATGGGCAAGCTCCAACTGACCTCGAGCAGAACTGCCGAGTCGAACAAATCAGGTGATGGGGAGCTGAATTATATTTTTGAGGCGAGCGTGACTGGAGCGGACTTGAAGAAATTTCTTTCGGACAGACCGGACGAAATCAGGCCTGAGGAGCATTACAGCACGGGGACAATGAACGGCTCATTGAGCATAGCGGGTTCGATAGTCGACAATAGTATTCGTCTCGGTCGGTGTCGACTGAAGGTAATCGATATGGAGGTAGGCAAGCTGTCGCCCCTGGCGAAGCTTCTTACAGTGCTGAACCTGACCGAGCCAAGCGATTACGCCTTTGACCAGATGGTGGTGGATGCCTATATTCGGGACAACAACGTGTTTTTCCGAAAGATAGATTTGTCGGGCAGGTCGGTTGCGTTTTACGGTACCGGCCGGCTGGACTTGAAGACGGACGACATCAATTTGACTTTGACCGCGCGCGGCAGACGCCTGGCGAGCAAGAGCCCGTCGATACTGGAATCGCTGACGGAGGGACTGAGTCGTGCCGTGGTTCGAGTCAACGTCAATGGCAAGGTGAACGACCCTCAGGTGACGACGACGACCTTGCCTGTAATCAAAGAGACGCTGGAAATATTAGGAACACCGCGGCAGGATTAGCCAATCGCCGGGGGAGGGATGTTCGGCTTCCTGACGAGCGCACAAAAGACCTTCGACGCCGGCACTTATACCTTCGTGCCTTTGTTTCTTTGTGGTTTCGCGGTTTTATATTGAAATTCCCTGTGGAATGAATACACTGCTTTTTCCCGTGTCCCGCAGCAAGCTAAGCAAACGAGAAACCGAAAGGAGTATGCGTGGGTGATAAACAGATAAGACTCTATTATAAGAACGTCCTCGCCGATGCAATCGGCCCCGAACATGGCATTACCAACGCACAGCTCAACGAGCTGGCAAAGCAAACCACTCCCCTCATCCCCAAAATCAAAGATGAAATTTGTGGTGGTCCAACACGCTATGGCCTGCTTCCGAACAGCCCGCAGATCGCCAAAGACGTCAAGAAAATGGTCAGGCAGTTCAAATCCAAGTGCGAGAACCTCGTCGTCCTCGGCATAGGCGGCTCGGCGCTGGGCAATATCGCCCTCCAGACCGCCCTCAATCCCTATACTTATAACCTCGATAACGACAGCCGCAAAGGCCCGCGTCTTTTTGTGTTCGACAACGTTGACCCTTCGCAGTTCGGCTCATTTCTGGACTTCATCACGCCGCGACTCGGCAAGACCATCTTCAATGTCATAAGCAAATCCGGCCAGACCGCCGAGACCGCCTCACAGTTTATGATTGTCTATAAGATGCTCGAAACCCGATTCGGCCGCGGCAAACTCAAAAACCGCGTCATAGCTACAACCGACGCGCAAAAAGGCACGCTTCGCAAAATCGCCACTGAAGCGGGCTTACCCACTCTCGAAGTCCCCGATGGTGTAGGGGGGCGGTTCAGCGTCCTTTCGGCGGTCGGCCTTTTTAGTGCTGCAATGTGCGGCATAAATATCGACCAGCTTCTGGCCGGCGCCGCCGATATGCACGCCCGCGTCACAAACCATGACTTTTTCAAAAATCCCGCCGCCGTCAACGCCGCAATTCAATACCATTATTACAATCACGGCAAAAAAATCTCCGTGATGATGCCCTATAACTACGCTTTGAAGGACTTCGCCGACTGGTATCGTCAGCTCTGGGCCGAGAGTTTGGGCAAGAAATTCTCCCTCGATGGCCGCAAGGCATATATAGGCCCCACACCAGTCAAGGCACTTGGCGCAACAGACCAGCACAGCCAGGTTCAGCTTTACCGCGAAGGCCCCAACGACAAGGTCTTTACATTTCTCGAAGTTCAGAATCACGGCAGAAAACTCAAAATAGGCCCCGCACCGAAGTGCGCTCCTGAACTCGGCTACCTTGCTCGAAAAGATATGGGCGAGTTACTCAACGCCGAGAAAAAAGCCACCGAATACGCCCTCTGCACCAGCAATCGCCCCTGTATGACCGTTCTTTTCCCGAAGGTTGATGCGTACACCGTGGGCCAATTTATTTTCCTATTTGAAGCGACAACTTCTTTTGCCGGCGCCCTTTTCGGCGTCAATACCTACGACCAGCCGGCAGTCGAATTGGGCAAGCAGGCCACCTTCGCCCTTATGGGTAAATCAGGCGCCTATAGAGACGGCAAATCATACGCCGACTTCGCCGCTGAAATTCGCGCCAAAACCGAATTCGACACCGGCTTCGTAATTTGACCCGAAATCCGCCATCAGTAGTATTGTCTTTTACTATTGCTGTGGTAAAATCCGGCCGAAATACCTTAATAGCGGTATCTGTGCATTGTTATATATGCTTGATGGGGTCCTGTGACCTGTAGTGAGAGGAGTCGAAGTACCCGTAGTGAGCGAGTCGAACAATTTATACTGATAGAGTTGAACTAGTGAGCGGAGTCGAACTATGAATTACGCAGTAATTATGGCGGGAGGAACGGGCAAACGGCTGTGGCCCCTGAGCAGAAAGAATCGTCCCAAGCAGGTCCTCAAGCTCTTCCAGGGCCAGACACTGCTTCGGCTCTGTTTCGAGCGCCTCTCGCCCATATTCGACGCCCGCAACATCATCGTCCTCACCAACAAAGGATACTCAGATATCGTTCGGGAATCTGTCGCCGGTCTGCCTTTTAACAATGTAATCGCCGAGCCGGCTGTCCGGGACACTACCGGCGCCATCGGCCTGGCCGCTTCAATTCTCACAAAGCTCGACTCCAACGCCTCTATGGCCGTCGTCACTGCCGACCAGATAATCGAACCGGCCAAAACCTTCCAGCGGGCGCTCAAAGATGCCCTTACCTTCGTCAACGCCAATCCCGACCGTATGATTACCTTCGGCATCAAGCCCACGTTTCCCAGCACTCAGCTTGGCTACATAAAATGCTCCGCCCCGAAAAAATGCCGGGGCTGCAAGAACGAAATCTATACCGTTGACAGCTTCAAGGAAAAGCCGAGCGAGGAGACCGCCCGCCGGTATCTCAAGGACGGCAAACACTTCTGGAACTCCGGGATGTTTGTCTGGAAGGCAAGGACCATCCTTTCGCATATAAACGAATATCTGCCGGATGCCGTCGCGCCCCTCAAAAAAATTCAGGCCGCCTGGGACGGCCCCAGCCAGGAGGAAACCCTCCAAGACCACTTCCCGAGACTGCCCAAAATCAGTATCGACTTCGCCGTTATGGAAAAGGCGCCCAAAGTCCACGCCATAAAGCTCGACTGCCGATGGCTTGACCTCGGCTCATTTGCCGTCCTGGCCGATATCATAAAATCGGACGAAAACGACAATATCGTCGTCGCGGGCCAATATGAGCTTTTAGACTGCAAGTCCAGCGTCTTCGTGACCGAGGATGCCGAACACCTCGTAGCCGCTATCGGTCTTGATAATATAGTTGTTGCTCACAGCCCTGATGCGACGCTTGTTTGTCCCATCGACCAGGCCTATCGGCTCAAAGAATTACTCGAGCTTATCGAGAAGCGCACCGGCGACAAATTCTTATAATTCTCACCACGAAGAACACGAAGGGACACGAAGATTTTCAGACACGGATTTACACGGATTAACACTGTTTTTTGTTTTTAGCTTTTGCCATTTAACTCAGCAATCTCTGTGACCTCTGTGCTCTCTGTGGCTAAAAAATGCGATACCTCGCAATCGATTACGGAACCAAAAGAACGGGCCTGGCATTATGCGACCCGACAGAAACAATCGTCTCGCCTCTGGCGGGCCTGCCGACCGTCAAAGACCTGCTCGGTAAAATCGTTGAAATCGTCAAAGCCGAAGGTATCGAAGCGATTGTAGTCGGGATGCCTTTGAATATGGATGGCACTCAAAGCGGCCAGGCAGGCATCGTCTCCGGCTTTGCCGACGAGCTGAAAAAACACATCAGTGTCCCCGTCTTCTTTCAGGATGAGCGATTGACTTCTTATGCCGCCGAGGGCAAACTGGCCGAAAGAGAGTTGACGCGAAAAAAGAAGAAAAAACGGATTGACGCCCTGGCCGCAGCTGAAATCCTTCAGCAATTCCTCGACTCACAACGTAATTCACCACAAAGCCACTAAGGCACAAAGGTTTTGTAATCGCGGTTTACGCGGAGGACACGGATTTAATTAGCCGCAAACTCCGGTCTACAGCTTGCCCCCGGCCAACGAAGTGCCGGGGCAGGCGGGGCAGGAAGGTACAAAAAATTTCGGCCAATACCTTATACACGGCGGGCAGTGCTATAGTCTTTTTGACTAGAACCTATCCCAAAACCTATGCAAAACCACGTTTTCTATACTGATAACGCGAAATCAAGGGATTTTGGGATGTCTTCTAATCAAAAGGACTATGAGCTTATTAAAATGGCAAATAGTGTGGACGCTGTCCGTTCTCTATATCTTTAAGTGATTTGTTTTTCGTACAGGGTAAGCCGCTCACTTAATACGGTGACTTCGCCTACCGGCCTGAAACCATACTGCTCGTAATATTTCCTGAGACCTTTGATGCCGACGCCACAATCCAGCCGGAGAAGCTTCTTTCCATTTTGGCGACAGTGAGATTCGATGAGGTCGAGAACACGTCTGCCAATACCCTGCCCCGCAAGAGCGCGGGAGATTGTAAGGGAATGGATATAACCCGCATTATCCTCTTGCTTACGCCAAAACAAAGGGTCCTGCCATTGAAGGCGGAAGCAGCCAATGACACATTTGTCCTTCTCCACCATAAAAAATTCATTTTGCTCGAATCCCTGCTTTATCCAATCGATAAAGTGAGGGGGTGGAGAGATCCAATCCTGCCAGTAGTCAATTTGCTTTTTTTGCAACCAGAGGGCAGCTTCCTTGAGCAATAAAAGGACGGTCTCAAGCTCATCCGGCCTTGCTTTTCGGAATGTGATTTGATTCATCTATACTTTGCGAAGAATACAATAATACATAGCACGATTCCCACTGATTTTATCCTGCCATTATATAGCTTCAACAGATTTCCCCAAAACCAGATTGGCACAGTTTATTCCCAGCTATGGGGGATTGTCACCTGGGGCCGGGCCGGCCTTTGGGAATTTAGGGAGATTATCAGGAATGTATGCCCACGGCACAGCCAGGTCGGTCCAAATCTGATGTGTCGGCTTGACAGCGGCCGGGTCGTCGATGCTTCCCGCCTTAACATACACAAACTGAGGGTGAGCGGGGGAGCGGGTAAACAGGGGAGAACCGCATTCCGGACAAAACTCACGAGTGATTAAGTTTCCGCTGCTTGCTGTCTTTGTGTAACCTTTGACGCAGCCAGAAACGATTTTAAGACCGGCAGTTCGCATTCGAACACCGATATTGAAGGCACCGCCGGTTGTCCTCCTGCAATCGGGACAATGGCAATACGTCGCACCCTCGGGTTTACCCGTATATTCGTATCGGACGCGTCCACACAAGCACCCGCCAGTAAGCACTTCCGACATCTGCTGTCTCCTGTTCATCACATGATCAACATAATGATATCCAACAATATCTGTCAGCAATTTAATGGGCCCCAGATATGATGTCAAGACCGCACCACGCCAAACGGATGGTGGGTAAACTGCGGCGGGAAACGCGGAAATAAATCTGCAGAGTCTGCATGGTCAGAATCAATTAACGCTGGATACTTTAATCCATATTGATACAATAAACGGAGCAGGGTATGAACGGCTGAAGAAATCGAAGCAGGAGTGCAGGTATAATGGGCAATGATGGAATTGAAATGAAAGATTATATCAGGGACGTGCCGGACTGGCCGAAGAAGGGGATACTGTTTCGTGATATTACTCCGCTGTTGGCAGAGCCGAAGGCGTTACGGGCGGCGGTGGATGCATTAGCCGCTGATTTTATCGATGTGGGAATTCGATATGTGGCAGCAGTGGAAGCGAGGGGTTTTATCTTCGGTTCGGCGGTTGCTGCGAGGCTCGGGGTCGGCTTTGTCCCCATACGCAAGAAAGGAAAGCTGCCCTTCAAAACCGAGAGTATTACCTACGACCTCGAATACGGGACCGATACTCTGCAGGTTCATCAAGACGCGATAGAATCGGGTGCAAAGGTGCTGATGGTGGATGATTTACTTGCGACGGGCGGCACGATGGCATCGGCCTGCAAGCTCATCGAAAAAATAGGAGGGCAGATAGCAGGTATAGTTTTCCTTATCGAATTGAAGGACCTTCGCGGAATTGGGAAGCTCAGCGGCTATAAGGTCAAATCCATAATACGTTATTAGCCACAGAGTTTTTAAGCCACAGAGAACACAGAGCACACAGAGAATTCAAAATGCAGGAATTGACAGTCAAAGTGCCTTCAGCAAAGGCCGGCGAATACAAGATAAAAATCGGGACGGATATTCTTGGTTCGGTCTGGGCGAAGATAGAGGCGCGATTCGGCCGAGCGGGCAAGTTCGTTGTTACGGACGCCAATGTCGCCGGGGCGGGCCATCTCGATAAGCTGTTGTCAGGCAGGGACATTCCCTGCTACGTTATAAGCTCGCCGGGGGAGACCTCCAAGAATATGGGGACGCTTGTCTTGATTTTAGAGGCGATGGAGCAGGCGTACTTAGGAAGAGATACAGTTGTTCTGGCGCTGGGCGGCGGTGTAGTTGGGGACATAGCCGGTTTTGCGGCGGCGGTATTCAAAAGGGGGGTTGCGGTGGTTCAAATACCGACAACAACGCTGGCGCAGGCGGATTCGGCGATAGGGGGCAAGACGGGCGTTGACTCGACGCTCAGCAAGAACGCCTTCGGCGCTTTTTGGCATCCTTCGGCTGTTTATATCGACGTGGCGACTTTGAAAACACTCGACGACCGGCAATACAGGGCGGGGCTTGTCGAATCGATAAAGCATGCGATTATCGCGGATGAGCAATATTTTGAATTTTTAGAAAAAAACATGGATGCAATTCTTCAACGGCAGGACGATATTCTGGAGCAGACGGCTTATCAAAATTGCAAAATCAAATCGCAAGTAGTAGAAACCGACCCGACGGAGAAGAACCAACGCAGGATGCTCAACTACGGCCATACAATCGGTCACGCGGTAGAGTCGGCGAGCAGCTTCGAATATCTGCACGGTGAGGCGGTGGCCATAGGGATTGTTGCGGCCGGCCTGATTGAAATCGAGATTGGATTGGGGGACCACAAACGTCTTGAAAGGGTCCGAAAAGTGCTGACGGGATTGGGAGTTCCTGTCGAAATACCGGGAAATATCAGCAAAACGGCTTTGATGGACATAATAAGGCGCGACAAAAAGGCGATAAATCAGTGGCCAAGATTCATTCTAATGGATAGAATAGGCAATGTCCACCGCCAGGAGGGACAGTGGGCCATCGAAGTGGGGCAGGATGTCGTAGAAAAGATATTAGAGAAACTATAAATTTGTGGTAGAGGGTCAACGTGTACAGAGAGAAGATAAAGGTTCTGGATTGCACGGTAAGAGACGGCGGTCTTATCAACGACCACTATTTCACCGACCAGTTTGTCCGCGAGGTTTACAGGGGGTTATCTGAGAGCGGCATAGATTATATGGAGATGGGCTATCGCAGCAGCAGGGAGCTATACCCTGCCAAGGATTTCGGGGCGTGGAAATACTGCGACGACGAGAAGATAAGGGAAATCACCGACGGGATCGAGTCGAATATAAAGCTTAGCGTGATGGTGGATGCTCACAGGGTCAAAGAGCAGCAGTTTGTTCCCGCCGACGAAAGCCCGTTCGATATGGTCCGCGTGGCTACATACGTGAAGGATATGGACAAGGCAATCGAGATGGTGAACAGGTGCCACGACCTCGGATACGAGACCACCGTCAACATTATGGCCATCTCGAAGGAGATTGAGCCGGATGTGGTCGAGGCGCTCGACCAGCTTGCAGCTTCCCCGGTGGACGTCGTTTACGTAGTTGACAGTTTCGGCGCCCTGTATTGTGAGCAGGTAGAATATCTTGTTAAACTTTACAGGAAGCATTTGCCGGAGCCAAAGGAAGTCGGCGTGCACTGCCACAATAATCAGCAGCTTGCGTTTTCCAACACTATCGAGGGTATCATACACAACGCCAATTTCCTCGATGGTTCGCTGTATGGCATCGGGCGAGGACCGGGTAACTGCCCGCTTGAATTAATGATTGGTTTTTTGAAAAACCCGAAGTTCAAGCTTGGCCCCATTCTCAAGGTCATCGAAGAGCAGATGCTGCCGATGCAGAAGGACATCGAGTGGGGCTATCTGATACCCTATATGATTACGGGTATGCTGAACGAGCATCCGCGTGCGGGTATCGCGATGCGCAAGACCGCAGACAAAGACAAGTATATGAAGTTCTATGAAGAGATACGCGACGTCACGGGTTAGGGTAGGCGTTGTATTTCGCTTTGCTCTGTGAGGCCAATTGCCAGCCGGTCGAGCTTGTTGTAATCTTTTTCAATCGTTACGGTATCGAAGTATCCTGTATCTTCGAGGAGCTTGCGGACCATCGGCCCCTGGTTGTTTCCGATTTCCATTATCAGCGCGGCAGCGGGTTTGAGGAACTGCGGGCTTTCTGCAATAATCCTTTTGATTATATCCAGGCCGTCGGGGCCTGCGGC
>CAYNVP010000066.1:0-12746 GCA_964400665.1 uncultured Pirellulales bacterium | reverse complement strand
CGGAGCAGCAGAAGCCCCAAGACGAGGCGGGCATCGCGCCGCCGAGCGTGGTGCGATGGGTGCGCATGCCGAGGTTCTTGCAGTTTAACGCCGGCCGAATAGAGTTTTCGATGCCGTATCAGGTCGGCATAGCGGTATTGTTAGGAGCGTTGCTGGTATTGGTAGTGGTTTTCCGGCTGGGTGAATGGATTGGAAGCAGGGAAAATACACAATTGACCCCTGTCAACCAGACATCATCGCAAATAAAAGAACAGATTGCCCCTGCTAAAGACGCGGAGGCCGAACAGACGACGCTGCAGGGCAGGAACCGGATTGTGATACAGATGTATCAGGTTCGGGAGCAATTGTTGCCGGTAAAGGAATACTTTGACAAATTAGGCGTAGCGACTGAGATAGTTGAGAGAAATAACTGGTATTATTTAGTGACAAAAAACGGCTATGATAATCCCGACAAGCCCGGGACGAACGGATACATGGCAAAGCAGAAGATAATAGAGCTTGGAGCGGGATATAAGGCGCCGGCGGGGTATGAGACGTTCCAAAGGGCCGACGGAACGGCGCCGTTTCACGATGCATTCGGTATGAGATTTGAGTAACAGAATTCAGGAGAAAATTAGATGTCGATTGACAGGTCTTTGAAATTAAAGAACGCACTTGTGAGACACCGCAACGTATTGACGCGTGCGGAACGTATAGAGCGTTTGAAGTATGAAGAGCGGTGGGAAGAGAAGGATGCCGTTCTGGGACTGCCGAAGGTAGCACACAGAAAGAGCCACGCCGGCAAGAAAGCGGCGAAAGAAAAAGCGGCGGCAGAGGGCGCAGCAGCCGGTACCGAAGGAGCAACGGCAGCGACACCTGCGGCGGGAACACCAGCGGCTGGAGTAACGGGTGCGGCAAAGGCGGCAACACCAGCAGCCGGCAAGGAGACAAAGAAAAAGTAGGATAATAATCCGGGCAATGAACGAGAAGGCCGGCTGTTGCCGGCCTTTTTTTATTTGGCGAGCTGTGCACTTAAGGGTATGATTAGCGGTTATGAAGAAGATAATTGCGGACAGGACGAGGTGTATTGATTCAAGCGGGATACGGAAGGTTTTCGCTCTTGCGGCGACGATGAAGGACCCGGTAAATTTTTCGATAGGTCAGCCGGATTTTGACGTGCCGGAGCCAGTGAAACAGGAGGCGATAAGGGCGATAGAAAGGGGGGACAACAAATACTCGCAGACGGCAGGGGAGGGGGGACTGATTGAAAAAATAGCAGGGGGGTTGAAGGCGGAATTCGGCTGGAAAAATCCGAATGTGCTGGTAACCAGCGGCGTTAGCGGCGGGATTCTGCTGGCGTTTTTGGCGATGATTAATCCGGGTGATGAGGTTATAATTCCCGACCCTTATTTCGTGATGTACAAGCATCTTGTGAATATGCTTGGGGGAAGGTGCGTGTTTGTGGATTGTTATCCGGATTTCGGTCTGCCGGTCGGAAGGATTTCAGACGCCATCACAGACAGGACCAAGCTGATAATAATAAATTCTCCCTGCAATCCGACCGGGGCCGTTTACGCAGAAAAAGATATTAAGGATATTGTGAGTATTGCAGCTAACAAAGATATTATTATATTAAGTGATGAGATATATAATATATTTAGTTATGACTGCGAATGTGTCAGCGCTGCGGAATGGCATGAAAAGACACTCGTGCTGCGGGGTTTTAGCAAGAGCTGCGGGATGACCGGATGGCGAATGGGATACGCGGCGGCAGGGGGGCAGCTTGCGGACGTGATAGAAAAGATGACGATGATACAGCAGTATACGTTTGTATGCGCGCCGACTCCTTTTCAAAAGGCGGCGTCAGCGGCGTTGGATTGCGATATGACGATGTTCGTGAACGCATACAGAAAAAAACGGGACCTGATTTACGAAGGGCTGAAGGATAAATTCGAAATTGCCAGGCCAGGCGGGGCATTTTATGCTTTTGTGAAAGCGCCTGACGGCAGGGCGACTGAATTTGTTGAAAAGGCGATAGCTAACAACGTGCTGGTGATACCTGGAAATGTGTTCAGTGAGAAAGATACGCACTTCAGGATTAGCTACGCGACAAGTGATGGCAAGATTCGCCAGGGCGTGGAGATTTTGCGCAAGATTGTTTAAGACAAGAAAGGATATTAAGAGGGAAGAGGAGAAAACGGTTTTTAGGGGTCAATTTCAACACTTTACGCTCAGAAAAAGCACGCACAGCAAAAAGTTATGGCATAGGGGAATTTCTGCAGGGCCTGGCAGGAGAATAAATGACAACTGAGATAATACTCGGCACAATAGGTGGGTTAGGTTTGTTTCTGTTCGGCATGGACCTGACGAGCGGTGGTCTAAAGAAAATTGCCGGTCAGAAGATGAGAAATATTATAAGGGCGTTGACCAGGAAGCCGGTTGTCGGGGTTGTAGTTGGTATGCTGGTGACAATACTAATGCAATCAAGCTCTGCGACAACAGTTATGACGGTAGGTTTTGTCAATGCCGGTCTTTTAACGCTCAGGCAGTCACTGAGTGTGATTCTTGGCGCCAATATTGGGACCACATTTACGGCATGGCTCATATCAGGTGTCGCGGCGTTTAAGATTACAACATATGCAATGCCTGCAATCGGGATAGGGTTTTTGATGAAGATTCTGTGCAAGAGTCAAAAGACGCGCAGCATCGGAGAGGTAATACTCGGATTTGGGATATTGTTCACGGGCATCAATTTTATGAAAGATGCGGTGGCGCCGCTGCAGGGCAGTGAAGGTATGCGGAGTGCATTATTATGGCTCGGACAGAACCCGATTTTGTCTGTTCTTGCGGGAACGATGATGACTATGCTTTTGCAGTGCAGCGCGGCCACAATAGCATTGGTTCAGATTCTTGCCTTTGAAGGGGTATTTGGGAGCGATTGGTCTATTGTTCTGCGAGTGGCAATCCCATATGTGCTTGGTGATAATATCGGGACAACAATCACGGCGCAACTTGCGGCGATTAATACTTCGTTAGCTGCGAGACGAACCGCTCAGGCGCATACGATTTTCAATCTTGCCGGCGTTATCTATATGTTGCCTCTGGTGTGGACAGGATGGTACGGTCGAGCGGTTGAATGGCTTGTGCCACTGGAGCTAACGAAGGGGACCATAATGCTGCATATAGCCATTGCGCACAGTCTGTTCAACGTTGTGAACGCTGCTGTATTTTTGCCGATGCTCAAATTGCTTGAGACGCTGGCAATCAAGACTGTTCCGGCGCGAGCGAGAGATATAGTGACCAAGCCGATTATTTTGGAGAGGCATCTTCTTAGCACGCCGGAGCTGGCCCTTGAGCAGACCAAGCAGGAAATTGTGCATATGACAAAGGTGGCTAAAGATTCCATAAAACTTTCAATTGAAGGGCTTAAGGAAAACAACATCAGAAAGCTATTACTGGCGCACAAGGCAGAGGAGGCCACTGACGAGTTCCAATACGAGATAACTTCTTATCTGACGGCCTTATCAAGAAAAACGCTTTCAGACGAGGTTTCAGTAGCACTTCCGATACTGTTGCATACAGTCAACGACCTGGAGCGTATTGGGGACCACGCAGTTAATATCTGTCAGATAGCACAGCGCAAGATAGACCAGAAGCTGTCGTTCAGCCAAGACGCCAGCGGCGAACTTGAGATTCTGCTGAGCGAAATAAGCTCAATGTTCGATTTGATATTGACTGCTCTGGAAAACAACGATAAGGCGGCGGCAAAGGCGTCGCTATCGAACGAAAACAGACTCAACAGGATGCAGGTGGATTTTCGCCGCAATCATGTGCAGCGAATGACGAACGGGATATCGACACCTGAACTCGGGCTGATATTTATTGATATTGTTGACAACATTGAAAAGGTTGGGGACCATCTGACTAATATTGCGCAATCGGTAATAGGAGGTTTGCAATGGGCCGGCGTGGAGAGCAATTCTTTAACAGGGGTGTATCCTGCACTCGACGGCTAAACAGATTTAATTGGGTATTGTAAGGTATGGTCAGGTCGGCTATGATTGTGTGTATGAGAAACGGTCTTCGGAAAATCTCGCGTATTTTAACAATTTTCGCATTCATTATTTTATTCGCGGCGGGGGGGCTGTGTATCAGCGCAGAGGAGTATGCGGGGCCGCCGACAGTGAAGGGGCCGGTGAAAGCGGCTGTAATTGTGTGCAGGGGGATGATAGACGACGGGCTGTATAAATCAATACAGCGAAGGACAGAGCTTGCGCTGAGTGAGGGAGCGGAATACGTCATATATGAGATAGAAACATACGGCGGATTTCTGGAGTCCGGGGACAGCATATCGAAGTATTTCATTCTGGAGACCGGGGACAAGGCGCATACGGTGGCCTACGTGTACAAGGAGGCCATATCGGCGGGGGCAATGATAGCGGTATCGTGCCAGGACATAGTAATGAGGGAAAACACGATAATGGGGGACTGCGCGCCGATACAAATGGGGGCCAAGCTCGAAGGAGTAGAGCGGGAGAAGGCGGAATCCTTTGTGCGGGCGACGTTTATGCGGGCGGCAGAAGCAAACCATTACCCAAAGCCCTTGCTGAAAGCAATGGTGAGCATCGGGACGGAGGTTTACAGGATAAAAAACCTCGATACGGGCCAATATGAGTTTTACGAGACGGAGCAGTTGCCGGCTGACGAGAAGAGATACGATCTGAAAAACAAGGAGCTTATCGTAAAGAGCGACGAGCTGCTGACCCTGACGGCATCGAAGGCGGCTGAATACGGGATAGCCAGAGCGGTTGTGGAAGATGTGAACGGGGCGCTGGAATTCTTTGCGAAGCGTGACGGAGTTCAGTTTAGCGGGCCGCCGATGGTGCTGGAGACGAACTGGTCGGAGGACATGGTTCGATGGCTTAATTCGCCTGTGCTGATGGGGCTGCTTTTGATGGTGGGGATGCTGGGTCTGTACGTGGAATTTAATACGCCGGGAATCGGCCTGCCGGGGTTGGTGGCAGTAATATGCTTTACTGTACTAATCGGCAGCAAATATTTGGTCGGCCTGGCCAACTGGGTGGAGGTCGCGTTGTTCGTGGCGGGGGTTCTGCTTCTTTTGATAGAGCTTTTCCTGATACCGGGTTTTGGGGTGGTCGGCTTTTCGGGGATACTGTGCATACTGCTTGGTCTGTTCGGGATGCTTATAAAGAATCCGCCCGACCGAATACCGTGGCCACAGAGTGATTTCGACTGGCTGTGGTTTACATACGGAGTTTTGGCTATATTCCTCGGTTTTACAGGTTTTGTGATATTGGCGGTTTTGCTGGGTAAATATATACCGAAGGTGGGTTTTATGAGCGGATTGATACTTTTGCCAACCGCGGCGAAGAAAGGCGACGAATTTGAGATCAGTATGACGGCGCCGCCGGAAGGGGGACAGGTAAGCGTAAAAGTGGGCGAGACGGGAGAAGCGACTTCAAGATTAAGGCCGGCAGGCAAGGCGAAATTCGGCGAGGCGGTTGTGGACGTGGTGGCGGAAGGGGAGTTCATTGACAAAGGGACAAAGCTTAGGATAATAGAGATTCACGGCAACAGGGTCGTGGTGAAAGCATTGGAACAGTAGAGTAGGAGAGTGTTAATGGACTGGTGGCTGATATTTGCGGTGTTTTTGTATTTGGCAAGTGCGGCGTTGATAATAGCAGAGGTATTTGTACCGAGCGGTGGACTGATAACATTATGCGCGATTGGGTGCCTGACAGGGGGGGTGGCGATATTTTTCAGCAGAAGCGCGGCAGCAGGATGGACGGGAATAGGGATTGCGCTTGTGATGATACCGAGCGTTCTGGTTGGAGCGTATAAAGTGTTTCCAAAGACACGATTCGGCAAGCGAGTGCTGCTTGCGCCGCCGGTGCGCAAGGAAGGGGAGGCAATTCCGGATACGGAGGAACTTAAGGGACTATTAGGCGCAGTCGGGACGGTGACTACGACGATGAGGCCTGTGGGGATGTGCGATTTTTCTGGCAAGCGGCTTGAATGTGTGGCCGAAAGCGGCTATGTTGAGAAGGGCAGCCGCGTGAAGGTAATTCGGGTGGAAAGCACACAAGTAACGGTGCGAGTGATTCAAGAAAGCTAAAAGAAAGGACGGAAAGATGAGTAATATGACAAATATCAGATTGGGGGCAGGGGAAAACACCGGGGCAATCGGCATGGCTGTTCTGGTTATTGTCGGCATAGTCGTATTGGTGTTTGTGCTCCTGGTGCTTAAGTTTGCGCGATTGTGGCTTCAGGCATATTTCTCACGTGCCAACGTAACGCTGGCAGATCTGATAGGGATGTGGCTTCGCAAGGTTGACAGCCGGACGATAGTCCTGAGCAAGATAACGGCGATTCAGGCGGGTCTGCAACTAACGACACGTGATTTGGAAAGCCATTATCTGGCAGGGGGGCGGGTCCCTAACGTCGTGCGGGCGCTTATAGCGGCCAACCGGGCAAATATACCGCTGGACCTCAAGACGGCTACGGCAATTGATTTGGCGGGCAGGGACCTGCTGGACGCGGTGCAGACATCGGTAAATCCCAAGGTTATCGATACTCCGGACCCCAAGAAGGGCAAAGAGACGGTGGATGCGGTCGCGCAGGACGGGATACAGCTAAAGGCCAAGGCGAGAGTAACGGTGAGAACGAATATACAACGGCTGGTCGGTGGAGCGACGGAAGAGACGATTATCGCCAGGGTCGGCGAGGGAATAGTAACGACGATAGGAAGCGCAGTGACGTATAAAAACGTGCTGGAGAACCCGGACCGGATATCGAAGTCGGTTTTGAGCAAGGGGCTGGATGCCGGGACGGCGTTCGAGATTCTGTCGATTGATATCGCGGACATTGACGTGGGCGAGAACGTCGGGGCACAACTGCAGGCGGCACAGGCGGAAGCAGATATGCGCAGGGCAAAGGCCGAGGCGGAGAAACGACGCGCAATGGCGGTGGCGAGAGAACAGGAGATGAGGGCGATGGTGGTTGAGAATGAGGCAAAGGTGCCGCTTGCAATAGCGGAGGCGTTCCAGAAGGGCAATCTCGGCATAATGGACTACTACCGGATGAAGAACATAACCGCCGACACGTCGATGAGAGATTCGATTGCCAAGGGAGGCCCAGAAGGGAAAAAGTAAAAATTAAAAAGGAAAAAGTAAAAAACTAATGATAGGCGATTTGTTAGACAAGATTGTTTCTGACGGCAGGGATACAATAGACAAACTGAAGGAGGTCGCGCCTTTTATCGTTATAGGCGTCCTGTGGCTTCTTGGGGCGATAGCCAAGACGGTTCAATCGGGTAAAAAGGGCAAGCGGCCTGAAATCCAGCAGATGACAAAAGACAAACAACGTCAGCCTAAAAATTTGGGGGATTTCATTAAGATAGTGAAGGAGCATTACGCGGCGGCTCGAGAGCAGGTGATGAAGTCGGCTGAGCAATCGTCGTCAATGGAACAGCGTTCCAGCTGGCCTGAGACCGGGGCTGTCACAAAACCGCCAATGTTGGAGGTTACGACAGCCGCACCGCCGGTTGTAGAAAAACCGCCGCCGGTCCTGGAACCTGTTTCGGCTGCCTCGATTAAAAAAACCGCATTATATGAGGAGAAATCACCGGCTGGTTCAATTTCATATTTAACAGAGCTTGCTGAGCAATACAAAGACAAAGATGGGCTTCGCAAGGCGATACTGCATTATGAGATATTAGGAAAACCAGTGGGACTTAGGTAATAGGTTCGAGATTCATTGCTTTACACATGAAGGCCCCCAACAAACCTGAAGTTGGGGGCCTTTTATTTATTACGCAATAACGAAGGTCTCATAATATATGTTATGTTTCATACAGGTTTTTCGTGCGGTTTTTCGATAATTCGATACTACATACGAATATTCTTTTAGTCGGCCCGACAACCAGCAGTCTGTCGGAGACTATCGCAAATTGAGGACGCACGGTCGATGAGACCGAGGTTTTGAAGGACTATTGAGACATTAACGGTTGCGTCGGTGCAGGACAGAGTTTCCACCAGCCATTGTTCGAGATTGAGCAATGAGGAAGCAAATTTAATTTTGTCGCAATAAAGAAGACTGACGCGGTAATGGAGGTCGAGCGTTTCGGGCTGGAGATAATTAGGAGGTGAGAGTTTTTCGAGAGCGAGGGCTTTTTCATCGGTTTCGTGAAGACAGACGGCGAGCTTATTCCGGACAGCTGCGTTTGTCGGGGTGAGCTCAAGAGCGCTTGTGAACAATTCGATTGCCTGGGTCAGCCGGCCAACACCCATCAGGAGGGTGCCGAGACGGTAATACAATTCAGGGTTCTGTGGTGAGAGCCGAAGCATTTTGTTGTGGGCATTCAAAATACGGGTAATAGAATGCAACTCAGGGTCGGGCTGGTTGGCAGAAGATGGATGAAACTGAAGGCGAGCGGCTTCCGCTAAAAGCAACGGGCCGTTGGTTTCGACGGCAGAGGCAAGGGAAAGCGAAATAAGGGCTTCCGAGGTATTACCGGCGAGTTTTTGAGCGGTGGCGAGGCCCAGATAGGCGTCAACGATGCGGTCATTTATTAGGGCGGCGCGTGTGAACTGCAAGGCGGCTGAGTCGGAGTCGCCGATTCGGAGGTGATGAGAGCCGAGCTTGATATTTGCTTCGAGGAAATTGGGGCAGACGGCGACAGTGTGGTTATAACCGGCAAGCGCCTGATCTTCCTCGCCGAGGGCGGCGAGAACAACAGCGCGTCGGAGCAGGAGGTCCGGTCTGTCGGGATACGTATCGAGTGTGTTATCGATTTGGTCGAGCGCATCGTTGAACTCGCCGGCTTCCATGAGAGAATCAATCGGGTCGATATCAGGTGAAAAATTATCGGGTTGAATAAGGATGGCGGTGGAAAAGGTATCGAAGGAGTGCTTATATTGTGCGGAAGCAAGGTAGAGGTGGCCGAGAGTAAGCAGGATTGAGAGGTCGTCGGGATATTCTGCGGCGAGGAGCTGGTATTCGTGGATGGTTTTTTCAATCTGGCCGTTTTTAAAGTAAATGGCGGCGAGACGCTGCCGGGGAAAACGGAGGTAATTTTTAAATTTAAGGCAGTCCTGGTAGAAAGCAACGGCATCAGCTTCACGGTCGAGCCGCTCGCAGCAGTGACCAAGGGCGTAAAGTGCGGTTACATTTCTTGGATAGCGAGAGTAAACGGATTTGAGCAGGTCGAAGGCATCGGCGAGGCGGTTATCGGTCAAAGCTATGGCAGCGTCGGCAAGGTCGGCATAATGGGAACTGGGATGAAGGCAACGGTGCTCGTCGAGTGTTCGCCGGAGGAGAGCGGAATTTTTTGACGGAGCCAATTCGACGATTTTTTGAAGCAACCGGGCGTGAGGCAGGTCGGAATTGGCGAGCACCTCCGCAGACTGGCCAAGCCAGTGCCATATAAGGTCGGCTGTTTCGACTTCGAGCCCCCTGCCGAAAATTTGTAGTAATTGGCCCATAAAAATTTCGTATTTCGTCAGTCGGTTGCCCCCGCTCTTGTCTTCGACAAGAAGACGCGGGGGCTCGTCTCGTCAATCGTATTACGGTCGCGTATCAACCAACAATTAACGTTCGACGCAACCGATACCCGCCTCGCCCGACTCACGTCCGGCGAGTCGAGGCGGGCAAGCCGCGCAACCGCTTTACGATTTTTTAGGAAATCACCCTCCTCGCAAGCCGATTCCTTGAGCTATACAGAACTAATGGCTGGAACCTCCATCCACAGGGATTTATCGGCAAGGCGGCAGCGAGCGGTTAGGCAAGGTTATCAGGAAATCGACTGATATGAAGGTATTTTTGCGGGCAGGATGTCGGTTGCGCGTGTTGTATCGACTGTCAGGCGATTTTCGAGTTTTGGGACGTAACCCCCCTGCCGAAAAAGCCACATTATTTAGCGTTGGTGATTAGATTTCTTTACGGCGAGGCATGTCCATATTTTGGCAATACAGGCAGCCATCATAATACAGGCTATGATAATAAACGGAGGATTTTCCCAAACATTGCCCGCGATTAGCCCCAGGCAAAATATAAGTATCAGAGATGCAATACGCTCGACCCAATACAATTTCTGCGTTGTAACCAATATTTGCCCTCCGTCATTATTTCGGCTCATTTATTTGTGCCTGTTTTTCGACTTCAGCCAGATAGGTCAGCGTGCGTTCGAGCTTGTCGGTGAGGTTTTTGAGTTTGAGCATAGTTTTGACGCGGGTTAGCAATTCGAGCTTGTTGACGGGCTTGGAGACAAAATCGTCGGTGCCGCAATCGACGGCCCGCTGCATATCACCGAATTCGTTGAGCGCGGTGACCATAATGACGGGGATGTGGTTTGTGGAGGAATCATTTTTGATTCTGCGACAGACCTCGAAACCGCTCATTTTGGGCATCATAATATCAAGCAGGATGAGGTCGGTCTTATCCCTTTTGACGATTTCGAGGGCTTCCGGGCCGTCGTAGGCGGGAATTGTCCGGCAATCAAGGTCTTCGAGATAGGCCTCGAGCAGTTCAAGGTTTTCGCGGTTGTCGTCAACAACGAGGATTACCGGTGTTTCGTGCTGTTGGTTGTCGTTTTTTTTCTTTACCATATTGTCACAACTCCATTTAGAAATTTATTTACCGAGTGCTTTAAGGATTGCCTTACAAAAAGCGGGCAGATCGTCGGGCTTTCGAGCGGTGATGAGATTTCCATCTACGACACATTCCTCATCGAGGTAGCTTGCGCCGGCGTTAATGATATCGTCGCGTAAGGCCATAAAGCAGGTAGCGTTTTTGCCTTTGAGAATTTTAGTACTGCACAACAGCCACGCGCCGTGACAGATAGCGGCGATGATTTTGCCAGAGTTTACCATATCATTGGCGAATTTTATCATATCATTGTTTCTTCGCATAAAATCCGGAGCAAAGCCGCCCGGCACAATCATACAATCATAGTCAGCCGACCTGGCATTCTTTGCGGCGACGGTCGAGCGGCACGGATAGCCCTCTTTCGATGGGTAATCTTTGTTTGCCTCAGCGGCGACAAAATCGCATTCGATGCCCACCTCCTTGAAACGATAGTAAGGGAACCATATCTCGAGAACCTGATATTGCTCAGCGAGCATAATAGCAACTTTTTTGGCGGTCATAGTCATCGCTCCTTAATGGGCGAACCGTGAGACTCGATAAACTGACGGATTTCTGGGCGGATGTAAACGGCCTCGATATCGACGATTTTCCCGACCGCCTCGGCGGCAAGTGCGGCGATGTCTGCAGAACCGGATTGTGTATCGACGAAGAAAATGTTCTGTCCTTTAACGGTGCACAACCCCCCTACCCCGCCTGCGAGCGCTTCGCGGCGAATTGTGACGCCGTTTGCTTCGAGCAGCGCCAGGAGCTCTTCGAGTATTCTTTGCTCGTTCATTATCGTTTAGCTCCCACCCTCGCGGTGGTGGTTATTGCGAGACCGCAGGCCAAGGCAATCTCTCAAGAAAGAGCACGGAACAAGTCGATACAAATACTTGTAAGCTACCGGATAATCTGGTCAAGCTCTTTATAAGGAATTTTACAGCAGAGGTCATGCGTTGACAAGCATTATCGCAAAACGGCAGACGATGCACAGACAGCTTGCGCAGCAGCGCCGGCAGAATGAAGCGCTCGCGAAGGAGGCCTTGCAGCTCGAATCATTGGCTAATCTCGGCTCCGCGATAGCGATGATAGCTCACGAGATAAATAATCTCCTGACGCCGCTGACCAATTACGCGGAGCTTTCTCTGCAGAATCCTGAGGATGGCGTCCTGGCGGAACGGGTATTACGCAAGACGGCCCGGAACTGCCGGCAGGCAGGCAAGGTTATGGAAGGCATATTGGCGCTTGCGAATGCGGTAAATGTAGAAAAAGTTTCGACCCCCCTGCTGGGGCTTGTGAACGGCGTGTTCGATTGTCTTTGCCGGGATTTCAAAAAAGACGGGATAACGGTTGAGATTCGGGTCAGTGAAAATTTGCAGGTTTGTGCCGTGCCCGTGCAGCTGCAGCAGGCGCTGATGAACCTGATACTCAATGCGCGTGAGGCGATGATTTCCCGCGGCGGTGTGCTGACGATTGAAGCCGAGGAACAAAGCGAAGGCATACGCATACGAATAAGCGATACCGGCAGCGGAATCGAGCCGTCGGAGATGAAAAATGTTTTCGACACGTTTTTCAGCACGAAGCAAAAGAACTCGGGCCGGTCCGGCAGCGGACTCGGACTGGCGTTATGCAAAAAGGTAATCGAGGGACATAACGGCTCAATAACGGTCGATTCCCAGCCGGGAAAAGGAACGACATTTACGATAATACTGCCGAATCTGCCTGCAGCGGACTAAAAAATTATCTGTGTGATTTTCGCTATTTGCTGCTATCTGTGGCCGTGAAGTCTGCGGTATTCGAGAGGCGATAATCCCATTTTCTGTCTGAAGTATCTTGCGATGTGATTGGTATTATCGTATCCGAGGTTGAACGCAATATCCGATATCGACAAATCCGTTTCAAGCAGCATCTGACTTATAATGTCGATTCGGACGCGTCTAATCTCATTGTAAACAGAACGTCTCAATGCCTTCATAAATCTGTCGTGCAGACAGCGCCGAGAGACGCTTAGCGCCTTAACGACGTCATCAACCTGTATCAGATACTTTGCGTTCTGGTGGATAAAATTCAACGCCTGGCTTACCAACTTGTCCTCTACCGCCACGATATTGGTTGACTGCCTT
>CAYNVP010000065.1:0-12890 GCA_964400665.1 uncultured Pirellulales bacterium | reverse complement strand
AGTAAATGGTGACCGTTGGCTGAAAGAAACGCTATGACAAATATCATTTCCAGCAAGTTTCCCACCGGCTGACCTCGCTCCTTTGTCAGCGGGTCTAATATCTGAGCCATTGACATACCCATCTGGTGTTCCGCTATTCGGCCACCGAGTTTGACCGCGGAGAAAAGAATGTTTGCGATTGCTCCCAAAGCCAGCCCATAGGTCGCCTCACAGCCCAGCAGCAGCATTACCTGCAATGCCGAGGAGTGCTGAACGGCAACAGCGGGCGGATTTGTCAGATAAAAGAAAACCGACAGCAGCACCGTCGCCGCGACCTTTATCGTCATCGGGATGATTTCCCATCCGAACACCGGCACAAAAAGGAAAAAGGCCGAAATCCTTGTCAGTGCCATTGCAAAATACAGCAGCTTCTCAACCAACAGTTCATCCACGGCTTAGTGTCCGATGTTCTGAATGTATGCGAACATTTCAGTTGTGAATCGCAGTGTCACTTCGAGCATCCAGCCGCTCATAAGCAGTGTCACGACGCCTACAGCCATAAGCTTGGGAACTATGGTTAACGTCATATCGCGGATGGAGGTTATCGCCTGTAGCAGCGTTATCACCACACCAACTACAAGGCACGTAAGTAAAATTGGCGCCGACAAAAGCAAAGCTGTTTCGAGGGTATGACGACCGAGATAAAGACTGAAGCTCGAATCCATATAATATTCCCGAAATAAGTTACCTGAAACTTAAGCTTAAGCTTTTCGCCAGCAGACCCCAGCCGTCGATGAGTATGAATAATATCAGCTTCAGGGGCAGCGAAATCATAACGGGCGGAAGCATCATCATTCCCGCGCTTAGCAACACCCCCGCTGTGACCATATCAATCAGCAAAAAGGGAATAAACAAAAGGCATCCCATTTCAAACGCTGTGCGAAATTCGCTGATGATAAAAGCAGGTATCACTATATGTAGTCCGATGTCCATCGGAGTCTCGGGCCGTTCAATCTTCGCCATTTGCACAAACAATGCCAGGTCGGCCTGCCTGCTCTGCCGGAGCATAAATTCCTTTATACTCTCGCCTGCTTTGTCCGCTGCTGTCTGGAAGTCAATCTCATCGGCCAGGTATGGTTGAATCGCATCGACATTGATTTTTGCCAGAGTTGGAGCCATTGTAAATAGCGTCAAAAACAAAGCCAGCCCCATAATCGCAATGTTAGGCGGGATCGTCTGTGTTGTAAGCGCACGTCGAACAAATGCCAGGACTATCACTATCCGTGTGAACGAAGTCATCATTACCAGCAAGCTGGGTAAAATTGCAAGCCCCGTGAAAATGATGACAAGCTTGACCGGCGTTGACCAGTCCCGGGTTTTGCCTTGTTCCGCAGTCGCTTTATCTATAATAGTCATCAATTCGCTGATACTGGGCACGGTGTTTGGTGGGGTATTCGTTGCAGAGGCGGCGGTTGCCTGTGGCATCGCCGGTTGTAGAGGCGCCGCGGATTTGGCAAATCCCGTAAATGTCAGGACGACTACGACCATTGGTAATAAGTACCTGCTTGCCATTTGCCCCTTTAACTCCTTGCCTCAAGCTCGGCTGCAAAATCCGTTGCAGAATCGGTCACGTCCGCCAGCATCGTGATTGTCTCGTTGGTGCTTGCTATCAGCAGATGCCTTGTGCCCACCTGAATCAGATGTATACCTTTGTGCGGTGCGATGTATGCTGTCTCTAGGACACGTATCTTTTTGCCTGGCAGATTCGCGAACCGTGGTAGAAATTTCCTCGAAACGTAAATTGCCCCGACACCGAGAGCGATGACCAGCGACACCGACAGCAGCATCTTGTAGAAAAATTCGCGTCCGCTGGGGGGGCTTGATAGTCCGTTTGAGAGCTTTGATTCGGATTGTGTTTCCTGCGCCTGCTCCGGCGTGGAGAGAGTCGGGAATTCATCCTGTTGTTGCGGTCCCGACGTAGCTGTAACCCGGGCCACACCGGGCAGCAGTCCGCCCGCCAATATCAATGTGGCCAATATCGCAATAAGTTTTATTTTTCCTTTCGCCACTTTATAAAACGCACCTTGCCTTAGCTAAACAAGAGCAAAAGATGTGCCTGAACGCCGCGATTGTCATTTGCGGGGTTTTAGGGGCTGCCGATGTTGTGTTGCTGGGGGAAAATCAGACGATTTGTCGAAAAACTTAACGGCGGGAGAGTAGATATACCTTTCCTGTTGGCACAGAAGAAGTTATGGCAAAATCACTTCTTGATTTAACTGCTGTTTCTGAGTATGGCAATCAACACCTGCGGTTGTGTAGAGACAATCGCGTCACCTGCTGTCCAGATGCTGTCTGCTCCGGCACCCCACGAATACATTGACCATTTTCCTGTGGTGGGTAGATTCGTTCGAAGAAAATCCTCAATGGCTTTAGCCCGTCTGGCTGCCAGGACCATTTCCTTTTCCCGTGGCTGACTGCTGTTGCCCAGGCATAGTACACACAACTTTACCTCCGCCGGGCTTTCGTCCTGCTGCAGGCCCACGCAGAACTCCTTGAGAAATTGCTCGGACTTTGCGTTTATTGTGACCTCATCGCCCGAAAAGTGTATATCAGTCAAGGCAAAATTCACCTTCTCAGCTGTTATGGGTGAGGGTGCAACGGCTCCGAATGACGCCACCTTCTTTAGAATTCGCCGAACCCGTTCGCTGCTCGCATCCAGCGTTCTGCCGTCATCATCGTCTTCCGGATTAGCCACGGCATAGTAATATGTGCTGCCGGAACCTAACTTTTTGCTGGCTCCGAATCCCGACTTGAATGATTCGAGAAACGACCAGCCGCCGCCTTCGCCTTCGTCCAGCAGCGTCTCGTCACGTATAGTTCCCATACTCACCAACACCACAAAAAATGCCAGCAGCAGGGCGGTTAGGGTTGTAAACGTAACGATGTATGCCGGGGCTTTTGCGCTGTCTTCCTCGGTCATGCGATGCCCACGGTTCATTTATTTTATATCCTTTCCCAATAAAACTATCTCAAGCACACTGCTGTTTGCCTCTTTAATGTCCTTTTGCATAACCGGAGCGAGTTGTTGCTCACCTGTAGCGCTTCCCAGGGAAATTCCGAATCTTCCGGCTTCAAGATCGCCTTTTGTTGTGAGGTAATCCACCACCGCCGATGCCCGCGCAAGCTCAATTTTATTGTAGGTCGTCGACGCCACAGGATTGTGTTCGCCGATGATTACACCGTTGGTTACCCTCTTGAGATATGCAGCGAGTGCATCCAGTATCTGTCTGCCCTTAGGAGAAATTGCTGCTGCTCTTCCGGCAAAGACCTTACTTGACAGTATTAGAAAGACCCTCGGCTCGAATGGGTCGCTAAACTCCGCAGATTCTTTCAACAGTCCGCTTGTCCCCTTTTCAAGCGTTGCGTGCTCGCTTCCCTCGAGGACTGCTTCAACCGGCTCTGCGCCAATTATAGTCGTCAGGGTATTGCGGTACATTTTGTCTGACCACTGAAAGCCGGGCATTATCCTGCGAAATGCATTTCTCAACCCGGGTATGGTGTCTTCGCCGATGGAAGAAAAGGTCATCAAAAGCACAAAGAACGTCAACAGCAGCGTCAGACAATCGCTGAAAGTCAGCATCCATTGCGGTGAGCCCGGCTCCTCCTCTGGTTGCAGGGATTTTTTCCTGAATGACATTAAACGGTGGCCTTAACTTCTCTGCGTCTGCCTTGCGATACAAACACCTGCATCTTTTCACGCACAACAGTCGGGCTTTCGCCCTGGGCTATCGCACAAACCCCTTCGACGACCATCTCCTTGGCGGTCACCTCGGCCTTCGAATATAGGCCGAGTTTGCCTGCCAACGGGATGAAAATGAGGTTTGCTGACAATGCTCCGTAAAAGGTCGTGATAAGTGCAACTGCCATGCCCGCCCCAATTGATTCCGGCGAGGTCATGTTTCTCAGCATCTGAACCAGCCCGATAAGAGTTCCTATCATTCCAAAAGCAGGGGCGGCAGAACCCATAAACTCCAGAATTTTCTTGCCCGACGAGTGTCTTTCCTGAAGGTATTGAATCTCCATGCTCATAATGTCCCTTATTGCCTCGCCGTCCTGCCCGTCCACAAGCATTTGCAGTGCTCTGCCAAGGAAGGCATCTTTGGTCTTTGGTATTTCCTGTTCCAGAGCCAGTGCACCGTCACGCCGATTGATGGCGGCATAGTTGACCATTTTCTGAACTATCTCGGCCTGTGTAGGTATTTGGGTCACAATTGTCTTCTTGATGACCGAGAATATGCCCAGAAATTGCGGAAGCGAAAAATGTATCATCGTAGCGCACAACATACCGCCTATCGTGATTGACATTGCGGGGTAATCGACGAATATCGTCCAGCTGCCGCCCATAAGAATGGCCCAGCCGATAAGCAGGAAACCGAGTATTACACCGATAATTGTTGTAGGGTCCATAATTTATTTCTTCTCAACTATTTCCTTTAATCGCTGGCAGAGAACCGCCGCAAGTTTAGGTTCCGTTGTAACCATCTCGGCGAGAAGTTTTGCCTCGGTCCTTTCGTTCATATAGAAAAGAATCTTCACGGCGTCATCTATCATGCCGCCCTGCGTTCTACCGGTCTCCATTTGCTTGGCGCACATACTGATTAGAATCTTGCTGGCGCTGACCGGATCCATTTTATCGTAAGTTGCCGCTATTCCCGTAAGATTGGTCTTTTCGCTCTGTGTTATCTCTGCTCTGGTTTTGAGCAGCTGGCTCCTCTGTTCCTTAAGATTTGCCACCAGCGCCGACAGCTCTACTCGAAGCCGGTTCATTTCGTCGATGTCTTTCTTCAGCGTCTCCTGGGTCACCGCCAGTCGCTCCTTGCGAAGCTCAAGCTCTTTCATCTTGCCTTCATAGTCGCGTATTTTTTCCCGTACTTCATAGATTAAACTCTTGAGTTGTTTCTGGCTCAGTCCCTTTATCGTCTCTGACTCATCTGCAAGTTGCACGCTTGTGGGTGCGGGCTCGGTGCTGCTCGTTGATTGTGTAGCGTTTGCTGCTGATGCTGCGGTGGGAGGTATCGGCTGCTTTGACCGGCCAATCAGAAAGACCACACTAAACACCGCAACAAAACTTAAGACGCCCCCGGCTATTGCTATTATTATGTGTTTCTTGCTCACTTTTAATTCTCCGGCAAACCAGATTTTATTATTCTATGTTTTTCTCCGCGGTGATATTGCCTGCGCGAGTAAACCTGAGCGTCGCCGTCTCATCTAATTGTTTCTGTTCGAGTTTTTCCTGCTCTTCTATAAATCTGCCTCTTGCCTGTTCTCGTAAACGTTCGAGACTTTCCTTGAATCGCCTTATTTTCAATACCTCGGCCACCTTCTTCTTTTGTTCCGACTCCAGCTGGTTGACTTTGCCTTGAAGCTGCCTGATTCGTTTGTCTGTGGCCGCCGAGTTTCGCAGGAAAAACTCCTGCCTGACTATGCGCGCCTTCGGAAACTCGGCGGCTATCGACTCAAAAATGTCCCGCAGTATCCCTTGTTGGACGAGCAGCTCACTTCGTGTCTGCGCCAGTTTTTCCGTTATGGCAAAGAGCTCTTGTGTCTTTATGACTTCCTGTTTTGTTCTTATGTCCAGAACTCGCTGCAGCCGCCATACAAATCGCCTCATCTAATCCGGTCCCTCAGTTGTTTCTGCCGCCTAACAGCCGGTCCCACGCCTGAGTGATTGCCGTCATTTGCGAGACGGTTTCCCGTAAGCCGGTTCTCTGTCGAACCGGCTGTATGAGAAAATCTCTTATCTTGTCTATCAACGCGATTGCGCCGTCGATTCGTCGATTGCTGCCCGGCGAAAACGCTCCGATGTTAATCAGGTCCTCGGCGTCGGCGTAGGTCGCGTAAATCTCCCGCAGTTTCCTTGCCGCCGTCTTGTGCTCTTCGCTTGTTACCACCGGCATCAGTCGGCTGACGCTGGCCAAAATATCCACGGCCGGAAAATACCCCCGCTCCGCCAGCTTTCTCGACAGCACTATGTGCCCATCGAGCAAGCTCCGGGCGCTGTCAGCGACCGGGTCGGTCAGGTCGTCGTTCTCCACAAGCACCGTCAGTATCCCCGTAATACTTCCCTTTTCTGCCTTTCCCAGGCGTTCAACAAGCCGTGGCATCAGTGAAAACACGCTCGGACAGTAACCCTTCGTTGCGGGCGGCTCACCAGCGGCAAGACCTATCTCCCGCTGCGACTGCGCAAATCGTGTCAGCGAATCCATCATAAACAGAACGTTCATTCCTTTGTCTCTGAAATACTCCGCTACTGTTACCGCCATAAACGCCGCCTTGACACGCTGGATGGGAGGCGAATCCGCTGTCGCGACCACTACCACGCTTCGGCTAAGTCCCTCTGTGCCGAGGTCGTTTTCCAAAAACTCACGTACTTCCCTGCCCCGCTCGCCTATCAGCGCTACCACGTTTACGCATGCTTCGCTCGAATTGGCAATATCGCCTAACAGAACGCTTTTGCCGATACCGCTACCCGAAAAAATGCCGATCCGCTGGCCCTTACCGCACGTGAGGAGCCCGTCAATTGAGCGAATGCCCAGCGCAAGCGGCTCGGTTATCTTCTTGCGGGTCAGGGGCGGCGGACTGTCGGCATCCAATGCCCTTTTTTCAGTTCCCCGCAGCGGCCCTTTCTCGTCAATAGGTTCACCCAGTCCATTGATGACTCTGCCAAGGATGCCCTCGCTGAGTACGATGTGTCTTGGAGTGGTCCTCGCAGTCACGGTGTCCCCGGGCGATATGCCGTTTATGTGCTCGAGCGGCAATAAAATGAGATGGTCATTCTGGAAACCTACCACCTCTGCCAGCACCCGTCTGCCGTCACGTATGTGAATACCGCAAAGTTCCCGTAAACCCACTATTGGCCCGTTGGATTCTACCGTCAATCCCGAGACTTTTACGACCGTGCCTTGGCAATCCAGCAGATTGATTGTCTCAAGCGTCGAATGAAGCCGGTCGAAATCAATCACAAAGTTGTCGGGTCCTTTCACCGTCATCTTTACACCGCTTTGCTAAGCGCCCTGCCGACCTGCTCTAAATGTTCATCTATCAGTGATTCAATCTTGCCTTTCGGGGTGTCTACAACGCACTGGGCTGGTCCAATACCGCAGTCCGCTACGAATTTGATGCCTGTGGAAACCGCGTCTCCCTGTTGTTGTATTTGTTGATATCGAGCCAGGTCCTGCGGATTCAATCGCACAACGATATTCTGTTGCGTTGGTGCGTTATTCAACGCCTCCTCGATTATCGTTTCAATCTGGTAATCCCCGTCCTTCACCTTTTGCACAAGTATCTTTCTGGCTATCTCAACCGCCAGTTTCGCTATCGCCTGTCTGTGCTCAATGATTGCTTTCTCATATACAAGCTGAAGGTTCGCTGTCACTGCTTCGAGTGTTTGTAGTGTCAGGGCATACTGTTGCTTTTGACTTTCCAGTTCGGCCGGCATTCCTTGTCCGATGTTGTCCTGCGAAGGCGACCCCGGCACATCAACTACTATAGTCGGTGTCTGGATGACCTTTAACGATTCAATCGGCCTGGCAAGTTTCACAGTAGGCATACCCGACATAAAGTCATCCTTCCACGAACATAAGCTCGCCTTTTATATTCATCTCACGCAAAATCTTGACAATTTCCTCTCTTGCCGCTGCTATCTCCTCTTTCTTGGGCGCTTGCATAAGCGACGTCTCCTCGTCCACCATAGCGCCGGCTCGCTCGGATATATTCGACCTTATTTTTTGCTTTATTGCCGCGTCGGCATTGTGCAGGGCAAGCGCCAGTTTTCTTGCGTCTATGCCGCGGAGCCCCTGCTGAAGGGATCTGTCCGCAACAAGTGGAATGTCCTCCCAGATTATCATTAATTCTGCTACCTTGTCGGCGGCGCCGCTGTCCTTTTCCTTGATTGCACCCAGCAGCCCGTCACGCAGCTCTTTACCGAGGTTGCGCAAAATCACCGCAACCTTTCTGAGAGATTCTTCGGCTGCCGGCTGGGCAGTCACAGCCGCGACGCCTGTCTGGGCCTTCAGACGGTCGTTGACCATCTTTGCTATTCGAAGTTTCGCTTCTATACTGACGGTCTCTCTGTTTGTCATCCTGTTAATGACGCTTAGCCGCACACCTTCGGCCAGTATGCTGAGAACCTCGGAACTTTTTCTTGCATCCAGTTCCGTAAGAACCACTCCTATTGCCTGAGGATGTTCGTTCTCGAGCGCCTTGGCCAGAACTTTTGGGTCGACGGTCCTGATGGACATAAACGGGTCTCGCCTGCGCAGTAAGTTGCTGATTTCCTTTTGTATCTGTTGGGCGTTTTCGTTGCCGACGGCGTTCTTGAGCATCTCGTCGAGGAACATCTTAAATTGGAATGTGTCGCCCCCCCGAAGGTAATTGCAGAAATCTTTTGCAAGCTCAACGCTTTCTTTGCTTTCACGGTATCCTGATGCGTCTAAATACGCCAGCTCCAGCGCCAGATCCTGTACCATCTGCTGGTCCATTCCTTTGAGCAGTTCGCCCGCCGTAGGCGCATCCAAACTCATAAGCAGCATCGCCGCCTTTTGTTTGCCCTTCAACTGTATTGTTGCCGTTTCCGCCATATCCGTCGTCATCCCCGCGTTGTTTAGCCGCCGCTGGCACGGCAGCGTAATTCTTTTTTCTTTTCTCTGTGTCCTCTGTGTTCTCTGTGGCTAAAATTCTCTGTGGCTAAATCCGCAATCTAAAATCCGAAATCCGAAATTTTATTTATTACGCCTTTTCCTGCAGCCAGTTGGTGAACAGCCGCCTCGCCTGGTCTGGATTATTCCGCATCACTTCTGCCAACTGTCTGCGAACAACGACCGGTTCCGCTGCCGTCGTCATTCCGGGCAGCATCCCCGCTGTTTCTGCACCCGCCCCAAGCTGTGCAGTTGACTCGGTCGCGGCTTTCTTTCGCGCTTTCGTAAATATTCTCAGCACAAACAGCGCACAAATCGCCATAATACCCATCGAGGCCTGACCGGCGATTTTCGCGTAGTCCAGCCGTTTGGGCTGCTCTTTGTCAAGAGCAGCCACAGCCGGACGGAAGAATCTTGCCTCGACAACCTTCAATGAATCTCTGCCTTTAAGGTCCAGACCCAGTGCGTTTTCGATTAGTTTTTCCACGTCCGCAAGCTGCATTATCTTTGCGGACTGCTCTGCGCCTTGCGGCTGATTTACTTCGGCTGGCGTGAGGTCTACGACGGCGGCCACTGATAATGCCGTAACCTCCCCCGGCACGCTGACCCTTTGCTCCACAGTTTTTCCCACGAGGTACTCAGTTAGAGTCGTTTCATCCTTTTTCACTCCGCCGGCCAAAGTCTGTCCGGCCTCTGTGGCAGTGGCTGGTTCTGTTTCCGAATTGCTCGTGATTTCTTCCTTGGTGGTTACTTTTCCTGTGGGACTGTAAGTCTCCGTAACCATGCTGACGCTTGTCATATTTACCTCCGCGCTTACCCGCACGGTGGCACGACCTGGCCCAAGCACCGTCTGGAGCATCTCTTCTACTTTTTCAACCAGGTTCTGCTCGACCCTCTGCCTGTAGTCCTGAACCGTTCCCGCACCTCCAGCCAGTGTTTCGTCTGCCTGGCTGCTGAGAAGCCTGCCGTCACTGTCGACAATAGTGACGTTTTCTGTTTTCAGGCCCTCCACGCTGCCTGATACAAGATTGGCGATTGCTGCGATATTGCTGTTGGCAAGCCGGTAGCCCGGCTTAAGTTTCAGCACAACAGACGCGCTTGTCTGCTGCTGGTTCGAGCTGAAAAGTGTCTGGTCGCTGCTTACTATATGGACTCGTGCCAAAACTACTCCTTCAATCATCTGGATGCTTTTGGCAAGCTCATCCTGCAGTGCCCGTTTGAGATTCACGTTTTGAACAAAGGGGCTTACTCCTATTTTCTCGTTGTCGAATAACCTGTATCCGCCCTGTTTGCCTGTGGGCAGCCCCTCCTTGGCAAGGTCCAGACGAAGCTGGTAAACCGTCTCTTTCGGTACATAGATGCTTTTGCCGCCGTTGCGAAGCTCGTAGGCAACGCCTTTCTCGCTGATTTTGTCGGTTATCCTCGCGGCCTCTTCGGGGTCAAGCTCGGCGTATAACATTTGCATGTCCGGAAGCCGGGCCCAGTAAATCAACAACGACCCGATGATGCCCATTGTCAGGACAATCGCTGTCAATAGCGCACGCTGCACTATGTTTACCTTTTGCCAGACCGCTATAAGTTTCTGTAAGAAGTTCATATACTAAGGCATTGTAGGGCGGGGTTTAATCCGCCGATTTCTGTTTACAACGGCATATTCATAGTTTGCTTATAGGCCTCAATCAGCTTGTTCCGCACGCCGACGAGGACCTTGAAGCTGATGTCCGCCTTTGCCACCGCCGCCACGACCGAAGCGATGTCCTCGTTGCGTCCGGCCAGCAGGTCCTGTATCGACATGTCCGATGATTTTTGTGACTCATCAACGTTCGAGATGTACTTTTCAAGGGCCTTGACGGCGCCGGAGAATCCTCCCTGCTGCTGTGCTTCGCCGGCCGGTTTCTTTATCTGCAAAGGGTTGTTCGTCACGGAAACAACGTTAGGGTCAAATTTAATCATTGCCTTTCACCTCATTGTAGGCCGGGATTTACCCCGCTATGTTCGCTCATTTAAGCAGTTCCAGCGTCGTGTCGACCATTTGTTGATACCGTCGCAGCACTGCCGCGTTGGCCTGGTACGTTCGCGTTGCCATTGTCAGGTTCATCATCTCCACGGGTATGCTGACGTTTGGCATCTGCACGTAGCCGTTCTCGTCGGCGCTGGGATTCCCCGGGTCCAGCACCCTCAAAAAATCGCTCATATCCTTTGCTATCTTCTTTACTTCAACGCCGCTGATGTCATCGCTTTTTGTCTTGAGCACGGCCTCAAGCCGACGGTATGGCTCGCCTCTGCCCGCATCGGTTGTCCTTGCATTTGCTATATTCGAGGAGATTATCTCCATCTGCTTGTTCTGCGCGCGCAGGCCCGACACCGCAATGTCAATAGGGCCGAATACGTTTTCCACTTTCATTATTTGGCTCCGGTTGAACCGTTTATCTGGTGTTTATCGCCTGGTCGATTTGGCTGTATTTTTTGTTAAGTATCCGAACAAAGGCCTTCTGCCGAAGTGTATTTTTGACCAGCTCGCCTACTTCGACTTCGAGATTGACATCATTGCCGTTTGGTTTTACGGTTGTATTTTTCGGCTTGTATAATTCCGCTTCAAGCTCTTCAATATCGAACTCTCCACCCGACTCAATCGCTTTGGCGAGAAGCTGCTCGAACCTCACGTCGAGCCGACGATACCCTGGCGTCTGCAGGTTGGCCACGTTGTTGGAGACGGCCCGCTGACGCAGCGCCTCGGCCTTTAGCCCGGCCTCGAGTAATTCAACTATGCTTGTTTTGGACATCAGTCAGTTCCAAGTAAATCTGCCCCTGCATGACTTAGGCAGGGCTGCGTACTTGCTTCTTGCTGTATTGCCAGTGCAATAATCGTGCCATTTTTTTCTATAAAGACGAATCCATTGTTTTTGTTCAAAAACAGGCATTCCTGGGGAAAAGGTGTCGGGGAGTTTTTTCCCCAACGTCAGGTTTCTATACACGAAGCGGGGTTTTTTGACGGAATTTTCAGCAAGGCGCTATATCTTTCAATGCTGCACATTCCTAAAGGTGGCGATTGTTGCCTGGCTGGTCGGAATATTTTGCCGGATTGCCGCCAAATGGAGCAGAAGCATAAAAAAATCGGTCCCTTATAGGTATATAAGTCCTTTTATAACAGATTGTTACATCTAACGGGTTTTATGTGGAGTATCCCGGCACGATAATTGCTTCCGTTACTGATACTAATTTGCGCTATGAACATAAGTCTATTAACAATTGGCATCTCATCCGCAATGCCGGCTCAGCCGGTGCAGTCGAGCCCTGTTCGTATGGCAAACAAAGCTGACGGCTCCAACGAACTTGGCCGGGATGGCAGCCAGATTCCATCAGAAACAGGGCGTTCCGATGCAAAAAAATGGAGTAAAAAGTCGCCGATAGAGGGTATAGGACAAAGCGATGACGTTCAATCGTCCGATAATATCTCTTATGGAGCACGGATATCAGGGAAAGAACCGCAAGGTGAGGGTTTTGAGAATATCTTCAGACGGCAATTGAAACCGAATCAATCAAACAGCAAATCTGGTGAAAATGAGGTTGCGACAAAGCCGCAGATAACTGTCCTTGCCGACAAGAGTGGACAGGACCGGTCGTTAATTCAGTTGCCAAAGGGCTTCTCGGCTTTGGTTGAACAAAAGCTATCGACCCAGAATGATAAATCGGCTACAAACCATACCAACCAGGTTCTTAAGCAAACTGTATCACAAACAACGGGAACATTATTGAAAGAAACACAGGTAGTTACTGTTGAGAATCACGGCAAGAACATCCAAAAGAATGTATCACAGCAAACAGCGGTTAATTCGAACACAATGCCCAGCCAACCGAAAACGGGGCAGGTAATATCGTCAACAACTGCCCAGGGTGAAAGCTTTCAACAAAATGAGGGACAGAGGCAGATAGCCGGCACACGAGGGAATTCGGCTGATGGACGGCAAGTATCCGGAAAAGCTTCAGCAATACAGATGAACTCTGTCGAGAGCAGGGCGGGGCTTGCGCCGCCGAAACAATCTGCTGAGGTAAATCCCACACCACAGTCAGGTGTAGATAAGGTATTGATAGGTTTACCTTCTCAGCCGGAGTTGCTTCAGTCCAAAGCTCGTCTTACAGTGTTGTCATCCGGGCCGATGAATGTCAGTCGCAGCCAGGAACAGATAGCGGCAGGGCAGCAACAGGGCGAAGCTG
>CAYNVP010000064.1:0-12999 GCA_964400665.1 uncultured Pirellulales bacterium | reverse complement strand
CGCCTGTCGGCGGAGGCCGATATCCCTGTATCGCCGTGTACCAGAAAGTAATGCGATTCTAATTTTGTTTATGAAATACGAAATACGAAATACGAAATACGATTCACAAGCGACGAGCATCGAGCATCGAGCATCGAGGCACGCTTTCACCCTCATCGAGCTTGTCGTTGCTATCGGGTTATTGTCGATAGTCCTCGTGTTCTCCGGGGCGATTTTCAAGGTCAGTATTGGTTCATACCGCACCGCCTCGGCACAGGCCGAGATTATGAGAAAACTGCGAGTCATTACCGAGCAGCTTGACAGCGACTTCAAAGGCCTTCGTAAGGACGCTCCGATGTTTATATGGTTTCAGCAGCATTCGACCGACCCCAGCCAGCGGTTCGACCAGATTATGTTTTTCGCCGACGGCGATTTCCAGGCAACCAAAAATCCCATTATCGGCAATGTAGCGAGAATCCAATATGGCCAGGCAATGATTTACTCGCCTTCTCAACTTGGCTATGTTTATCCCTGGCAGCAGTTGGCGAATGACGTTAGTGCCGCTGTCAATTACGACCGTATTCGTACCATACGCCAGAGAACTCTTGCAAGACGCCAGCACATTTTTTCATTTGATTTGGCCCCGATGTTCCCGAGCTTCAACGCCGGCAACCTCTTAATCGATCCGAATTTAAATAATTTACTTGAGCACGACAGCAGCTCGCTATCGCAGTGGCAGGCCGCGACGCAGAACCCTATTACCAACAACCTCAGCACTCAGGAGATAATCGTCAAATGCTTCGGCGACACCCCCGACTACAGCAATCACCGTCCGCAAATCAGCTTGGCTGATGCAGGCACTTTACATCTGCTTATGGCTGAGGGAGCAGGCAGCTTCTCCGTGCAGTGGAGCTATTTTGACCCGTCCGGCTTGCGATATTTATGGTGGCCGAGCAATGACCCTGACGGCGATGGAAATCCTGCCGATTCTGATTTTCGTGTGCTTTCTCCTGTCGGAATGGGCAGCGACATGTTTGGCTTTTACTTTAACGTGTCCGAACCGCCCGCACCTGTGAACACGGCTTGGCTTTCGTATGAAGGGGCAGCAGGCCCTTACTACCCGAATCCGGTTAATCCAGCGGATAAACCTTCATATCCGCAGGCGCTGAAATTTACTTTCACGCTTTATGATTCGAGGGGTGTGTTCAGAAACGGCCAGACGTTTACCCATATCGTTTATCTGGGTGACTGAAATGGACACAAGACACAAGACACAAGACGCAGGACGCAATACGCAATACGCGCGACGAAACAGCGGTTCTGCGCTCATTTTGGCGGTGGCGCTGACGTCGCTGCTGGCCATTGTGGGTGTAATCTTTCTTCTCTCTTCCCGCGTCGATTCGGTCGCCACCTCGGCCATCGCCGATAACAAGGACCTCAATCTGGCCGTCGATACCGTCATCGCCCAAATATCCGAATCGCTTGCCGCCGACGTCCCCGGTGACCCCAATTCCCCTCAGGAGTATTACGATTATCCTGACGCCGATAATCCTTGGCTGGCCTGCCTCGAACCTTACGGCAGCAGCGTTAATCCCCGCTGGAGACATATCACTGATATTTATGAACGATTTGGTTCAGTCACAAACATTGCAGCGCAAATTAAACACGATTACCAGGACCCTGCTGAGGTTCGTGATAGTAATCCTACTGATGGCATATTTACCGCCGATGCTGATGGCGACGGGGTCAGCGATTCTATGTGGGTTCAGCTTAACGGCAAGACAAGCAACAAAGGCAAGCCCGTTTACGCCGCCATTCGCATCGTCGATAACTCCGCTATGCTCAACGTCAACACCGGCTACAAATTCGATCCGGATGCTAACGTCGGCTTTTTCGGTGTTGACGGTGCAAGTCAGACAAATGTCAATCTTGTTGCGTTATCATACAGGGGGGCAACTGACGATCCTGATGGTGCCAAGCTGTCAAGTTATCGTGCTGGCAGTGAATCAAATGATATTTATCTCTACGATGCAAGGGTTATCTGGCAATATGGAAATCCTGCTGGTGCATATACTCCGTTCGATATCTCCGACGAATTAAAGCTGCGAAATCGTTATATGATAAATCACAATCTTATAGCGTCTAGAATTGAAGAACTTTGGGATAGAGGTTTTGACGGTCCGTTTTATATGCCGCGTCAATTGGGCGACCCCCTCGATGAATGGTTCCTGAAAGCCAACTACAGTTCTCCTGACCCGTGCGTCTACGACTATCGCCATATCGCGACGGCTCAAAACCTCGACCGGATAGTCAACCCGAATGGCGAGAAAATGTTTAACGTTAACTTGGCTTCGTCCGTCGATGCAATAGCAGATTATAATGCCGTCCGTGCGGCGCTTGACCCCAATATCTCAGATGGCATAGCCGCACAAATCACCGCTAATCTCATCGATTATGTTGATGGTCCCGGCTATAATTCCTTGGATTTGAGGTATGACCCCAACAATAATGTTACAGTCGTGTATGGTGCCGGTATACCTCGTTTCGGTTTCGAGCAGCCCTGCATTTATATCTCCGAGCTTGCCCAGAACTTCGTTCAGCCGGACCCAAACGATCCGAACGTCTTTAAGTCGTATGCAATCGAGCTTTATAAACCCTATATAGAGGACCTGCCGCCGGGGCCAAGTGACCGCAGTTGGTGGTTGACCATCTATGATACTAACTCGGAGTCCGCAGTTTCAATTCAATTTGAATGGACCGGTTCCCGCTATTTTAATGTCTTATACAACGATACATTACAGCTCATAGACATTAACCTCGCCGAGTTCGAGGCCGGCAGCCCCAGCCCGCTGAATGGCGCCGTAGGAGTAGAGCCGAATGTTATCTTGAGCTGGCCTGTTGTCTCCGGGGCGGCCAGCTACGATATCTATTTTGGGACAGACCTTTTATCCGTATTCAACGGCACGCCAAACGATGTCAATGTTTTTCAGGGTAATGTTCCCGCCCCGACCACCGCCTTTGACCCATACGGCCCTTCGCCCCTTGGGAACCTCGATGTAAATACAATCTATTACTGGCGCATCGATGCTATTGTTGACGGAGATGCTGTAAGAGGCGACGTTTGGCGATTCACTGTTAATAATGAGCCAGGTTCGAATCCTCTTGTTGTATTCGACAGTACCAGTGTCATACTTCTGCAACGGAGGGTTTTCGACCCGGTCGCGGGTATATACAGATACCCAATTGTTGACAGTGTTGCAGTTCCCGCAGCCGATATAAATTATTCGGCCTGGCTGAAGCCGGTAATAAGGGATCCGAATGACCCAAACGTAAAATTCGAAGCCCACAGTTTCCAGCGGGATATAACCGCCCATAAACCTATAAGGCGGTTCTGGGATTTGGACTTCTTTCAGATAAATAATCCGACTATCGGTCAATTCAACGAGTTTTTTGTCCCCGGCGCCTCGCCGGTTCAGGCGCACCCCGCAAACCAGACCTTCACCAACGTCGGGCAAATTGGAGAGCTATTTTACAGAAATACATACGCGTACAATTACGGCGGCGTTGACGTTTGTATGCCTGACATTGGCGTTACTGAGGCGGGTCTGCGAATCAATTTGGCTTTGCCGGAATATCAACCACTTTTTAATTATCTCACCGTAATCGACCCGTTTGGCCACGGACAGCCGGTTGATGAGAAAAGAATCAAAGGCCGAATCAATATCAATACCGCGCCGTGGTTCGTTATCGCACAACTGCCCTGGGTATCGGAGAAAATCGGCACGTTGAATTATGACCTTGCTCGAAATATCGTCGCTTATAGAGACAAGGCAACCGGTCCGGCAGGGGATTATTTCACCATAAGGCCGGGTCAACGCGGATTTCAAAATATCGGCCAGTTGAATCTTGTCGTCGACCCGAACGTTTCGTTAGCCAGCATCGACTACTTCTGGCGGGATATGAACGACCTCCAAACCTATCCTGACCTGACTCCTGCTGATGGAGCAATCAGTGATTTTGAGGAACGGGACGCTATATTTGCGAGAATCAGCAATCTCGTAACCGTTCGTAGCGACGTCTTTACAGCTTATATTCTCGTCCGCATCGGCGCCGACGGCCCGCAAAAACGCGTCGTGGCCATCCTCGACAGAAGCGAAGTACCCGAAAAACCGGTCAAGGTCATCGCCATACAGCAGGTGCCCGACCCAAGATAATCCATTTAAGATTGCGGATTTCGGACTACGGATTTTGAGGTAGTGGTCTTTCGTGTTTTCTTAACGGTATTCAGCGAAGCTACGACTATTGCAACCAATTCATCGGCTTCTTTAAGCAGATTCCCGACTCTGACTCTTTGTATCATCTCCGCTTCAATCAAGACCTCCAGCCAATAAATGGCTTCATCCGCTTCCTCCTCAACAATGCCAAGTTTGGCGGTAAACTCCGCCTTCGACCTTGCTCTACAGGCGGCTCTGTAATTTGCTCCTACCGATGTAGCACAATCCACCAATTGATTGCATATAATATTAGCCGATCGTGTTCGCGGTAGCTGTTCGACCAGTTTGATGACAGCCAAACCAAATGCCTTTGTTCTTTGCTTCATTTCCTCCGGCGTCATACTAATCTCCTTTTACATATAAATCCGCAATCTACAATCCGAAATCCGAAATCGCTCATTTCAGCATCGTCAATATCTCGTTGTAAACCTTTTTATTTGCGGCCAGCGTTGGAAATTCCTCCCCTTGATATTTATCGAGGTCCAGCGGAAACAGTTTTTTACCCTTCCAGTCGCTGACAATCGCGCCGGCGGATTCGGCAATCACCACTCCGGCCGCAACGTCCCACAGCTTTGGCCTGACGAATACTACTCCAATCAAACTTCCCTTCGCTAAGTACGCAAGCTGAAGGCACGAGCTGCCTAAGGTTCGAGACCTCGCACGTTCCATCATCTTGATTACCCATCCAGGCACGCCGTTATCGAAGTAACTGTCCGTGCCGATACTCGAAAATTTGTCGAAGCCGTCGTCGCTGGTAATAATCCGCCTATTATTAAGCCGTGCCTCCTCGCCCTTTAGAGCGGTAAACATCGAATCGGTCGCCGGCTCATAAATCACGCCGACCACCGGCTCGCCCTCGTACATCGCCGCAATCGAGACCGCAAAAAGCAGCATCCCCTTTGCGAAATTAGTCGTCCCGTCTATCGGGTCGATAGCCCACCATATCCGCTTGCTGCCCCTCGGCTGTTGCTTGAACATCTCGCCGTTTTGTCCCTCTTCAGCTATAAACCCGTCGTCGGGAAACGTCTCTTTTATCCGGTCAATGATTATCTGTTGGCACTTCACGTCTGTCTGCGTTACGAGCTGGTCGGGGCTTTTAATAGACGTCTTAACGTAGCTAATCTCCTCCATCGCCCGCTGTCCCGCCAATCTCGCCGCTACTACTGCTGTCTCCAGCATCCTGCTTAAATCCCTCTGTTCGAGTCCCATATATCGTCCCTTCTAAAGATCCGCCACAGGCGGGTAAACTTGACTTAATCCGAAAACACCGCTATTTTAACGTTTCTATGGCTCTAAGCCAACAACCAAACGCGCCGAAAACCTTTACTCACGCTACAGCCCGCCAGCGGCTGACAGCGGCGATTGTTTTTTTTGCGATAGCCGGCTCATTCGCCGCCCTCTGGCTGGTCGCACATTACAATATAAATCTTTACCCTTTCCCCTGCGGCTTCAAACAGCGCTATGGGCTTCCCTGTCCGACCTGCGGGATGACCCACGCCGCGCTTTACTTCGCCCAGGGCCAAATAATCCGTTCTTTTTACACCCAGCCCGCCGCCGCCTTGCTCTGCACGCTCGCTGTTGTCGTTGCACTTTTTGCTTTTCTTATCGCGGCTTTCGGGGTATACTCTAAGACTTTTGAGCGGTTAATTTTATCATTGAAGCTGCGATATATAATAGCCGCGTTGGTGTTTGTTCTCATTGTCGGCTGGGTTATTACGCTCGCGACGACACTCGCTGAAAACAGTGGTCGATGAACTTGGGTGGGCCAAATGAAAATTAGACAGCTAAAAATTGTCGTCTCAATCCGACTGCTCGCAATCGTTGGGGCCTGTGCTGTGCCGCCGGTCCTTTGCCTGCAGGCCGGCTGTAGTCCTGGTATGATTGCCGTCCTCGGCACTCCCACTAGCGATGAATCAAAAACCTCTGCTGAATACGACCTTGCCCGGCAGGAAGACAGGAAAATCCTTGTGCTCGTCGACCAGCCATATTACCTCAACGTCCGCGCCAATCTGAGATATTTTCTGACCGATACGGTAAATAAAATGCTTCAGCAGCGGTTGAAAATCCGTCCGGAGCTTCTCATTGATTATGATACGCTGGCCGATTTCCGTTCGAGCACGCCTGATTTTTCATTGCTTGCTCCGGAGCGGGTCGGCTCATCGTTGGGCGCCGATTTGGTTCTGCTGATTGTTATCAATGATTGTAGTATTTCGGAAATTGCTGAGACCGGCTATTTTAGCGGCGTTCTTGTCGCCCAGTCGCAGCTTATCAGGGTCCCGGGCGGTGAAAAACTCTGGCCCACGCTCGAACAGGCCAAAGTGATTAAGGTCGGCTTCGAGTCCGAACGACGAGGCCACGACGCCGCTGCCGTGCGCCTCGCTGTTGCTGCGGCACATTGCGTTACAAGGTATCTTTATAACTGTCCCAAGAATCAGTTTAGAATATCCGACGAAATAAAAGACGTCGGCTGGGAATAAATCAAATAACTCTGCTATTATGGAGAACCAAGTGATGAAAATCCTTATCACAGACAAGCTTGCCCAGGAAGGTATCAACCTGCTTAAATCTATGCCCGACGTCGAGGTGGTCGTCAAAACGGGCATCAGCGAGGATGAGCTTGCAAAAATCATCGGCGAACACGATGGCCTCATTGTCCGAAGCGGCACAAAAGTAACCGCCAAGGTCCTCTCTAATCCCGGCAAATTCAGGGCCGTCGCCCGTGCAGGCGTCGGTATCGACAACGTTGATGTGAAGGAAGCGACTCGAAAAGGCATACTCGTTATGAACACCCCCGGCGGTAACACTATGAGCGCCGCTGAACACACAATGGCGCTTATGCTGGCTATGAGCCGACACGTCGTCCCCGCCAGCAATTCGCTCAAAGGCGGTGCCTGGGACAGAAAAAAATATCAGGGAACACAGCTCAACAACAAGGTCCTCGGCGTAATCGGGCTGGGCAGAATCGGTATGGCAGTGGCTAAAATGGCCGCCGGGGGCTTCGGTATGAAAGTCCTCGGCTATGACCCGCTTGCCGTGCCGCCTGAGGCCGGGCAAATCGGCGTCGAAATAACCGACAACCTCGAAAGAATCTTCAAAGAGTCCGACTACATTACCGTCCACGTCCCCAAAAACGAGCAGACCCTCAATATGATTAACACCGAGCAAATTAAAATGATGAAGCCGACCGTCCGTTTGATTAACTGTGCACGCGGCGGAATCATTAACGAGGACGCCGTTTACGAGGCGCTTGCCGAAAAACGTATCGCCGGTGCCGCCTTCGATGTATATCCAAAAGAACCGCCGGAGAATACTCGTTTCAAAGAGTTCGATAGCTGCCTCGTTACTCCGCATCTCGGAGCAAGCACTGAGGAGGCCCAGATTGAGGTTGCCGTCGAGGCCGCCCGGATTCTCGTCGATGCCCTGCGAGGCGGCCCCATCAGAAACGCCCTCAACGCGCCATCCACCACCGGTGCAGTGCCGCCGCTGGTCGTTAAGTACGCAGAGCTTGCACAAAGAGTCGGTGTGCTGCTCAGCACTATAGCGCCGGGTCCCATCAGGCAGGTCCAGGTTGAGTATCGCGGCGCAGTAGCCGAAATGCCCGTTCAGACCGTAACGCTGAATTTTGAAATCGGCCTGCTCCAGAAGCATTTTGAAATGCCCCTCAATATGGTCAATACCCCCGTGCTTGCCAAAGAACGTGGCATAAGCGTGGACGTAACCAAAAACCCCGCCCCCAAAGACGTCGCATCGAGTTTCTTCGCGAAGGTTGTTACAGACAAGATTACTCGAACCGTTACCGGCTCGGTCTTCGGCGAACGTCTCCTGCGTATCATCGAAATCGATGGTTTCAGCGTCGAAATGACCCCGCAGGGCCCCGTTGTTATTATTTTCAACGATGACAAGCCCGGCGTTATCGGCTCTGTCGGAACCCTTATGGGCAAACACAAAATCAATATCTGCACGATGGGCGTCGGCCAGAAGCTCGACCAGAAAAAAGCCGTCCTGGCCGTCTCCCTTGACAAGGCCCCGGATGCGGAGACCGTCGAAGACCTCGGCAAGCTTGATTTCGTCAATGAAATCTATGTCTGCAAGCTTGACTGATTGCGCCTGAGGCAAACAAGTAATGGCTGGGGAACTGATAATTACCGTTAGCGGTTTACGCGGCATCGTCGGCGAAAACCTCACGGACGCTGTCGCTTCCAATTATGGCCGCGCATTCGGCTCGTTTCTGCAATTAAAATCTACAGCGGGTGCCGAGCTGACTGTCTGCCTCGGCCGGGATTCACGACCCAGCGGAAAATCACTCGCCGCTGCCGTAACATCGGGCCTGACGTCAATGGGCGTAAATGTCATCGACCTCGGCATCGTCACCACGCCCACCGTGGGTATTATGGTCAAACACCTTAATTGTGCAGGCGGTGTCATTATCACCGCCTCGCATAACCCTGCCCCTTACAATGGTATCAAGCTGCTCTTGGACAATGCTATGGCCCCGCCTCCCGATGTAGCCGGGCAAATCAAAATTTGCTTTGAAATCAGGGATTTCTTTACGGAAGGCCCCCTCGAATCCGGCAAGGTCTCCGTCAATAACAAAGCCGACGACGTTCATATCGCCAAAGTTCTTGATATCGTTGACCGAAAACTAATCGCTGAAAAACATTTCACAGTCGTCCTCGACAGCGTCAATGGGGCAGGGGGGCGCCCGGGCGTGAAACTGCTCACGGAACTCGGCTGCAAAGTCGTCCCTGTGAACAATGAACCGACCGGTTCATTCGCACACCCGCCGGAACCTACGGCTGAAAATCTTACCTCCCTCTGCGACGCCGTCAAGCAAGCCGGCGCCGATGTCGGTTTTGCCCAGGACCCCGACGCCGACCGTTTAGCCATTGTCGATGAAACCGGCGCCTACATCGGCGAAGAATATACGCTCGCGCTGGCCGCCAAACTCATCTTCAGTCAGAAAACCGGCACAGCAGCCGCGAACCTTTCAACCTCCCGTATGATTGACGATATCGCACAGGCGGCGGGGGGGCAAGTCATCCGAACGCCCGTGGGTGAGGCAAACGTGGCTTCGGCAATGCTCGCACATAACTGCATCATAGGCGGTGAAGGCAATGGCGGCGTAATCGACCTCCGTGTCGGCCCCATCCGCGATTCGCTTCTGGCTATGGCGATGGTCCTGCAGCTTCTCGCACAGACCGGTAAAACCGTCGGCCAAAACGCTGCCGAAATCGGCGGTTACTATATGACCAAACTTAAATTCCCCGCCGAAGGTAATACCGCCGATTCTCTCATCGAGGCCGCCAAAAAACTTTTCCCAAATGCCCGGCTGAACACCACCGACGGATGCCGTTTCGACCTCCCCGACGCCTGGCTGCACGTCCGGCCCAGCAATACCGAGCCGATTGTTCGTATAATCGCCGAGGCGAAAAATAAGACCACTATCCAAAAATATATCGATGCCGTTCTGAATACCCAAAACAAATCGACCGATTAAATCGCTATATGGACGAAGACAAACAATCCGTCGCCTCAAGGCAAATCCGGCTTGTAACATATATCAGCATTGCCGCAAACATCCTGATTCTTGTCCCCGTTAAGTTTACTGTCGGTTTTCTCACCGGCTCGTTATCGTTAGTCGCCGACGGAGTCAATTCCGTATCCGATATGATTACCGATTTTGCTGTTCTGCTCGGTGTTCATTTCGGCTCAAAAAAACCCGACGCAGAGCACCCCTACGGACACGGCAAGCTTGAAACCCTTTCTGCTGCCGCTATCGCACTTGGCCTCTTGGCCGTGGGCCTGGGTATGGTCTATTATGCCGCTCATGATATCGCCACGGGCCGCATTAAACGTCCCGGAAATCTCGTCCTTGTTGCTGCAACCTTCGCCGTGGTTGTCAAGGAAATCATATATCGAATTACCAAAGCCGCAGCCCTCAAGTATCATTGCCCCGCTGCCCTGGCAAACGCCTGGCACGACCGCGCCGAAGCCCTTAGCTCGGTTGCCGTCATCATAGGCGTAATCTCGCAGAAAATCGGCTTCGATTACGGCGACCAGGTCGCTGCTATCGTCATCGGCATTATGGTTTCGTTCGTCGCCGCCGGCATAATCAAGGATTGTCTCGCCGAGCTTACCGAGCAGGCCGTCGACCAGGCAACCATTGAACACATTAAAGGCATTGTCAAAGCCAACGGCCAGGTCCGCCAGTGGCATCACCTCCGAACGCGAGCCGTCGGCAGGGAAATCTTTCTCGACCTGCACATCCTTGTCGACCCCGCCCTCAGCATCTCAGCCGCACACGATATCTCCGAACGGCTCGAAACCGACATTCGCAGCCAGCTCACACGCCCCGTCAATATCATCATCCACGTCGAACCCGACGTCCCCCAGCTGCGAAAATAATTTCCTTTTCCCCTTTTATGATTGTGCCTTCGAAGTCAACTTTCAGTTGATTTTCTTTTTGCGACAGTATTCGGTAAATCCCCGCTTCGACAATTGTCACCTTGCCTTTACCTTTGTTGACGCTCCCCTCGTATGTCAGAAATTTCAGCGGATGGTCGAAAATCTTTACCGCCTCTATCGGGTTGTCCCCCCATTCTTCGGGCGGAAAATTGACTCGATATGTCTCCAAAACCCCGCTTTTCTCCAGCATCAAATCCCAGTGCACCTGCCTGCCCTTCGTAGCGCAGCGTAGAAAGGGCTCGCCTTGCCTCTCGTGTCGCTGTATCACAAATTTGCCTCGTTTTTTCCTTTTCATATCACTCATTATATATTTCTCCGAACTGACATATCACATCAAAAAAGATTTTGCTTTCATATCCCTTGCGATGTAAAATTACGGCTTCCTTTGTCAATTTGTTACTGAGCTTTCGCCGCTTGGTAGCAGTGGGTGGATGGATTGCGATGCTTGAGAAATTTTTTAATCCGAAGTCGGTTGCGATAGTTGGCGCCTCGAGGCAAAAAGGCAAGGTGGGCTTCGAAATACTGAGGTCGATGCTCGACGCCGGCTTTGAGGGTAAAATATTCCCTGTCAATCCCCAGGCAGAAGAAATTGAGGGGCTTAAATGTTTCCCCGACCTGCGAGCCATTGGCCGGACGCCTGACCTCGTCGTCATAGTCGTGCCCGCCAAGGCGGTCTCGTCTGTTATGCAGCAGTGCGCTGGTATCGGCGCCAAAGCCGTCATCATAATCACCGCCGGATTCAAAGAGGTCGGCGAAGAAGGCCGCAAGCTCGAACAGCAGGTCATCCAAATCGCCAAACAATCCGGCATCCGCGTCATAGGCCCCAATTGTCTCGGCCTCATCGTCCCCGCCAAAAAACTAAACGCCAGCTTTGGCGGGACCCTGCCTGCCGTCGGCGAGACCGGCTACCTCTCCCAGTCGGGCGCCCTTATGGCCGCTATCCTCGATATGGCCAATGCAAATGACATCGGCTTCAGCACACTCGTCAGCATCGGCAATAAGGCCGACGTCGATGAGCTGGAAATCATCGAGGCCTTCGCCGAAGACCCCGAAACCAAAGTCATCGCCGGCTATCTCGAAAGCATCTCCGACGGCAACGCCTTTGTCCGTCAGGCCGAGCGAATCTCCCAGAAAAAACCAATCCTCCTTATGAAATCAGGCGTCACCGCCGCCGGCGCAAAGGCCGCCTCCTCACATACCGGCTCTCTCGCCGGCTCCGAAACCGCCTACGAGGCCGTCTTCGAAAGGGCCGGCGTCGTCCGATGCTTCTCCCTCAAATTGCAGTTCGACTTCGCTCAGGGCTTCGCCTATCAGCCCCTGCCCGCCGGCTCATCCATCGCCGTCATTACCAACGCCGGCGGCGCCGGAATTATCGCCGCTGACGCAATCGAAAAACATCATCTCACCTTCGCCAAACTTAGCGTTGATACAATGAAACGGCTCGCCGAAAAGCTCCCTCCCGCCGCCAATATCCATAACCCCGTCGATGTCCTCGGCGATGCCCTGCCCGACCGTTATCAGTTTGCCCTCGATGTCGTTCTCGACGACCCCAATGTCAATGCGGCCCTTGTCCTGCTTACCCCGCAGGCAATGACCGACGCCGCAGGCACCGCCGAGGCCATCGTCGCCGTTGCAAAGAAAAAAAGCGACAAGCCCGTCTTCGCCTCCTTCCTCGGCGCAAGCAAGGTCGCCGAGGCAAATGTCATCTTGCGTAAAAACAAAATCCCGCAATACGATTCCCCTGTAGCCGCCGTCCTGACGATTAAAGTTATGACTGACTACGTCCGCTGGCTGGCTCGACCGAAACGGGTCGTAAAGCTGTTTAACGTCAATCGCCACAAAGCAGAAACCATCATCGACCGGCATCTCCGCCGGGATATCCGCCAGATTGGCGAGGCCGAATCCAAGGAAATTCTCGAGGCATACGGCTTCGTCACCCCAAAAGGCGCCGTCGCAACCACCGCCGAGCAGGCCGCCAGCATCGCCGCACAAATCGGCTTTCCCGTCGTCCTCAAAATCTGGTCCCCCGACATCATTCACAAATCCGACGTAGGCGGCGTCCGCGTCGGCCTTGATTCCCCTCAGCGGGTTATGGACGCCTTCGACCTTATGCTCTTCCGCATCCCCAAAAAGCTCCCCGAAGCCAAAATCCTCGGCGTCCTCGTCCAGGAAATGTGCTCCCGAGGCAAAGAGCTTATCCTCGGTATGCACCGCGACCCGCACTTCGGCCCCCTGATGATGTTCGGCATGGGCGGAACTATGGTCGAGGTTATGCAGGATG
>CAYNVP010000063.1:0-13165 GCA_964400665.1 uncultured Pirellulales bacterium | reverse complement strand
GGAGTGCGGCCAATCGTGGCAAAACTTAAACAAGAGCTGGGTCTTCTCGGTGTTTTCTGCATCGCGTCGGGGGCGATGATAAGCTCGGGCCTTTTTATTTTGCCCGGGCTTGCGTATTCAAAAGCAGGACCGGCGGTGATTATCTGTTATTTTTTAGCCGGTCTTTTGTCGCTGCCGGGGATGCTGAGCATCGCGGAGATGACGACTGCTATGCCCAAGGCCGGCGGCGACTGCTTCACGATAATACGCTCGCTTGGCCCCGGTGTCGGCACGGTCGCGGGGCTGCTTAGCTGGTTTGCGTTGGCAATGAAGAGCGCGTTTGCCCTGGTTGGGATGGCTGTATTTGCCCGAATGCTGGTTCCTGTCAACAGGGATATAATCGCCGCCATTTTCTGTTTGATTTTCCTTTCAATTAATCTGGTCGGGATTAAAGAGGCGGGCAGGACCCAGGTTGCTCTTGTAGTCGGACTGCTGCTACTTATGGTTCTGTTCGTCATACTCGGCATTGACAAGGTCAAGGTCGATAATCTCGTGCCCTTTGCTCCGCACGGTCTTGCCGGGATATTCTTAACCACCGGCTTTGTTTTCGTTTCCTACACGGGGCTTTTGAAAATTGCAAGCGTCGCGGAGGAAATAAAAAATCCCGCGAGGAACATTCCGCTCGGAATGATTGTCTCGCTTCTGGTTACGAGTATCTTCTACACCTTTATGGTTTTTATCACGACCGGCGTTCTCGAAGGTGACAACTTGAGCCGGTCGCTAACGCCGATTTCCGACGCCGCGGAGGTCTTTATGGGAGTCCCCGGGAAAATAGCACTTGGAATCGCCGCCATTCTGGCCTTTCTCTCGACTGCCAATGCCGGCATTATGACCGCGGCCCGGTCACTTGTGCCCCTTAGCGAAGATGGTCTCATTCCGGAGAAGCTCGGCAGAATCAACGCACGCTTCAGAACGCCACACAATGCTCTGCTGGTTACGGGACTGTTCGTATTGGTCTCATTGTTTTTGAAACTCGAAATCCTCGTCGAGGCCGCTTCACTCGTTCTTATTCTCACGAACATCCTGGCGTGTCTGTCTGTTATTATCCTGAGAGAAAGCCGGATTCAGAACTATCGTCCGGTTTTTCGCACGCCGTTGTATCCCTGGTTCCAGATAGCCGGGATAATCGGCTTTTGCTTTCTTATTTATGAAATGGGCAAAGAAGCCCTGTTTGTCAGCTTACTGCTCATTGTTGCCGGCGGCTTCGTTTACTGGTTTTACGGACGAATCAGGACTAACAGGGAATATGCCTTGCTGCACCTCATTGAACGCATCACCGCCAGAGAGTTGACCAGCTATTCGCTCGAAGACGAGCTGCGGGAAATCATCAGGCAGCGCGATGAAATCGTCAAAGACAGGTTCGACCGGATAGTGGAGCGATGCGTTGTTTTGGATATAGACAGGGCGGTGAGCGTTGATGATTTTTTCCGCGAGGTATCTGATGGTCTTTCCGGTCGGCTCGGCGTGCAGGCGGAAAATGTATATAAGCTGCTTGTGGCAAGAGAAAAAGAAAGCAGCACCGTCCTTAGCGAGAATCTTGCAATACCCCATATAGTAATCGAGGGCGAGCACGTATTCGACGTTCTTATCGCCCGCTGCAAAAACGGCGTTGTGTTCTCGGATGCTCACAAGCATGTGCGGGCGATTTTCGTGATTGCCGGCAGCAAAGACGAACGGAACTTCCATCTCTTCTCATTGTCTGCTATCGCACAGATAGTTCAGGACCCGAATTTTGACAGGAGATGGACGGCGGCACAGAATGTCGAAGTTCTTCGCGACATTGTCCTGTTAGGCCAGCGCAAGAGGCCCACCGCTGGACGGGAGTAACGGGTTATTTACCTATGCAGAAGCGGGAGAAGATTCTGTCCAGCAACCTCTCGTCGATATTATGCTGCTCGATATCGCTTAGCCGGTTATGAGCGGTCCTCAGCATCAGGACGGCAACCTCGTCGTTTCCTGCCTTGAGCTCTTCAACGCACTTTTCCAAATCCGCGATTGCAGCGGTTACGGCCTGCCTGTGCCGGGCGGTTAGTGCGATGCTGTATTTACTATCCTCGGGGGTGACAGTGATTATCTGTTCGGCTATTTGGGATTTCAGTTTATCTAACCCAGCGCCGGTATGCGAGAAGATGGGCAGAAAATCGCAGCCGAAGAGCGATTTTAACTGTGATATTCGCTTGTCGGTATCACGAGACGAAAGTAAATCGGTCTTTGTTGCGAGGGCTATCAACTGCTTCGGATTAATGAGTCGGCGTATTGTAAGGTCTTCGCTCCAGTCGAATTTTGCAATGTCGACGCAAAAAATTATCACCAGCGCGTTTCGCAATGCCTCAATCGCCGCCTGCTCGGCGAGTTCATCGAGTATTGTTTCGGCGTTCGTTGTGAGTCCCGCACAATCAAACAGAATACAGCGACAGCCGTTGATATCGGTTTCGCCTGTTAGTATGTCTCTGGTGGTTTTACGCTGATGTGAGACGATGCTGCGCTGTCTGCCCAGGAGTTTGTTCAGCAGTGTGCTTTTGCCTGCGTTAGGCGCCCCTGCGATTCCCACGGCGGGTAAATCGAGGGTCGATTCGCTATTGATAGAGCCGGCAAGCAGCTCTTGGAGTTGGTTTGAAGTTCGGCCAAGTGCTGTGATTATTTCGGCTTCGTTTGTCGGCTCGATGTCTTCGGTGCTGAAATCAAGCCCGGCCTCGAGCTGACTCAGCAACTCTAGGATTGTGTTGCGAATTTCTTCCATCTTTTGTCCGAATCGGCCGGCAAGTAGATTTTCGGCAGCGGCGAGCTGAAACGTGTTCGAGGCGGTGATTACCTCGTTGACGGCCTCCGCCTGCGCAAGGTCGATTTTGCCGTTGAGATATGCCCTTGCGGTGAATTCACCGGCCTCGGCTGGCCGTATGCCGAGGGACAGCAGCCGCTCTAACAAATGCTCAGTGACTGCCTCATTTGCCCATAGGTGGACTTCGATGAGGTCATCGCCGGTATATGAATGCGGCTGGCGAAACAAATAAACGACGCAGTCGAGATTCATAATTTTGCCCGAAGCGATTCCGGTATTATCGGGCACTTTTGGTGTGAAAATCTGATTAAGCAAATCAATCGCCTGCGGGCCGGATATCCGCAGGATTACTCTATGGTCGTTGGTGGGGGAACTGACTGCCGTGATTGTGTCGGCTGGATTGTACATAGCGAACTTTGTATATCGTCTATCGGTTGCGCAACTCGTTTCGTCAATCGTCTTACGGTTGCGTATTAAACGCCGGTTAACGTTCTACGCAACCGATACGAGCCGCGCAACCGCAACCGTTTAACGTGTCGTCTATATTTTGAAGAACGGTTTTGGCTTTTTCTTTTTGATTTTGCCGCCGGTTTTGCTCGTTACTGCGACCAGGCCCTGCTCTTTTTCCTGCTCTTTTTCTTTGATGTGTTTTTTAATCACGTACTGCTCGAGGACGCCGCCGAATACGCTGGCCATAATATAAAGATTCAGACCCGACGGCGAAGTGTAAAGCATGAGCGGAAACAGCACGGGCATCATAAACATCATAATCTTTTGCTGTTGTGCCGCCTCGGGCGTCGGCGCCGTCTGTTGCGAAGGCATCAATTTCTGCTGCAGGAAGAACGCAATACCCATCAGAATCGGCAGCAGGTTAAAAGAGTCGCCAAAGAAGGGCAGCTTGAAACCGCCGGGGAACCTGAACAGGGCGTCCGGCGCAGAAAGGTCGGTAATCCAGAAAGGCAGAAAACTTGCGCCGCGCAGGTCGATACTGGCGTAAATCGCGCTGTATAGCGCAATCCATATCGGCATTTGCACAAGCGTCGGCAGCATACCCATAAGCATCATAGAATGGCTGACACCGTGCTTTTTCTGGACCTCGGCGACGCGGCGGTTCATCTCCATCGGCTCTTTGGCGTATTTTTTCCTGATTTCCTGCACCTCAGGAAGCGCGTTGAATTTAGAGTATTTGCTCATCGACACCTGCCCTTTTTTGGTAAGGGGATGCAGAATCAATCTGACTAAAAGAACGAGGATGATGATTACGATGCCGTAGTTGTGGGGCCAGAAGCCGTGAAGCCATTTCATCAGCGACACTATCCCGAGTGCCAGAGGATATATGATGGCCGCCGGACAGCAGCAGCAGGGCATAAAATCGATTGTATGAAAGAAGCCGAGTTCCTTATACAGCTTATTGGAATTGAAAATGTCTTTGTCTTTTGGGCCGAGGTAAATCTGGAAGTCGTATGATTTGGAGCTTGCCTGCTGGCCCGCCGGCGCCAGTTCAACGGGGACAGTGGTGAAGCTTATCCCGATTGTCTCGTCACCGCTGCCGGCCCGGGCGTCTCCGTCGGGATTGTAGAACCATCCGGTCTTGTCCTTTATCCAGTCGCAGTAGTCCGTGCCCGGCTGAGGGACAGGTCTGACTATGGCCGCAAAATACTTGTTGGTTATGGCGCCCCAGAGGAAATGAGCGAATCTTTGCGAGTCGGGCAGGTTTCGGTTAATCTGCAGGTCCTGCCTGGCCTTTGCGATTTGTTGCTGGTTATGGGCATAAACGGCCTGCTCATACTCGGCTGTGGCTGCCTTGAGACCGACGTTTTTAGTAAGCACGTTCCGGGGAAACGGCAACACTAATTCGGTTATGGATGAAACTATTTCGCCATCTGCGGATTTGAAACCGCCGACGATTTTACGGGCATCGGCGCGAAGGGCTTCTCTGTCGATTCCCACAGGCCCGGAGATGTCAAACTGAAGCTTCTGTTCGCCGGACCACACATTCTCGATGAATACGTTGCAGTCGATGTCATAAATTCCCGGGCTGACTTGATACGTCTTTGTCAGCTTGATTACCGGTGAGCCCGTGGTCTTGTCTTTTATGGTTGCCTCAAATGTCACGGTCTGCGAACCGTCCGGCCCTTTTGTGACGTCCAGCGCGTACCAGTCGAGCTTGTCCAAAGGCAGTTGTAGTTGCCGGTCGGTCAGCACGAGGGCCTCATTGGCCATTGAGAGGACCTGTGAGCCGTCGGGTCTGGTTACAGGTGAAAGCAGGACAAACGGCTGAGGGTTCTCGGTGTTGCGGTCGTCGAATTCGCTGAGCTTGGCTTTGCTGATAGCGGCGCCTCGCGAGGTCAGCTCAAGCAGGAGCTTAAAGCCCGTATTGGGGTCGAGTGAGCCGAGTGTGACTGTTTTCGCGGGGCCGCCGACGGCGGTGATGTTCCAGTCATTTGCATCAGAAGCGAACAGATTCGTTTGGCCCGTGGGCATTGCACCGAGCAGGCAAAACGCCGTTGTCAACAGAATTGATATGTTTTTGAAAGTCATAGCGTTTATTTTCTATCTTCCTTCTTCGAGCCGGTCTGCGTTGAAGGTGTCTAATTGGTCCAGAGCCCTGATTTTCTCGGCTGTGGTTTTATAATCGTATTCGATGCGGACGAAGTGCACCTCGTTTTCTTCGACGTAAATGTAGCTGGCGCGGTTGTCACGGTCGCGGGGCTGGCCCACCGAGCCGATGTTGATGATTGCCTTTTCCTTTTCCACAATTGGATAGACGTTGCCTAATTCCGTGGGCAGATAGAAGTCCGGTTCATCAAGGAATACGCCCGGCAGGTGCGTGTGGCCGACGAAGCAGATGTGCTTGACCCGCTCGAACATAACGCGGACCTTAACGGGATTGGTGTAAACGTCGTCGGGGAAGATATACTCGTTAATCGGCCTTCTGGGCGATGCGTGGAGAAAATCTATGGTTGTGGCCACGCCCCCGAGTTTCGACTTGAGGGTTCTGCGCATCGGTAGTTTGCCCAGGAATTCCCAACGGTTGTCCCGCGGCTGCTTTTCGGGTTCTGCTTCGAGATTGAAGCGAGTCCAGAAGCTGGCCTGTTCGGCGCCGTAGTTGAAGTTGGTCGGCTCATACAGCGTGGCGTAATCGTGGTTGCCCAGCACACACCATTTGGTTTTGCTGATAACAAGGTCCAGGCACTCACGCGGGTTGGCTCCGTAGCCGATGACGTCGCCCAGGCAGTAAATGGTCTTTATACCCCGGTTTTCAATGTCCGCCAGGACGGTCGTCAGGGCCTCGATATTCGAATGTATATCGCTTATCAGTGCAAACATAGAAATACTTATTTAGCAAAAAAAAGGTGAAAAGGCCAGAAGATTTGTTATTCTAAATTTATATGAATTTACTCGAAGCAAGAGAATTAGTGAAGATATATGCCGGAAGGGCCGTTGTAAACGGCGTGTCCATCGAAATCGCACATCGCAGCATTGTGGGGCTTCTGGGGCGAAACGGCGCAGGCAAAACCACTACCTTCCGGATGATTATGGGTATGATTACCCCCAACGCGGGCAGGGTATTGTTCGAAGGAAACGACGTCACCGGGCTGCCGATGTTCAAAAGGGCCCGGCTGGGTGTCGGCTATCTTTCGCAGGAGCCGAGTATCTTCCAGCGGCTAAGCGTCCGCGATAACCTCTATGCGATTTTAGAAACGATGGCCATCACAAAAGAGCAGCGCAACCAGAGGGCCGATGTGCTCATCGAGCGTTTCGGCCTGGCAGAGGTCGCCCAGAGCCATGGCAGGTTTCTTTCGGGCGGTGAGCGAAGAAAACTTGAAATCGCTCGCGCTATGATTACAGAACCCTCGCTGATTCTTCTCGATGAGCCGTTCAGCGGCGTTGACCCCATCACCGTGCAGGATTTGCAGCAGGATATTCGCCATCTCGTCGGTTCCGGCGTGAGTATCCTGATTACAGACCACAACGTCGAAAGAACCCTCGAGGTGGTCGACAAGGCATACATAATCGACCACGGCAAGGTCCTGGCAGAAGGCACACCCGCCGAAATTATTCAAAATGAAATCGTCAAAAAGGCATATCTCGGCAACACATTCGACGGCGACGAATATGACTGAAATCGACATTGATAATTGTGGGATTACGCATTACCCGGCCAGGGTGCTGGGTGGTCCTGCTCAGCAGGTCGAGAAAATCGACGACAGTATCCGTCGGCTGGTCGCCAAAATGACCGACATTATGATTGAGAATAAAGGTGTCGGGCTTGCGGCGCCGCAGGTAGGTGTGCCTTTGCGTTTGTTTATCATTTCCATCGACGGCACGAGGGAGAATATCCGAGTGTATATCAATCCAACGGTCAAGCCGGAAGGTACGCTTGTTGAAAATGAAGAAGGCTGCCTGTCCGTTCCGGGTATATACACGAAAATCAAAAGATACGGCAGGGCGACCGTCACCGCAGCGGACCTTGATGGGGAAACCTTTACCGAACAGGCCGAAGGGCTTTACGCCCGCGCCCTGCAGCACGAATTTGACCACATCGAAGGTGTCACTATTGTCAATCGGATGCCGACGACCTCACGGATTGCTCACCGTAAACAGCTCAAGAAACTCAAAGAAAAACAAAGTGGCACAGGTTCCTGATGTCCCTTCTATATTCTGAAAGACAAATGAACATTGTTTATCTTGGAAGCGGCCGGTTTGGTTTGCCTTGTCTTGATGCGATGGCCCGGTCCAGACACAGGATTTGCCTTGTTGTTACTCAGCCGGTGCATCTGGCGGGCAGGGGACGCAAGCCGACCCCGACACCGGTTGACAAATGGGCGGCCGAAAACTCGATTCCCGTAATCGAGGCGCCGGACGTGAATGACCCTCAAATCGTCAGCCGGATTGCCGAATGCAAGCCGGACCTCATTGTCGTTATTGCCTTCGGCCAGAAAATCAGCGGCAAAGTCATTGCCCTCGCTCCTAAAGGCGCGATAAACGTCCACGCGTCGCTGTTGCCGAAATACCGCGGAGCGGCGCCCATAAACTGGGCGATAGCAAACGGTGAGACAGAAACGGGCATCACTATAATCACCATTGCCGAGAGGATGGACGCAGGCGATATTGTTGCTGATACAAAAGTGCCGGTTAATCCCGAGGAGACGGCCGGCGACCTTGGCGAGCGCCTCGCGAAGCTGGCCGCGCCGCTGCTCGTTACTACAGTCGACCGGATTGCCGCGGGCACCGCCGTTTACAAAAAACAGGACGAATCGCAGGTCACCCGCGCGCCAAAGCTGCAGAAATCCGACGGTTTTTTAGACTTTGCTGAGCCGGCTGAGCTGCTGCACAGGAAAATACTTGGTTTTTGGCCCTGGCCCGGAGCGGCTGCTCTTTACGAATCGAAAAAATCGGGTCGAGCCGAGCGTGTTATCTTCGCCAAATCGGAAATCCTGCGAATGGCCAATCCCGAGAACCTTCCGCCCGGCACAATCGATGAAAACCTAAACGTCCTATGTGGCCAAAACCGGCTGCAAATTGTGCAGTTGAAGCCCGAAAACTCCCGCTTGATGAGCTTCGCGGATTTCGTCAATGGCCGGCACGTTTCCCCGGGCGACCGTTTTGTCAAAATCGATGTCGTTGATTGATATGGCGTCGCGGAAGCCCACAACTGCTCGCAGTATTGCAGCCGAAACGCTCTGCTCGGTACAACTGCGTCATGAGTTCGCCGGCGAAACACTAAAGAGATTCCCTCAGCTAACCGAAAGGCAGCGGGCGACCGACATCGTTTTCGGCGTAATAAGGAACCGCATACTCATCGACCTTGTGATTGAAAGGTTTTCATCGTCTCCTATTAAACGTATATCCGACAGAATCCTTAATATCCTACGCGTGGCGATTTTCGAGCTGGTTTATTGCCCTCAGACCGTCGAATATGCGATAGTTGATGAGGCGGTCGAATATACAAAGCACGTCGCCAGCGCAAAACAGGCGGGGTTCGTCAACGCGGTGCTTCGACAGACACTAAGACACATACTCAGTCGCCAGAAACCGATTGACAATTCCCACCCGCGTAAAACCGTGCCGCAGACACAGCACATGGGTTGCGAGTTCAGTATTGAGATACTTACCGACGGAGATGCAATGCCTTCGGACTACCTGAGTATTGCTTTCTCGCTTCCCCGCTGGCTGGTGGAACGCTGGCTGGCCGAGTATGGCGTAGAGCAAACGAGGCAAATTTGCTTTGCGAGCAATCGCAGGCCGAGCATTTATCTTCGCCCCAATACGCTCAAAACTACCGTTGAAGAACTTTTTGAGAAATTGCGTTGCGAAGGGATTCATTGCGAGATTGTCGCTGAGATGAATATGATAAAGCTGGAGAGCCCCGGTGCGATAAGTAATCTGCCGGGATTCTCGGAAGGCCTCTTTACGGTGCAGGATATCTCGGCTGCGATGGCGGTACGGACAATGCAGCCGCAACCCGGCTCATCGATTCTGGACCTGTGTTCTGCACCGGGTACGAAGACTACGCAGTTGGCCGAACTGACAGGCGGAAAAGCGAAAGTCGTCGCGACAGACATCGACAGCAGGCGACTTGAGAAGGTCAAAGACAATATATCTCGCCTGGGATTGGCAGGAAGCGTTACTGCCATTGAGTATCATATCCTTGATGAGTATATCAAAAAGCAGGATGGTTTCAATTGTGTCCTGCTGGATGTTCCCTGTTCCAACACCGGCGTACTGGCGAAAAGGCCCGAGGTGCGGTATCGCCTGACGGAAAATGCCGTCACAGCTCTTGCCCAGGCCCAGCTTGATTTGTTGCGCCGGGCCAAAGAGCTGCTAAAGTCGGGCGGCTTGATTGCCTACAGCACCTGCTCAATACAGCCGGAAGAAAATGACTTTTTAGTGAAACGGTTTCTTGAAGAGCATACCGGCTTCAAGCTCGTAGCTGAGAAACTTATGCTGCCCTCAGCCGAAGGATTTGACCACGACGGTGCTTATGTGGCGGTTTTGACCAATGAGGTTCGCGATATAATCCAGGCGGGAGATTTGTGAACACACTGTTTTTTTGCCGATTTGCTCTTGACGGAATTAGCGTTAACTGATAAGTGATAAGCAATTGTCGGCGCAATTTGTTTATGAAGTGGTCGTGATGTCGGCCGGATGGAGTTTGTCGGCTGTATGGAATAATTGAAAGGAGGCCGTTATGGCAAGGTTTGTTCTTATCACATTGGTTTTATTTGTAATTTCTCTATTTGTCGGCTGCAGAAGCTTTGACACCGGCAGTGCGCAGATTTTGCCGCCTCAGGCGGGCGCTGCACCATCGCCGACTGTCGATTTAACCAGGTCAAGTGAGGTGGATTTGGCCGAGCAGATGGCCGTAAACCGTCAGGCATATCGGCGGGGGCTGGAAGTCCTGGTTCAGCATTACACCAAAACAGGCAATAATATGAAGCTTACCTGGGCGGAAAAAGAGCTTTCGGCGCTGAATGCGATACCCCAGTACGATTACGTCGTCGAGGCAACTGTCGCTGGCGCACATCTCAAGGGAACCAGGGCGGTTTCGGAGGCGGATTATCTGTATAATGACGCGGTCCGCCTTGAAGAGCAGGCAGGCCAATTCCTGGTCGTCAAAGACGACGACCTGCTCCGCCTGGCGCTGGACAAATATAATCAGTTGATAAGCCAGTTTCCCTCGAGCGATAAAATCGATGATGCCGCTTTCAGGGCCGCCGGGATTTATGAGCACTTCAAGGATTACACCATAGCCGTTTTGTACTATCAGAGGACCTATCAATGGGAGCCGGACACGCCTTATCCTGCCCGCTTCAAGGCGGCGTTTATCCTCGACCAGCGCCTGCACAGAAGGGCCGAGGCGCTTCAACTGTATCAGGAGGCGCTTGCGCAAATAACAAAGTCCGGCCAGCACAGGCAGTGGCAGGGACTTGCTGAGCGACGAGTCAAGGAATTGACCGGAGAAATCAAACCTGATGCGACTCGGCAAGAGCCAATCAAATCGTACAAGTAAAAAATTTGAGGGATTTGGAACAAAAGGTTGCCGATTTTATCGCAGCAGAAGGGCTTTTAAAGCCGGGCGAAAAGGTCCTTCTGGCTGTTTCGGGGGGAGTGGATTCCACGGCGTTGTTGCACGTTATGGCTGGCCTCAAGACCGATGGTGTTCTTAAGACCGAAATTTGCTGCGCCCACGTCAACCATCAGTTGAGAGGCGATGATGCGCAGCGAGACCAGGATTTTGTCGTCAGCCACTGCCGTAAGCTCAATCTGCCGGTGATTACACAACGAATCGACGTGCGTGGATATGCAAAGACGGAGAAATTGTCAATTGAGACGGCGGCAAGAAAATTGCGAATCGACGCCTTGCTCGATATTGCGACTAAGCAAAGATGCGCCTGTATCGCCACCGCTCATCAGAAAAACGACAACGCCGAGACCATTATGCATCGGCTGATTCGAGGCACGGGATTTCGGGGCCTGTGCGGAATCTGGCCCGCCAAGCAGTTCTCAGGCGGCATCAGGTTTGTAAGGCCTTTGCTTTGTGTCTCGCGCGAAGAGATTATTCAATGTCTCAAAAGCAACAATCTGAAATGGTGCACCGACAGGACAAATGAAGATTGCACATACAGGCGTAACTTCGTTCGCCATCAGTTGCTTCCGGCCTTGCAGAAAGATTGCAGGAATCCTCTTGTCGAGGAGTTGTCCGAACTGGCGAAGGCATCCCGCGGCTTTTACCGGCTGATTTGTGAAAAGGCGAACGCAATTTGGCCCATTATCGCAACTGTAAATGAACACACGGTGGTTCTGGATTCTGGTAGGTTTGACGAGCAACAGCCGGAGGTTAAAATTGAAATCATTAGAAGGATATTGTCCCGTCTCGACGTCGGCGAACAGGAAATTACCCAGCGACATTACGAAAACATACTCCGGCTGTCGAACGGCGACAAATTGCAATTGCCCGAAAGTGTGGAGGTATTTAGGCAGGGAGGCAAAATCGTTTTTGCTCGCTCTTCTGAAAAATCGCCTGAAACCGGCGTAACGGAAGCGGTTGTGTTGAAAACGCCGGGAAGGACAGGGTTTGGTTCCCGCACAATCGATGCTGAGGTTTTCGAAATTGAGCAAAGCCGGTTCGATGCTTTCAAAAAGACCAAAACATGTTCTGTCGAATGGTTTGATTTTGAAAAGTTAAAGTTGCCGCTTGAAGTTCGCTTTAGAAGGAATGGTGACCGTTTTTGGCCCCTTGGTATGCGGGCTGAGAAAAAAGTCGGCAAGTTCTTGACAAGCTCAAAGATGCCCCAGGCATCGCGACGGAAATTACTTGTTGTTGCCGATTGTGAAAAGATTATCTGGCTTTGCCCAGTAAGGATAAGCGAACAAGCAAAGGTGACGAATGGAACAAAGAGGGTTTTGCAAGTGAAGGTTTGTTCCTGACCGGTGTAAACTACTGTTCAGCCGATTCGAATAATTCCGGTTGGTCGTTCGCTGCTTTCTTATGGTATTTCAGGCCGAGATGCTCACAGGCGTCCCTCGTTATCTCTCTGCCGCGTTTTGTCCGACGGACAAAGCCAAGCTGTAGCAGATACGGCTCGACCACGTCTTCTAAGGTGTCTCTTTCCTCCCCAAGTGTCGCCGCGATTGCCTCGATACCCGCCGGTCCCCCTTCGTAAACACCGGCAAGCGCACGCAAAAATGACCTGTCTAATTCGTCCAGACCAAGCTCGTCAATCTGTTCCATCTTCAGGGATTGCTCAACGATGCTCCCGGTCAAATCGCCTGCTCCCTTTACTTGCGCGTAATCACGCACCCTTTTTAACAGCCGGTTGGCGATTCTCGGCGCCCCGCGGCTCCGGCCGGCTATCATTTCCAGCGTTCCGTCATCACATCGCAGTTTTAATAATGTGGCCGACCGAATTAAAATTCTGGTCAGCTCTTCGGTATTATAAAATTCCAGATGATACAGCATTCCGAATCGGCCCCGCAGCGGCGCGCTGAGTAATCCTGCGCGGGTGGTGGCGCCGATGAGCGTGAAGCGCTTCAGCGGAAAATTTATTGTCTTGGCGTGCAGCCCGCTGTCGACCGTGAAATCGACCCTGAACTCCTCCATCGCGGGATACAAAAATTCCTCGACCGGCGTGCTGAGTCGATGTATCTCGTCGATGAACAGTATGTCGCCCGTGCCGATATTGCTCAAAAGCCCCATCAGGTCGCCCTGCTTTGTCAGCGCAGGCCCCGATGTGCAGCGGATATTTGCGCCCATCTCGTTGGCGACCACGTTGGCCAGAGTGGTCTTGCCTAATCCCGGCGGCCCGTAAAAAAGGATGTGTTCAAGCGGCTCGTTTCTTT
>CAYNVP010000062.1:0-13282 GCA_964400665.1 uncultured Pirellulales bacterium | reverse complement strand
TATGGAAAACGTCTGGAAACGCCACAAGGAAATGGCTGATTATGTGAGAAGCTGGGTAAAGCAGCGGTTCGGGTTGTTCTGCGATGAAAAATATGCCTCCAACACACTGACGGCCGTTAAGAATACAAAAGGCATAGTCGTCGCCGAAACAATCAAGGCAATCCAGGAAAAACACGCCACAATCTTCGGCAACGGCTACGGCAAGCTAAAAGAGCAGACCTTCCGCATCGCTCACATGGGCGACATCACACTTGCGGACGTGAAGGAATTGACCGGCTGGATTGACGCAGAGCTAAAGTAGAAACCAGCGGGAACAACAATTACTCACAAAGGCCCCCGATTCGTTGGGGGTCTTTTTTTCCGGTCGATGAAATAAAGCATCTCTCAAATACGCCCAAAAACGTATAGATATAACTCCATTTATATAAGATCGCAACCCTTTGTATAAAAAATGGTTAAGCGCTTTTGTTTGATTATTTTTGATTATTTGCTTGACATACGAGGAACGAAAAGTTAATATATGGAAGAAGGACTTAAGTCGCAAGCGAACGCCTAAGGCCTTATATTTTGACCGGTTAATGCGAAAGTCATGTGGGGGATTTGTGATGAGAGTATCAAACACATCATTTCTGTTATTGACTTGTCTTGCTGCATTTTGCGGACTGGTCTGGTCGAACGATACAAACGCGTCTAATTTTACGATTCCCGAAAGCCAGCTTCTCTCAAGCGAATTCAACTCCATCGCCTGGGGGCCGGCAACAGTTGTGCGAACCGATGCGCCCGGCAATGCGGTTGACTTTGCCTTTACCGGTTTGACAACTTCCAGCACCGGAGTGAAAGATAATTACCCGGTGGCCACTGTTTACGGCCAACAAATACCAAGCCACGGCAACGGCGACTTCTCCGGCTTTTCAGGATATGAATTAAATTTTGAGAACCTCGACACACAGGCAGTCAACGTGAGTTTACTCATCAATACCGGCTTTACAGGCACAAGCGGAATACCTTCGAATAATCCCGCAAACGATACGTTCTGGCAATCGCAATGGACTGCAATTCTGCCCGGACAAATCTATTGCCTGCAGTTGAGTTTTGATAACGCGATTCCGTATAATATCGCAGACAATCCCTCTCCGCATACTCAGGGCTCTGATGGTGTGGCGACATCGATTAATTCCGTAGACCGAACGGAGGTCAGTGCAATCGGCTTTCAGATTTATGCCTCAGGTAACAGCGCCGCCACTATTCGAATCAGCCCAATACCTGAGCCGGCAACAATTGTTCTGTTCGTCCTTGGCGGAATTATGATTCGGCGTATCAAACGGAACCGGTAAATCCGGCCACAAGTTTAATTGAGAAAATGATGACCAGTGCGGGAGCTTGAGGAATCAAGAATCGGAATTTCGCAAGTGTCGTCCTTTATTTTATCCTCCCAAACTGTGACCAATCCTTGGCCGGCCAGTAGATATATTCTGCTCGTCCTTTTACAGTTGACAGTGGAATTGGACCGAGGGTTCTGCTATCTGCCGAAAAGTTGCGATTATCTCCTAAGACAAAGCAATAATACGGCGGCACAGTGAACGGAGGAAAGTCCATTGAAAAATTCTCTCGATTTCCCTCCATGCTGCCTGCAAAAATTCTGTATTCAGCATCCCCATTTTCCTCAAGAACAATATCTCCATGCATAATCCCATCCGGGCTTTCAACGCTTGCCTGGCCAACACTCGAACTTTGGCATCGTTCGCCGTTGATATATAAGCTGCCTTCTCGAATTTCTATTTTATCACCGGCTACAGCCACTACCCGCTTCACCCAATCCTGATGTCGATTCTGTGGCGATACCAGAACCACCACATCGCCTCGTTTGGGGTCTTCGGTTTTATAAGCAGTTTTGTTGGCCAAAAACATGTCGCCGGAAGAAACTGTCGGAAACATTGATATGTGAGGTACCCTATATGCCTCGATAAAATTTGTTTTGTAATTCTCGTTTATCTGTTCTGAGCCGGCTTTAACAAGCAACAGAAAAACAAGATAGATATACCAGCGATTATAGTCCTTTAATTCATAATCAGGCCTTGTCTTTCGGGCGATTTGGTAGGAGTCAACTACGACTATAATTAAAAACGCGACAGATATCAGGAGAGATAAAATAATAACCCCTATTCTGATTCTCGACTCACTTACTACAAGATTTATATAGATGAAAGGCAGGAATACAGAAAAAACAGAAGCAAGGACAAAACCCTTCGCAATCCTTCCACAGTATATGTGCCCCAGCCCGGGTTCTAATAGAGATAGAATTAACGCCACAAACGGTTTTCGCCTGTATTTCGTATTGGCCGTCTGCTCGTCCATATCGATGTATCTAAAATCCAGCTTAATAGGATGAATTCGAATCCATCCCTGACCATATTCCGCGTGGGCCAAAACCCACCCTACCATTCCGTCTCTATATCATGCGCCGATATGGTAGCTGAACTCCAGGACCTTCGGCTCGGCTAACTTGCGATAGTCGGCCATTTTTATGCGAACGGCCTTGTCGTGCGAGCCCGCCTGGAACATTATATGGTCGTCTGCCTCAAGGGCCTTATCCATAATCGTCGGCATATCATACAAGTTCCCGAAAGGGGGCTCGGCCCCAAGCTCGCAATCACCACAAAGACGTCCCACTTCCTCCTCCTCCGCCAGCTCAACCGATTTGGCGCCAAGCTGCTTTTTCAAGGCCCCTAAATCCACCTTGTAGCAGGCGGCCAGCACGCACATCATATATTTGCCGTCCGCCTTCACTATGACGGGTTTAGCCACAAATTTGCCCGGCTCGTGCTCCGCCGCCGCCATTTGCTGTGCGCTGAACGTCGGCTTGTGCTCCTTCACCTCATACTTCACCCCCGCCTTTTTAAGATATTCCAGCACCTGCATATCTGACCCTCCAAAAAATTATTTAATCACTAACTGCCATTTGCCTGATTCTTTTACACGCGAGTATTCCTTCTGTCAATCATATAACCAAAAACCCGTCTTAGCATCGTTTAACGCCTGACGTAGACCTCATAGGTATACCCGATTTCCTTTTTGTCGCCCGCGGCGAGCTCAAAAGTCCACGTCAGTTTAACGTTGGCATTGACCGCCCGAAGGGCCTTTGCCAGCTTTTCGAGTTTGGCCTCCGGCTGCATCGACTTCACCTCGCCCGAAAGCATCTTGACAACTTCAAGTGTAATCGGTTTTCCCTGTAAATTCGCCACAGAAAGCTTTCCATCTACCGCGACCAAATCATAGTGATAACCATACCACTGCGCCGCGTCGCGCTTCCTGTCGGTCTCAAGCTCCAACTGCTCTGCTTTAACATTCATCGCTCGTGTAATCTTTACCGTCCCCTTATCCTTCACCGGCGTGTAGTTCAACGTGTCCTGTCCAAGTATCACGCCGTCTTTGACTATCTCGGCAGGCGCAGTCGTCCACGGCAGCTTCATCACATTCTCCAGACGGATACAATGCCATACCTCCTGCTGCTCCGGCTGGGGCTGCTGCCTGGGCGGCCCATAATAATCCCCTTCCGGTCTGACATAGTCCGGTATCTCCCAGCGATATATGTGGGTATACGGCACCGACTCGGTGAATAATGGAAAATACCCGACAGCGCCCCTCGGCAGCCGAACCTTCTCAATCGGATACAGGAACAAATCCTCTGCGGTTACGCCCGCTTCCGCCACACCATACATCGGCATTGCCGATACTTCCCCTGCTGTCGCCAACCTGTCATAAGCCATACTTTGCGCCATAACGTTGGAAAGCACCCCTCTCACTCGTCCCTGCTCGCTTTGTCCTCTGATAAGCGACTGCAAAAACTGGGCAAGGTCTTCCTTCATCGCAAGCGGGCTGGCAATGTCGGCAAACTGCAAGTTCGGGTAACCGGTCACAAGCTGTACATCCACTCCATTCAAATCGCATACCTCGTCCATTACCTCCGCCTTTGCAGCAAGCTTCGCCGTGTCCGGCTCGGTAATATCCACCATATAGCTCGGCGCCCAGGTAACACCTTTGGCCAAATAGCTAACCACAAGTTTCTGTCCGCCCGCCGCCTTGTTAAGGGCAACGTCCAGCCGCACTGCGCGTGACTTTTTCTCATATTTCATTGCCGGCCCGCCTTCCGGGAAATCAACTCTGACAATCCTGTCAGCACCAAATACAACCTGCCCATTGCTTGTCTGCAATAACACAGTATTTCGCATTCCGTAGCTGGCGCGAGATTCATCGCCAATGACTCTGCCTGGCACATAAGGATTCGGAGGCACACTGGGCGGCTCCTCGGTTACCATCACCAATTTACCCTCAACGGACACATCTTCTTTATCCACGGGAGGAAGGTATATCCTCATTTTTCTCCCAATGTTGCTCTTAAGTAAATCAACTATTGTCGTCGCCTCGACCTGCACTTTTGCCTCGACTTGCCTGGCAACAACGCTTTCTATCTCTACCTTCGGCGGATAAGAGACCCAGAATGTTCCGTGCGAAGCAGCGGCCGGGGGAACCACGTAAAAGGACCTGGTTTTTCCTGGGATAGCCACCTCCGAAATGAAGAATCCCAGGCCGTTCTTAAACAGCGCAACCTGCTGAAGCTCCATTTTTGCCTCTATCGCCGTCTCCTCCGAAACAGCGTTCCCGACAAAAACAAAGAAAAACACTATGCCAAACGTAAGTGATTTTTTTATCCCTTCCATTTTTACGACCTCCGACAATAAACAGCATTTCACTTTATATACCCTGACCGGGTTGCCGTCTCTCGTACGGCCATCAAAATACACTCCGCCATCTTAACAGTCAATGATTTTGACGCTAAAGACGCCAAACCGCCGGCCGAATCACACTTTGCCTCGAGGAAGATATGAGATTCTTTTAACGCCAAAAAACCTTTTGACCCCGAACCTTGTAACAGTAAAATCGTATAATATTCTTAATAATATTAGCTTGATACTGTGAAATCGGCCAAATGTCTGTCGTTTTGATATTACGGAGGTCTAAAATGAATACAGTCGGCTACTCATTCGGAAACAAAAAGCCCTCACACGCCAAAACCTTTTTTCTCGGATTCATCATCTTGTTATTGACCACCCCCCTCACGTTTGCCGAGGAGGCAAAAAGTATCGACACCCTTCGGCAGTTGGGCAAGGCCTTTGCAACTATCGCCGAAAAGGCCTCCCCGGCGGTCGTTTCCATCAAGGTCGAAAAACGCGTGACAGTCAATGTACCGAGCTTTCAATCTCCCTTCGGCGGCGAGCCGTTTGACCCCTTCAGCGATGATTTCTTCGACCACTTTTTCCGCAGAAGAGTCCCTCAGCAACAGCCGCAACAACCGAGACGCTCCCCAAAACGCGAATTTCGCCAGACCGGCCAGGGCTCAGGTTTTATTGTATCAGAAGACGGGTACATACTCACAAATAATCATCTCGTCGGGGACGTTGACGAAGTGACGGTAACGCTGACAGACGGCAGGAACTTTACGGCAAAAATCATCGGCACAGACCCCGACTCCGACGTCGCCGTTGTCAAAATCGATGCCGAGAAACTGCCCACTCTGGAGCTGGCCGACTCCGACAAGATAGAGGTCGGTCAATGGGTCGTTGCCATCGGCAATCCCTTCGGGTTAAGCCACACCGTCACCGCCGGAATCGTCAGCGCAAAGGGCAGAAGCGGTCTGGGAATTTCGGCTTATGAGGACTTTATCCAGACCGACGCCGCAATAAATCCCGGCAACTCCGGCGGCCCGCTGGTTGACCTCGACAGCAAGGTGGTCGGCATCAACACCGCCATCATAGGGCCTGGAGGTAATATAGGCATCGGCTTAGCCATACCCATCAATATCGCCAAATATGCTTATGAGCAAATCGTCTCCAAAGGTTCCGTCACACGGGGCTACCTCGGCGTCGCCATACAGGACCTGACCCCTGACCTGGCTGAACAGTTCGATATTAACGGTATAAAGGGTGTTCTTGTCCCAGACGTTACGGCGGATTCGGCGGCCGAGAAAGCGGGCATCAAATCCGGCGACGTCATCGTTGAATTCGACGGCCAGCCGGTCGAAAGGGCGTCAGAACTGCAAAATAAAGTCGCTATGAAAAAACCGGGCACAAAAGTGGGAATCGTTGTCCTCCGCAACGGCAAACGCAAGACACTTACCGCTGAACTCGACAAGCGTCCCAGCAAAGAAGTCCTTGAGGCAGGCAGCGGGGGGCAGGCATCCGAAAAGCTGGGCGTCTCGGTTCAAAATCTTACCGACGAACTGGCGAAACGTTATGGTTATGAAGGTCTCAAAGGCGTTATCGTCACCGATGTTGACCCCGATTCATCGGCCGCCAGAGAGGGTATCCAGCCGGGAAGCTTAATCCAGGAGGTAAACCGCCAGCCCATAGAAAACACCAAGCAGTTCAATGAGGAAGTTCAAAAAGCCGCCGAACAAGGTAAGGTAATGCTGCGTATCAGATATGAAAACAGCAGCATATTCATCATCCTGACGCTGCCGAAAGATTGATTATATCATCGAACTCAAATACAAAGCCCTGCAGAAAGCGGGGCTTTTTTTTGCATTCTTACGACATCTGCAACAACAGTTATGTTTTGGTATTTGATAGTTGTCGCATCAGCATGCTGCGGCTATACTGAAAACGGTAAAAAACTAAATATAAAAAGGAGGTGATTTTGAAATGCAGACAATTCTGCAGAACTGGGAAAAAATTGCCTGGGTCCTTGGCGTGCCGGCCGCCGCCGTCGTGATTGCTATCGTTGCCCATTTCATCCTCTTCAAAATTCTCAAAAGAATCAGCCGGCATTTCAAGGACCTGCCGGATAACTCTATCGCCAGACGTTGCAGCAGTGTCACCAGATGGCTGATTATCGTTCTGGCAATCCGACTGGTTATCCCGATGCTGGCGCTGTCCGAGCAGTTCGCCGAACCGGTCATGCACCTGCTTTCACTGGTGCTGATTGTGTTTTTCTCCGCTCTCCTTATCAAACTGACATACGTCTTCGACGACTTCATCCTGCACCATTTCAGCGTCTCCGAGAAAGACAACCTCAAGGCCAGAAAGGTGCATACCCAGCTCAACGTCCTCAAAAGAATCTTCATGGTCGTAGTGATACTGATAGCCGTCGCAACAATGCTGATGACCTTCGAGAGGGTCCGTGCTCTCGGCACGGCGATGCTCGCTTCAGCGGGTATTGTGGGTATCGTCGTTGGTATGGCGGCACAAAAAACCATCGGCACCTTCATCGCAGGACTGCAAATCGCCATTACTCAGCCAATCAGAATTGACGACGTGGTCATAGTCGAAAACGAATGGGGCAGAATCGAGGAGGTAACGCTTACCTACGTGGTCGTGCGAATCTGGGACCTAAGGCGATTAGTCGTCCCTATCACTTATTTTATCGAAAAACCCTTTCAAAACTGGACCCGCGTATCGGCTGATTTGTTGGGCACGGTCTTTCTCTACGTCGATTACACCGTTCCCGTTGAAGCCATCCGAAATGAGCTGCGCCGCCTTCTCGAGAACTCAGAGGAATGGGACAAGAAGGTCTGCGTCGTCCAGATTACAAACGCCACGGAACGAACCGTTGAATTGCGCGCTCTTATGAGCGCCGCCGACGCATCCACTTTGTGGACTTTGCGATGCCATATCAGGGAGAAGCTCATAGAGTTCATAAAGGACCAATACCCGGCGGCTCTGCCGAAGCTGCGAGCCGAATTGGGACATTCTTTGCCGACGCCAAAGAAATAAAGCAATTATGAATCCCAAGTTGCAAAGAGGCCTTACGCTCTATACCAGATATCTGGGCGTCTGGGTGGTTGTCTTCGGCGTGCTTGCATACTTTTTGCCGGCGCCTTTCATCGCACTGAAAAGCTGCAACAAGGCGTTCTTTGCCCTGACTATGTTCGGCATAGGCGCGGTGCTATCTATCGATGATTTCAAAAACATTGCTAAAAGTCCCGTCATCGTGCTCATCGGCTCCGCGGCACAGTTCACAATAATGCCCTTTAGTGCGTTTATCATCGCCAGGCTTCTCGACCTGCCGCCCATAATAACTGTCGGGCTGGTTCTCACGGGTGCCGCCCCCGGCGCTATGGCCAGCAACGTGATGAGCTACATCGCAAAGGCGGACGTCGCCTACTCCGTTTCGCTTACAACCGTCTCAACGCTGCTTTGCCCGCTCCTTACGCCGGGCCTGACGTATCTTTTAGCAAGGTCGCGTCTTGAAGTGCCGTTTTGGGCCATGATGCTCGACGTTATCATTATGGTAATTGCCCCTTTGTTCGCCGGCTTCGCGGTCCGCCACTACTTCAAAAAGCAGGTGGAGCACATCCTGCCCGTTTTCCCTGCCTTATCCGTCACCTTCATAACGTTCATTTGCTCGCTGGTAATCGCTCTCAATCGTGATTACCTGCTTGAGGCGACCGGGCCGATTCTGGCTGCGGTAATAATTTTGAACCTCTGGGGTATGACCTCCGGCTACGGTGTCGGCACTCTGTTCGGTATGAACAATGCCAGAAAGCGAACTCTGACTATCGAGATTGGTATGCAAAACGCCGGCCTCGGCACAACGCTTGCCCTCCAGCACTTCGGCCCCGAGGCCGCCATACCGGCCGCTTTCTTCGTCTTTATCTGCATTTTCACCGCCTCCTTCGCCGCCGCTGTCTGGCAAAGACACCCCATTAATGTCCCGGTCATTGAGAATTAAATTACCTCCCAACATTCCCCCACAATGTTTGGGACGGTTATTATACAAGAGCATACTTGCCTTTCAATCGGCAAACTGCTATACTCCTGCTTCAAATGAAGGTACTGCTGAACGCAAAACAAATAGAGCAAATCCTCAAAAAGCTGGCGAACAGTATTGTCGCAGATACTCCCGACGGCGTTGAGATTGCCGTAATAGGAATCCGAAGCCGGGGCGAAATCCTCGCACAACGGCTGGCAGGCATACTATCCGAAAAAATCGCCCCCGCGTCTTGCCGTCGCAAGACAGCAGCGGGGGTCCCCTGCGGCACCCTCGACATCACGCTCTACCGCGACGACCTCAATTCGCCACAGGGCACACAGCAGCCAAAGGTCCGCACAACTGAAATCGGCTTCGATATAAACGACAAAATCATCGTTCTTGTCGATGACGTCCTGCACACGGGCCGTTCCACTCGCGCGGCGATGGATGCACTGATAGACCTCGGCAGACCAAAGGCGATTCGGCTGGCCGTCCTCGTTGACAGAACAGGCAGGGAATACCCGATACAAGCAGACTATGCCGGCTACAAAACAAAAGCAAAACCGGGCAAACTTATCCACGTGCTCCTGAAAGAATCGGATGACAAAGAACAGGTCGTTGTAGAATAAACCGGGCAAAAAATAAATTTTGGCGGTAACCGGATATGGCTGTGAAGGGAAAAACACGCCAGTTCAAATGGGAACGCAAACACCTGCTTGGTTTACGAGAGCTTTCCGCCAAAGAGATTACCTATATCCTCGATACGGCCGCCGGTTTTGAGCAGATAAGCAGCCGGGCCGTCAAGAAAACCCCGCCCCTAAGGGGCAAGCTCGTAGTCAATCTTTTCTTCGAAGACAGCACCCGCACGCGAAACAGCTTTGCTCTCGCCGCCAGCAGATTAAGCGCAGACGTGGTCGAATTCACCAAGAAAGACAGCTCCGTCAGCAAGGGTGAAACGCTGCTGGATACCGCGCGCAACCTTGAAGCGATGGGTATCGATATCGTCGTCATTCGTCATAGCGCCGGGGGCGCACCGACGCTGCTGAGCAAATACATCAACGCCTGCGTCGTCAGCGCCGGCGACGGCTTCTGCGAGCACCCGACACAGGGTCTGCTCGACGTCTTCACGATTCGCAAGCTCAAAGGCACTCTCAAAGGACTCAAAATCGCCATAGTAGGCGACATTGCGCATTCGCGGGTCGCAAGAAGCGATATGTGGGCAATGACAAAACTCGGCGCCGAGGTGACGTTCGTCGGCCCGCCGACGCTGATGCCGTCAAAAGTGGAGCAACTGCCCGTCAAAATCAGCTATTCGCTCGACGAGGTTATCGAAAAAGTTGACGTGATAAATATGCTGCGGATTCAGTTCGAACGGCTCGGCGGCAATCCGTTCCCGTCCGTCCGCGAATACTCGCACCGCTTCGGGCTGACCGTTGACCGTATGAAAAGGGCAAAATCCGACATTCTCGTTATGCACCCGGGCCCAATAAACCGGGGCCTTGAAATGGAAAGCGAAGTAGCGGACGGCCCTAACAGCGTCATCCTCCAGCAGGTAACCAACGGCGTCGCTGTAAGAATGGCGGTATTATTTCTTGTTAACCAGGCAGCGGCTCAGCAGGGCAAAAGAATTGAGAAAATTTAACTTTATAGAAACAGCCACGGAGGGCAAAAAATGAGAACGAACACTGTTGTTTTAGCGGTTTTAATCCTGCTGTGTGCAGGTTCGGCCAGGGCGGGAAATACGGTTGAAACCAGCGGCGTGCTCTCGGAGGTAATCATTTATCGCGGGCAGGCCCTGGTCACACGCACAATCGTGCTGGATTTGCCCAAAGGCAGTTCGGAAATAATCGTAACTGGTATGCCCGACAGACTCGTTACCGACAGCTTGAGCGCCCAGGGGCCCGATGGTATATCCATCTCCAGCGTTCGCTATCGCGAGAAAAAAAGCGATGAAGATACCCGCGAAGAAGTAAAGGATTTGGAAACAAAGATTGAACAGATAAAAAAGAACCAGTTCCAGACCAAAAGAGACCTGGACATTGCCAACTGGATGTACAGGCGATTCTCAGACCGTTGGGATCTATTTGAAAACGTGGGCAAGGCCGACCCGAATCGCGCCCCAATTCAGCCGCAGGCCATTGAGTCGCTGGCTGATTATCTCGAAACAAAAGCCATAAAATACCACGTCAACGTAGTCGCCGGTGAATCTCGACAACAAGACCTCAACAAAGAGTTGGCAAACCTTGAACGTGAATTAAACGAGCTGCGCTCGCAGGTAAGCAGCTTCGAGCGTGAAGCGGTTATCAGTCTCACGCAGAACAAAAAAGGTAGCGCCACGCTGAAGCTCAGTTATCTGGTCAATGGTGCTAACTGGCTGGCACAGTATAATCTGCGGGCCCAGCCGGCCGGCGGATTGGTAACGGTGGAATACAACGCACTCGTTTTTCAGACCAGCGGCGAAGACTGGAACGACGTAACAGTGAAATTATCTACCGCTCAGCCGGCAATGATTGCAACACCGCCCGGCGTGGAACCGATGGAAGTAAAGCTCGGCCAGCCCACTTCGCCTTTATCGAGGGCGAAAAGGTGGGCAGGAGACAAATTGGAACAAGTCGCTTCGTCAAGATATGCTCCTGCCGAAGACAAATACAGAGACCTCAGCCAGCAAATGCAAGATAATGTAGCCATGCGTCGCGAAGCAGGAGTAAAGGGTAAAGCCGGCGAGGAGATGCTTAACAAAGCTGCGATGGCGCAACAGGTGATGGAGTTGCAGGCCGACCTCGACGCAGTTCAGGTTATCAAGGCCCAGACCAGGAGAATCGCCCGGGTGGAAGGGGTAAGCGTAACATATAATATTCCCGGCAGATTATCTATGCCGAGCAAGACCGCTCAGCAGCTTGTTAATATTACATCTTTTGATTGTAAAGCGGAATTCTACGCCGTCGGCTCGCCGATATTAACCGATTATGTCTATCTTAAGGGCGATATCAGCAATAACAGCGATACAATTTTGCTCGCGGGACCGGCAAGCATGTACAGAGACGGCGAATTCGCGGGCAAAGGTAATATCGACCTGGTCACTATGGGCGAAAAATTCACCGCCGGATTTGGCGTCGATAGTCAAGTCCGTATCAGCAGAGAATTCAAGGACAAAAAAGTCAATACGTTGTTCGGCAACCGAATCGATACATTCGAATACCGTATCGCAATCGAAAACTATAAAAATACAAACGTTGAACTGCGACTGTTGGAGCGGATACCTTACACGCAAGACACAGACCTTGAGATAAAAGATTTTACAACAAACACGCCTTTATCCACGGACCAGGATTATGTAAGAACCCTTAAGGAAAAGGGCATTTTGAGATGGGACCTGAAGCTCGCACCCAATACGGTCTCGGACAAGGCGCGTGTCATAACCTACAGTTACACGATGAAGTATGATAAAGAGTTGCAGATTCAGCCGGTACCGGCAAAGTAAACGAGATTGCTTGTATGAGTTCTGAGCTTTTAATAAAAAACGGGCACGTAATCGACCCGGCCAACAAAATCAACAAGAACTGCGACGTGCTGATTGCCGACGAGAAGTTTGTCGAGGTCGGCCACGTCAAAAGGCCGGTGGCAAATGTTATCAACGCGACGGGTAAGCTCGTCGTGCCGGGCCTGATTGATATCCACGTTCATTTCCGTGAGCCGGGCGACGAAGAGGAAGAAACCATCGCCAGCGGCTCGGCTGCCGCCGTCGCATCAGGTTTCACGTCCGTCGTTTGTATGCCCAACACGACTCCGCCGATAGAAAACGAGACCAACGTTGAATACGTCCATCGCAAGGCACGCAAGGCCAGAAAAACCCACGTTTATACTATGGGCGCGGTCACAAAAGGCAGGGAAGGCGTCGAGCTTGCCGAGATGGGCTTTATGGCTGAGGCCGGCGCCGTAGGTTTTACCGATGACGGCTCCGGCGTTCAGGACCCATCGGTAATGTTGCGTGCGCTGAAATACGCCCAGATGTTCAACGTAGTAATTGCCCAGCACTGCCAGGACAACAGAATCGCCGGCTCGGGCGTAATGAACGCCGGCTACTACTCAACGATACTCGGGCTGCCGGGCCTTGACCCGTTGGCCGAGGAGGCAATGCTGTGGCGTGATATCCAGCTTGTCAAAAAAATCAATCCCCGAACCGTCCGCTACCATGCACAGCATATTTCAACGGCCGGCTCGGTCGAGCTTATCAGGGCCGCTAAAAAACAGGGCCTGCCCGTCACGTGTGAGGCAACGCCGCATCATTTGCTGCTGACCGAGGCAGCTTGCGCCGAGTACGATACCAACTACAAGGTCAATCCGCCTCTGCGTACCGAAAAGGATATTGAAGCATTAAAAGAGGCAATTGCCGACGGGCTTATTGATGCCCTTGTCACCGACCACGCCCCGCATCTGCAAAGCGAAAAGGAGCTTGAGTTTCTCGCGGCCCCCTTCGGCATAGCCGGTCTCGAATGCGCTCTGGCACTTTACGTCAAGGCGCTGATTGAGCCGG
>CAYNVP010000061.1:0-13361 GCA_964400665.1 uncultured Pirellulales bacterium | reverse complement strand
GGCTAATCAGGCCCTGGCTTTCCTGGATAATCGTGAAGATGCTGTTGCTGATTTTGGGATTGCCCAATTGCGGGGCGAGCATAACGGCTATGACGGCGAAAACCACCACGGTAATCCGGCCGAGGAGCACAAGGGCCCCGCCTGATGCCTGCGGGGAGATGTGTTTTTTGTAAATATCCATTGTGAAAATCGTCGATGCGGCGTTTAGCATCGCGGCAAGCGAGCTGACCACCGCTCCCAGCAGCGCCGCTAAGACAAACCCGACCAACCCGACCTTCTGAGGCAGGACATTGCCGAGCAATTGGCCCAGCGCGGTATCGTATTTGTATGCGGTGAGCTTTTCGGTGGTGACTGATGTACCCGCGGCGACGGCGGCCTGTTCGGTTTTTTCGTTGTAGGCCCGCACCTCCTCATAAAGGGCTGGGAACGTGCTTGGGAGCGATTTATCGTCCGTCTTAAAGACCGTATATTCGCTTTCCGTAGTATTGTCGAAGGCGGTCTGGCTTAAAGGCAGGACGTATGGATTGCCTACCTTGACCTGCTTGAGATAGGAATCGCTTTCGTATATGGCCAGCATAAAGCGACCGGGCTGCCACTGGGCGACGGCCTCGTCGCTGGGTGACTGGACGACCTCGACTAATTTGGTATCGGGATTGGCCTTGAGATACTTGGCAATAAGTGGGGCGTTGTCGCGTGCGGCTTCGAGCTGCATATCGCCGAAGAACAGGTTGAAGGCGATAATCCCGGGTATCACAATCACAAGCGGTATCAGAAGCTTCAAGAACGCGGCGAAGACAATGCCCTTCTGGCCCTGCGAAAGCGATACCGAGCCGAGGGTCCTCTGGGTGATATACTGGTTGAGGCCCCAGTAATAAAAGTTGGGTATCCACAGGCCCAAAAGCAGGGCCGTCCAGGGCAGGACGGTGTCGGTCTTGGGCAGATACATATTCATACGCACGCGGTTCAGGTCCCAGAAGCGTTCGACGGCCCCGACGTTTTGCTTCAGCGACTCGACAACAACGGCGCCAGTGTTAACGTCAACAATGCGCGCGGCCTCGGTGGCGGCGCCGAGTTTGTCGAAGGCAAACCACATTATCAGAGCACCGCCGATAATCAGGGCGCTACCCTGAATGAGGTCTGCCCAGGCGCAGGCCTTGAGGCCGCCAGCGACGACGTATATCATCGCTATAAGGCAGATAATCAGCGAGCCGGTGAGCAGTGGGATGTTGTAGCCCATCTTGCCGGCGAGGGTCCGCATCGTAAGGGCGCCGGAATAGGTGACGGCGCCGACCAGCAGCATGTAAATAAGGATTGTCATAATCGCCATCAGGAATCGTGCAGCGGGATTAAAGCGGTATTCGAGGAATTCGGGCATAGTGTAGATGCCGGCCCTGAGGAAATAAGGCAGAAACGCGAAGGCGATTATCACCAGTGTTATCGCCGCCATCCACTCGTAGCTTGCTATCGCGAGTCCGACGTGGCTTGCGGCGTTGCCACTCATACCGACGAACTGCTCGGTTGAGATGTTGGCGGCGATGAGCGAAAAGCCAATCAGCCACCATACAAGCCCCCTGCCTGCGAGGAAATAATCCTCGCCGGTCTTTTCGTGCCGGCTTTTGCTTATGCCGACTATCAGCACCGTCGCGACGAACGCCACAAAAACCGCAATGTCCGCTGTTCCCAATTGCATAAGAATTCCTTTCCTGAACGACCCTCAAAATCAATTTTTAGTAGCACGGGCTGGAAGCCCGTGATACGAGATTGGTGAGATTATAGCCCCCCTGCCCGGCAAAGCAACACCGCAGTTATTTTGAGATTTTCGGGTTACGTTTGCCCGGCTTCGCCTATCGGCTACGCCGAGGCGAGCGGTTACGCGGCTCGTCACGGTTGCGTAAACCGTCAATCGTGAAAAAAATGCAACCGTAAAACACAATACGAAACGAGGGCTTCGACCGAGCTCAGCCGAATGTCCATCGCAACCGATGCACGAACAACGCAACCAGTAAATAAGGAAGGGTCGGCTCTGCTTGTCCTACCCTATAGGTTCAGCAGGCCGACCCTTCGTTCGACCTCGGCGACACCGCCGAGTCGCAGCGGGTATTTCTCATCTTTATACCTGGTCACATATCGGCGACCGTGAAAACGGCCGGGGTGTGGGGTTCTTCGGCCGTCTTCCATATTATTAAGTCCAGGAAAGCACCCTCGCGTTACACTTTTTCTGTGTTTTTTAAGATTTTTTCAAAAAACTGTGTTTTATGCAGGTTTTTTGAGCAGCAAAACCGTCGGATTTACAATTGTTTTAAGTGGAATCGCCAAGGCGGTCTGTGGGGCGGATTGATGATTCTCACCGTGTCCGAGACGTAGAAGTATTGCCCGGTTTTAAGCTGCCCGACTACGTCCACCTTGACCGGACTGGCGGAGCCGGCTGCGTCTATTAGTGCAGAGGTATCAAAACAGGCAAGAATGAAAACTCGTTCCATCTTTCGCTCGCGGTGTCTTGCGATGAACTGGAAACTGGCCTCGATTTCGCCGGGGTAAAGCAGCAGCTTCTGTGTGTTGTCTATCTGGTCTTTGGTAATGCCTGCCGGCAGACGAAGTATCGCCGTTATTCTTTTCTGATAGCACCGCCCGTTAATTATCCGCGGCGCTACTAAAAGCGACCCTTCTATCGGCTCAATGACGGTTATCGTTATCTCGTTCGGCTCAGAATCCTCCCAGCCGTCGTTGACTACAAGCCCGATTATATGCTCACCGACGGGTAGCTCTATCGTCGGATTCACACCGTTTGTGTCGTAGGTATTGCCATCGATAGACCACGTCCACAGGTAAGTGAGATTATCACCGTCGGCATCGTATGAGGCGCTTCCGTCTAATGTTACTTCCGCTATCCCATCAATCCACGCATAAACAACCTGATTCGGCCCGGCATCGGCTACGGGCTTATGATTAAATTCATAGGCCCCCATATCGATTTGTCCACCTATTACTCGCGGTTTGCCATCTAAATCTGTTTCGTTGGGTTCGGGCACATAATTCGGATCGCCTATATCGATACAGGGTGAGCCGGGGAGCAGGTGGAGGTCGCCGTAATCGTCGTTTCCGCCGACGCCCCAGCCGTCGCCGCCGTCATTAGGCATCCTGACAAATAAAGGGTCATCATCTATATTGCCGTAGTCAGCTCCCCCGCAGGGGATACTCGCGTCGTCCGGGTCGTCATCCTGAATACAACTGAACAACACTGATGAGCCAGCGGAAATAGGATATATTTGTGCTAATTCACCTGTCCCGCTCGAATCGGAATTACCCCAGAAGATACTGTTAGTCCCCGAAAAACCCGAGGAAGAAACCATAAAAACACCTCCGCCTCTGTCAGGTGCCTCATTGCCGACAAATGTGCATCCTTTTGCAATTGCGCCGGCTTGAGAACCGATATACAGCCCTCCTCCGTTGCGCCCAGAGACATTCCCGGCAACTATAGTGTTATTCATATTTATTATGCTGTTTTCCAAGTAAATCCCACCACCGCCAGGGCCCATTAAGGAGATATTGCCGGCAATCACCGACCTGTTAATTGTTGGCGTGCCTGGCGTATATGCACACAATATCCCTCCCCCTAAATACGACTGATTGTTTACGATTCTGCAATTGTCAACGATAAAGGGTCCCCCGGAATAAATGCCGCCTCCGAGGTAGAACGCCGTATTATCGCTAATATTGCAGTCGATTATAATTGTCGTTGATGGGCCAAAGCAGCTAATTCCCCCACCCCCAAACATTGCGTGATTACCGGTGATGTTGCAGTTAACTACCATCATTGACGGGCTATAACTCCATCCAGAGTAATATATCCCACCGCCATCCCGATCTGCGTGGTTGCCAATGATGTTGCATTTGTGTATCAGGGGGGAAGAAGATACAACCATTATAGCCCCGCCGGAGTCGGTGTTGCCATTGGTTATGGTAAGTCCTTCCACAATCGAGTTTGGGCCTTCGCCACTATGAAAGTAGAATCCTCCACCAGCGCCGCCGCAGTCAATCACAGTGTTACTGACAACTGAGGGGTCGTTGGGGTCAACGCCGCGAACCGTAATCGCCTTGCCCAGAAAGTCGATATCCCAATTCCCCAAACCGGTATATGTTCCCGGCGCAACTACAACAGTATCGCCCGGATTTGCGTCGCCGATTGCGGCCTGGATGGTCGGATAGGGGCTGGGCACCAAAAGCTCGGCGCAAAACCCTCTTGAAGCAAGCAACAGAATTGTCAAAATTGCCTTTTTCATTTTCCTGCACTTTCAAAATGAATGATGGATGAATAATAAATACTGCCGAACTGACGCACTCAAGCCAGATAAAATCCTGTCATTCTTTCCACAATATAAAGTCCCGAAAAGCCCTCCGGCGTTACAGTTTTTCTGCGGATTTTTTAAGAATTTTTGAAGAAATGCAGCGGCCTAACCGCCTACGAGCCACCTGTCGGCAAACAAAGCAAAGTCATTAAGGTTCACAAGGCCATCGTAGTTTAAGTCAGCTCCGGAGAATGTGCGCAAAAACGGATACGTCTGGTTTTCACCGATACCCCAGGTATCGACAAAGTCCCAGCCGGCTGATGTAAACGTGGAAAGAGTCATCATTTCGGCCGTGGTCAAACCTGTTCCGCCTGTGCTTGTTGTTTGTCCGGAGGTCTCGATATCCCAGAAACTGTTTATGACAGTACTGTTATAGTTATATCCTATCAGGCCGCCTAAAAAGGAAGTGCCGCAGACTAAACCCGTCGAATAGCAATTGGTGATATTACCCCAGCTATTTCCCACCAGCCCGCCTGTGCCTGTAACTCCTCCACTCACCATTCCCGTAGCGTAACAGTTGGTAATGGGGCCATAATTCTGTCCAACCAAGCCGCCTGTAACTCCTCCACTGACCATTCCCGTAGCGGAACAGTTGGTAATGGTACCTTCAAAATTCTCTCCCACCAGGCCGCCTGCGGACATTTCTCCACTTACCGTTCCCGTAGCGTGACAGGCGGTAATAGTACCTTCAAAATTACTTCCAACCAGGCCGCCTAATCTGCTTCCTCCGTTTACATCGCAAGCAGCGTGACTGCCTGTGATAGTTCCATAGTTTTTTCCAACCAGGCCGCCCAAATTGGGTCCGCCTCCAAATGAGACCTTTCCCGTGGCGTAACAGTTGCTTATGGTCCCGAAAGAGCATGCTACCAGACCGGCAACGCGATTACCGCCGACCATATTGCAATCTTCTACACCCAGGTTTCTGATTTGACTATTGGAATCGATAATACCGAACAAGCCGATGTGCCATTGTCCGGGCATATTGATTGCGGCATTGCGAATGACGTGCCCATTGCCGTCAAAGACGCCTTCGAAAGGTATGTATGTCTCGTTTATATCGTTGCCGACCGGTATCAGCGGAACGCCCTGCAGGTTTATGTCGGCTGTCATAATGAAATTTGCGTCCCAGTCCGACGGAGTATTCATTAAGTCATTCCAATCGGCTACAGTGCCAATCTGATATGGGTCGGCTTCTGTTCCTGAACCGCCTGAGTAGCCAAAAACGCTTGAAAACAGACAAAAGACAATACCCGCACTGACCAGCACTTTAAGGTGTGTATTAACCACAATTGAACCCTTTCCTTTGATTCTTTCAGCAATTTTTGTTTTTTTATTATCTTGCGACTTTGAAGCGGCCGGGGTGTGGGCATTCATCAGCCGCTTTCCATAAGAATAAGTCCAGAAATACCCCCCTGCGTTACAGTTTTTTGCCTGCGTTTTTGTGGTTTTTTGAAAAAAATTTCAAAAAAGGTGTAACGAATGCCGCCCGTGGTGGACAATATATACAGGAAAAGAAATGACGACGATGCTGCAAGTCAATCCGGGGCTGATACACGAGGCCCAGTTAGGCAACAAGGGCAGTTTAGACCGGCTGGCCGAGCTGGCGAGAGAGCGTATGTTTGTCTATATATACCGGCTGACGCTCGACGAAAACCTTACCGAGGACATTTTGCAGGAGATGATACTTTTTATGATTCAGTCAATAAACAAGCTCGAACACGTTGACAAGTTCTGGCAGTGGATGTTTCGAACCGCGATGGGAAAAGTCCAGCACCATTACCGTGAGCTGAAGCGCAGGAAAGCCGCAGAGCTATCCGAAGACGAGCGCCTGCGGATACACCACCGGGTTTCCGTAAACCTAAACGACGGGCTGACGGAGCTTTTGCGAAAGGAACTATCCGACGCGGTATTTAAGGCGATGAGACGACTGAAGCTGAAATATCGAAATATCCTCATCCTTCGCTGTCTTGAGAACCTGGAGTATCGTGAAATTGCCGAGGTAATGAAATGCTCCGAGCTCGGCTCGCGCGTGCTTTTCTTCCGGGCGAAGAGCTCGCTTCGCAGGCAGTTAGCCGTGCAGGGCTTTGGCAAACGCCATTTGCTCATCGCGCTGGCATTGTTCGGCTTTGTTACGACCTCCGCAAAGGCGGCATCTTCCGGCACCGTTACCGCCGCATCGCTCGAAGTGGGCTTTGCCGCCTCATTGGTCGCCGCGATATCGAGCAAACTCGGTCTGGCCGCAACCGCCTGCGCGGCCGCGATTGCTCTTGCCGTGCCTGCGCATACGCTGCTCTATATCCTGCCACTGGTCTGTTTCGCCGGCCTTTGCATATTCTTCGTCTGCCTGCTCGGTATCTACAATTAGCTTCTTCAGTCCGCCAAAAAACACTTGAAGCCAAGGCGTTTTTCGGATAAACAATTCTCTTTGAACTACACGAAAGGAATGTGTTATGGCCAAGGCGTCTAAAAACAAAAAGAAAATCCTTCGCAACGGTTCGACAAGCTCACCGTCCCGAGCAAAGTCGAGGGACCGAGCATCGATGGCAACAAGGGCAATTCACGCCGGCGAGCCGCGGCAGAAATACGCCGATTCGCTGATGACTCCCATCGTTCAGACATCGACATATACCTTCAAAAACAGCAAGGCCATCGAAGACTACACCAAAAAGGGCAAAGAGCATTACGAGTACGGCCGATACGGAAACCCGACCGCAAAAATCGCCGAGCAGCGCCTGGCCGACCTCGAAGGCGCCGAGGGCTGCGTGGTATTTTCCTCCGGTATGAGCGCAATCACCACGACCATTTTGTCGCTTGTGCAGTCCGGCGACCATATCGTCATTACCGACGACAGCTATAAAAAGACGCTGGAGTTCTGCCGGTCTTATCTGAAACAGTTTGCCATCGACTGCACAATTGTCCCCTTTGGTGACTACGGCATTATCGAAAGGGCAATCAGGAAAAACACGCGTTTCATTTTCTCTGAATCCCCCACCAATCCGTACCTGAACATCTTCGACCTCGTGAAAATCAAAAAGATAGCCGACAAACACAAAATCCTGACGCTTATCGACTCGACTTTCGCCACGCCTTATAACCAAAGGCCAATCGAATTCGGTATGGACCTGGTCCTGCAAAGCTGCACAAAGTATCTGGCCGGCCACAACGACATCCTCGCAGGCGCCGTCTTAGGCAGAGAGGAGCTTGTCGAAAAAATCCGTGACCTGCATAAATCGATGGGCGGGACAATCGACCCGCACTGCTGTTATCTGCTTTTGCGGGGGCTCAAGACCTTTCCGCTTCGCGTCCGCCAGCAAAACGAATCGGCGCTGCGAATAGCCGAATGGCTCGAAGCGCATCCTGCCATAAGGCGAGTGTATTATCCCTTCCTGCCGGGTCACCGGCATTATGAAGTCGCCATCCAGCAGATGGAGGGCGGCGGCGGCGTGGTGTCATTCGATATCAAAGGAAATCTGGCCGTCGCAAAACGGCTATTAGACCGGCTGAAACTTATTTACATCGGGCCATCTCTCGGGGGCGTTGAATCCCTCATTACTCATCCGGCCCTGGTCAGCTATTACAACTATTCACGAAAAGAACGCTACAAACTGGGCATCACTGATACGCTGTTCAGATTGGCCATCGGCATCGAAGACACCGAAGACATCATCAACGACCTCGAACAAGCACTTAGGTAGTGTTTGGGGGAAAAGATTTCTTGAGATGAGGTTGTCTGCTACGAGATTTCATCCGTGGAATCCGGCGATGACGGCCTACCAGTTGAGTCTCCACATATCCACCGTCATATCATCGGCCCCCACCCAGTCTGAGTGCCAGTCGAAATACAGCACGTTACAGCCGGGCTTGCCTGCTCCCTTGCTGTGCCTTTTACGCGCGACACGTCTCTGAAGATTAGTATCCCTGGGTAAATGGTCCACGCTCCACACATCGCACATATCCCATCCAGGGTCTCCCTCGTGCGTGATGATGTTGCACCAGGGGCCGTCTTCGTTGTCCGCCAGGTAAATCGTCCTGTCAAGCCGACGCAATCCGAATATGTTCGTCGGCTCCTCTATTGCTTGTCCAACTTCATCAGCAGGCCCACTGAATTTCCAGCCATTATTTACAAAACACACCGTCTGTTCTCTATCTGGATAGCTCGGACACCGAAATATCTTGACGCTCCGATAGTCGCCGTCCACTGCCCTTTCCGACAGATATGGCATAAATAATTGAAACCAGGTCTTATCGGTCGGCCCTGATGTCCCACGTGGAATATACCAGTTCCACCTCTCGGCATATAAATACGCCGCAAGACCTATCTGCTTTAGATTGCTCCTGCATATCGTTGCCTTCGCTTGCTCCCTTGCCCTGGTCAGCGCAGGCAGCAGAAGCCCCATCAATAGCGCTATCACCGCTATAACCACAAGAAGCTCAACCAAGGTAAAACCCTTCCGCCTTTCTATCACTACCGATAATATAATAAGAAAATACGTTTTTAACAAACGACGGCGAGAAAAATCGCAACCGTGAAGAGAACATATTTGCCCACAGAATATTCGTTAATGAGCTGATATGACAGTTTTTTATAGGATATGTCCTATCCGCCGGATGTCTATTCTGCGGATTTCGTACAACTGTATCATACAAATGTATTATACTATTGTATGATACAACTGTATCATACACTTGTATGATACAAGTGTTTCATACAAATGTACTATACGACTGCTTAAGGAGATAATTATGAACGGTTCTGACACCCAGAATGCCGCTAATTTAACAAAAGAGGCCCAGGAAAGCCAGCAGCGGCTGTTAGACGCTGCGGAAGAACTGTTCGCTCAACAGGGTTTCGAAGGGACCTCAATTCGCGAGATTACTAAAAAAGCCGAACGCTACCCCACATCGGTCAACTACTTTTTCGGCAACATGCAGGAGCTTTACGAAGAGCTTTTTCGCCAGCGACTGCGAGAGATGCGGGACACCCGCCTCGCAGCTATCAAGGCCGCTATGAAAGGCCGAGGCAAACCGACGCTCGAAAAACTGCTTAACGCTTATGCAGTCGCGTTTCTCGAACCGTTCACAGACCCCGAACGCAGCCGACGCTTTATGCAGCTTTTCGCACGGGAACTTGTCGAACAACGGCTGCCAAGACATATGTTCCTCGAAGAGATGGCAACTCCGGTAATGGCAGCTCTCGAAGAGGCCATCACCGCTATATGCCCCAATCTCGATAAACGCGACTTGCAAATGTGCATCCACTCGATAGTCGGCCAACTGGTCCACGTTATACATATCAAGACAATGTTCGAAGGCGGACAGGGAGCAATCGCAACCTTAGAAGTCGAGGAGGCAATAGAGCACATAGTGAAATTTTCAGCTGCGGGCATCAGGGCATTCGCCAAAGGAAATCAGAAATGAAACGGACAATCAGGATCGCAGCGATACAATCTTTTCTGCTGGCCCTTGCACTACCGGGCTGTGTCAGTAAAGAGCAGTTTTACAACGACGTGAGCTTGTCGCGGGAATCCGCATACAAACAGTGGGAGAACCGCAGGCAGGCGGAAAAACAGACCCAGGCGGTAATTTCGGGCCAGCTCGGTCTTGAAGACTGCCTCAAACTTACGCTGACAAATAACAAGGTCCTTCTGAAAACAATCGAGGAAAGGGAGGCCGCCCGCGGGGCGGAGCTTGGTTCATATTCCGCAATCCTGCCCATGGTTTCGCTTTCATACAATTACGAACGCCTCGACATGGTCACGTCGATAGGTCCAATTACGCTCGGCTCATTAGATAATTACTCCGTAGGCCTGAATGTAACCCAGCCGTTATTCGCAGGCGGCGCAATACCGGCCAGAATCAACGCAGGCCGTTTGGGGGCTCTCCTGGCTGACCAGACAGTCCGCGCAGCCGTGCAGGAAACCGTTTACACTGCGCAATTTGGTTACTACAACGTCCTGCTGGACCAGCACCTTTACACCATAAGCAGCGACGCCGTCAAATCGTCGCAGGCGCATCTCAACGATGTAAAGCAAAAACGAACGGCCGGCGTCGCCTCCGACTTTGACGTCCTGCGTGCGGAAGTGGAGCTATCCAACTTCACCGCCGAACTTATCCGCAGCCGCAACGCCATCAACGTCGCCAAAGCCAATCTGATTAAGATAATGGGCGTCTCTCAGGACAGTTCCTTTACACTTTCAGATGAGCTTAATTATACCCCCTTCAATATCACGATGCAGGACGCCGTCGCCAATGCCTATCGAAATCGACCCGACCTGTTCAGTAAAGAGCTTGGGATAAAACAGCAAAAGGAACAGCTCGCAATTGCACGAAGCACTTACTTTCCTGTCATAAGCGCGTATTACGATAACATCTGGTCGAAACCGGACCCGCACAACAGAACGCTAATCGACTGGGGCAGGGCGTACAGCTCCGGCGTTGTCGCCGCCTGGCCTCTGTTCGACGGCTTCGCACGCGAAGGAGCCATCATCGAGCAGAAGGCCCGTCTTAAACAATCACAGATAGACCTCGTAGATACTGAAGAAACGGCGATGTTCGAACTAACCAGCGCCATCCTAAGCATCGAGGATGCAGCCGAATTCGTCGAGTCGCAGAAGCTCAACCTGTCGCGAGCCGAAGAAGGATTGCGACTGGCTGAAGTGGGCTACAGGGAAGGCATAAACACACAGGTTGAAATGATAGACGCACAGGCGGCTTTGACCACCGCACGGGCGAATTACTACCAGGCCATTTATTCGCACCTTGTCTCAAAGCTCGACCTGCAAAAGGCAATGGGAACACTGACGAGTTTTGAAACAGCAGACAAACAACCACCACACCGGGACACAGATGCCAATATGCAACAGGAGCAGACAAAGTGAAGATGACAAAAACAAAATTCTGGCTGGCGATAGCAGCGCTGCTGGCGGTCACGTTCTGGTTCGGCTACTTTCACAAGAAAGGCGAGAAGTCCGAGGAGAAGAGGATCGTCCCTGTCGAAGTCGAGACCGTAACCGTCGGCCCGATAGAGGAAACGATTGAGCTTACCGGCTGGATAAGGGCTAATCAGGTGGTGGACATTGCGCCCAAGGTGGCCGGAAGATTGGAGTCCTTACAGGCTGTCGGCGACGACGGGAGTAAGGCCGACGTGGAGGAAGGGCTTGTGGTCAAAAAAGGTCAGCTTCTTGCCGTGATTGACCATGACGTATATCTTGCCCAGTTAGCCGCGGCCAAGGCCGCCGTCGAGGCCCGAACCGTTGAAATAGCTGAAGCCGAGCGTGAGAAAAACCGGATGCTCGCCTTATATCAGTCCGGCTCGTCGACCGAACAGGCCAAGGACAAGGCCGTTACTACGGCCCAGCTTGCCGCCGCTTCGCTGAACGCCGCCAAAGCAAACCTCGAACTTGCCCGGGTAAATCTGCAGGAGTCAGAAGTCAACTCACCAATCGACGGCGTCGTTACTGCCAAACACATCGACCAGGGCAATATGATAAAGGCGGGCGATAAGATAGTAACCGTGGCGGACCTCAAAACCGTAAAGGTAGTCGCCTCCGTCGCCGAAAAATACGGCGCCGAAATCACCGCGGGCACTGACGCCGAGCTTGTCGTCGATGCGTTTCCCGACCGCGTGTTCAAGGCAAGCGTATATTCGGTTTACCCGGCGCTGGATGAGCAGACGCATACCATTCAAATTGAAATTCGCCTCGACAATGAGCAGATGCTGCTCAAGCCGGGGATGTTCGCAAAAATTACGCTCATTATGAACCGCAAAAGCGACGCAGTGGTTATCTCCCGCGACGTGGTTCTGGGCGGCAAGGTTGACAAGCCCTACATTTACGTTGTGGAAAACACCAGTAAAGAGCTGAAGGCCCACAAACGACTGGTTGACATCGGTATCATCCAGGCCGACAAATGCGAAATCACCGATGGACTCAAACCCGGCGAAAAGCTCGTCGTCAACGGGATGCAATACCTCGCCGATGGAATCAACGTGGAAGTCGTTCGTATGGGGGAGATTAAATGAAACTTGCCGAATGGTCCGTAAACAGGCCTATAACAACACTGATGATTTACATTGCGATAGTTGTACTGGGGCTTGTCTCCTTAAGCAAACTGGGCCTTGATTTTATGCCCGATATCGAAATCCCGGCCGTCAGCGTTCTGACCACTTACGAAGGTGCAGGCCCCGAGGAAATCGAGACGCTCATCACCAAGCCGATTGAGGACGCCGTCAGCACCGTTTCCGGCGCCGATGAGGTCACTTCGCTGTCGAAGGAAGGCATCTCGGCCGTAACACTTAGATTCAAATGGGGCCAGAACATCGATGAGTCCATCAACGACGTCCGCGACAAGGTGGGCCAGGCCGAGGCCCGACTCCCCGATGAGGCCGACAAACCTTTCATCTTTAAATTTGACATCGCTATGTCCCCGATTCAAATCATCAGCATCACCGCCGATGACAGCTATCCGCGCCTCGAAAAAATCGTCGAGGACCAGATTGTCGACCCCATCAAGCGTATCAAGGGCGTCGCCTCCGCAACCGCGCGCGGCGGACTCCAGCGACAAATCCGCGTTGACCTCGACCAGTCGCGTCTTGCCGTCCTCGATATCACGCTCAACCAGCTCCAGACGGCGCTGGCCAGCCAGAACATCTCTACGCCGGGCGGCAACATCAAGACCGGCTACAAGGATTACCTCCTTCGCACGCCCGAAGAATTCTCCAGTCCCGACGAGGTCGCCGAGGTCATTATCGCCCAGCGAAACGGCATCCCCATCCGGCTAAAAGACGTCGCCGAGGTAAGCGACTTTTTCAAGGAGCGCACTTACGAAGTCAGTATGAACGGCCGCCACGGTATGGCCGTCTTTGTTCAGAAACAATCCGGTGAAAACACGGTCGAAGTCGCCACTCGCGTCGCCGCGGAGCTCGAGCAAATCAAGAAAAACCTTCCCCCCGACGTCGACGTCAAAACCGTGATGGATAACTCCGAGTTCATTCTCGCCTCCGTTAAAAACCTCCGC
>CAYNVP010000060.1:0-13442 GCA_964400665.1 uncultured Pirellulales bacterium | reverse complement strand
ATTTCTTCATCGGCGTCCATTTCAGGCGGCTCTGTGCGCTTGCGACGACCGTTTCAATAAACAATACGCCGCGAACACCGTCATTGACGTCTGGGAAATCCAGCGCTAACGCGCTGGGCTTTTCGCCCTTTATCACGCACTTGACCGTCTCGGTGAAATTGCGGTAATTGTTGGCAAACGCCTCAAAAAACGCCTCAGGATGCCCGAACGGCAGCCGCGTCCCACGACCCGCCGCCGCGCTATACGCAGCCACATACCCGTTACCTCGTTTCCACACCTTCTCCGGCGCATCCATCGCCCTCGTATATAAGTAATTCGGATGCTCCTGGTGCCATTCCAGACTCCCCTTATCGCCGTGGACCCAGATGGCGAGATTATTCTCCTCGCCAATCGAAATCTGGCTGGCGTGGAGGACGCCCTTTGCCCCGTTATTAAATTTGAGCAGGCAGTTGCAGTCGTCGTCGAGCTTGCGGCCCTTGACAAACGTCGTCAGTTCCGCGCAAACGTGAGTTATGTTCAGCCCGGTGATATATTCAGCGAGATTCGCCGCGTGCGTTCCGATATCGCCTACACAGCCACCCGCGCCGCTTTGCTTTGGGTCGGTTCTCCAGCCGGCCTGCATACTGCCCGTCCGCTCAAGCGCGGTCGCAAGCCAGCCCTGCGGATACTGCACGACCACTTTGCGAATCCGGCCAAGGTCCCGCTTTTTCACCATATCCTTCGCCAGCTTCACCATCGGGTAGCCGGTGTAGTTGTGCATCAGGCCGAAGACCCTGCCCGTCTTTTTCACGAGCGCGGCAAGCTGCCTGGCCTCGGCTGAGGTGAGCGTCATCGGCTTTTCGCACATCACGTGAAAACCCGCGTTAAGGCAGTCCCTCGCTATCGGAAAATGCCAGTTGTTCGGCGTCGTAATCGCCACGAAATCAATCCGCTCACTTTCAGGCAGCTTAATCTCCTGCCTTATCATTTCGGTATATGTGTCGTAAATCCTGTCCTGGCCAAGGGCAAGCTCTTTGCCCATCTGCTGTGATTTGGCAGGGTCAATATCGAACGCCCCCGCGACAATTTTGATTTCTCCGTCCAGACGTGCGGCCTTGCGATGAACGTCCCCGATAAAGGCCCCCGGTCCTCCGCCAACCATTCCCATCCTTAATCTTCGCCCGAGTTTCATAACCTACCCTTTCAAAAATCAATACTCACCGCAGAGACCGCAAAGCTCGCAGAGTTTTTTTCGTGTTCTTTCTATGCGTTCTCCGTCCGCCAAAAGCGAGACCTCGCCAATCGGCGGGCGTGCTCGGCGGTAAAACCTATCATTCGCCGGCAATGGCCCTCTTTGAGACAAGAACGTGCTAATATACGCATAATTCCACGCCCTGTCAATACGCCGATGGCGCATAATTTCCTCCGTCTTAGGTCTTATGTCTAATGTCTCTCGATTATTCGTCCGGAAAGTTCAATCTCGCAAATTCACCGTGATACTTCTTCGCCGCCGCATCGTACGCCCTTGCCGCCTCGATTTCGGTATCGAATCTGCCTAAATATATTCTTTTACCCCGGCTGCTAATCTGGCTTCCCCATTTGCCTTTGTGAAACCAAGCGCCGCGAAATTTTGAAGCGGCGTTCTTTTTTCGTTTTCGACAGTTATACATATTTTGTGCATGCGTTGCGAAGCGCAGATTCGCCCTTCGATTATCGAGGCCATTACAATTTCTATGGTCAACGAGAAGGTCGTCAGGCGGATTCATAATCTCTCTGTGCATATACACAGTCGCGGTCTTATCGGGAGCTATCATTTTGTGACGAACTGCATATATGTTATTTCCGTTTCCATACACAACCCATTTGAAATTGCCATACCTGTAGTAATCCCCGGGTTCCACAATAGTGAATTTACCTTCGCCGAGGTCGATTCGGCGAAAGGTATAGCCATATTTGCGCCTGCGATAGAACATCAAAGGCCAGGTGCATATACGGTCGAGCCAGACGGGAATACCGATTGTTAAGTTAACCTTCATTTCTCACCTCCCTTGTCCTCGACTTCAGCTTCGTAGCAACCGCAGTCGGGGAACCACATTGGTCTAAAATTCGAATATCGAAATACGAAATCCGAAACAAGCACGAATTACCAAAAATCAAATGCTCAAAACGAGATTGCTTCGGCCTAAAGGCCTCGCAATGACCCCGCCCACAGGGGGCGGGGCTAACCGAAAAATCCACACAGTCCCTCTATCCTGATTTTGAATAGATCCTTCGACTCGGCCCGGCAAGCCGGGCCTTGCTCAGGATTCGCGCCATAGGGTGAGCAAATCCAATGATGCTCCTCTATCCTATGGCGCGAACTTGCGCGGATTTGACGAAAAATCGTGTTTTCGAGGCAGGTCAAATGTGCTTAAGTGTAGGTCTATAAAGGAGATAAATTTTTTTATTTTTTTCGGATTTGGGCAAAAAGCGCTTGCGCGCTTTTGTCGTACAAGTGTATCATACAACTGTATGATACAAGTGTACTATACAAACGGTTTATACAACTGTTTGGGTCGGGAATTAGGTCCTTCGACTCAGCCGAGCAAGCTCGGCCTCGCTCAGGATCTTCGCTACGCTCCGATTTTATTTTGCCCAGATTAACATCTTGAACCTCACAATCTCCTGTCCAATACCCGCAACGCCGACAACAACATTCCCCCGGCCAACGAATTGCCCCCTGCTTACGAACTGCCGGGGCAGGCGGGGCAGGGAGGACACAAGGCGTGAAGAGGGTAAAAAGGAAGGGAGAACAGTTGTTGCTGCCGTGGGGGACAAAGTTTTAATCTTCACAGTTTTTCTAACGAGCCGCGAGCCACAAACGACGGCTTACATTCTCTTATATCGAGGTCCGCCTGCGCCTTCGGGGGCAGTCCATCGGATATTGTCGAAGGGACATTTTCTCTGGCAGGTCTTGCAGTGCAGGCAATTAGAAGGATTGGCGGGCTTGACTACTCCGCCAACGGTCTCATATACGCCGGCTGGACAAAACGTGATACACGGTGCGGCGAATTTCGGCACGCATCTTGTCTGACAAACAACAGAATCCAAAATTGTCAAATGACCGGGGCTCTCTTCGCGATGATGCGTCGCGGCCATAGCGGTAAAGGTATCCTTGTCGAAATTCTGGTCGGGCTTCAGCCGATACGGCATCGGGACAAGCGCCTCATAATCCTTTTCAACATTAAAGACCGGCAGGAGTTTGCCGAGGACCGACAAAGGCATACCCTGTAGCGGGCCGAACCTTGCAACGGTCTGGCGGAACGTCGCAGCCCGTTTCATTTCCTTAGCGACGTTCGATTTCAAAATTAATTTAGTATAACGAAAAGCTGATTGATTCGGGTTTTCAACTGTATCAGCGATTGCCTTTGCGGCCATCATTCCTGAATCGATTGCGTTGTGCAGCCCCTTGATTTTGAGCATATTCACGAAGCCGGCGCTGTCACCGACAATGATAACATTACCTTTGCCTATGCTGCCGGTCGCGGGGTCTCTGGGGATGGCATACCAGCCGCCTTCGGGAATCATTTTGGCGCCCGCCTCGACGACAGTGCCGGCTTCGATAAACCGCCTGATGCGTTTGTGCCCCTTGAAAAGCGTCAAGGCGTCCTGGGGATTGAAATCGTAATATTTCCAGTCCGCCCCGACAATCATACCGACGCCGAGGTGTTCGGTTTGCAGTGAATAGACGATTCCACCACCGAACATCCCCGGGCCGATTATCGGCGTCCATAACGGATAGCCCATCGCGTGAATAACCCTGCCGGCGGTAAACTCGGCGTATTGCTCGGGACTGACCTTAATCAGCTCTTTGACGCCGACCGAGTAGAGTTGATTGACTTTTCTTTTAAGCCCCGCCTTATCGACGAATTTTTCCGTTAGTAATCCATCGCAGCCCTCGGCCAGGACGATAAATTTCGCCTCGATAGTTTCGCCTTCGATATAATTGGGCTGTCTGTGCCCCTCTTTATCGAGTCCCTGGTCAACCAGTTTGACCGCCGATGCGCCCGTTTCGCTGACGATGATATCAGCCGCCGCAAAGCCACACAGGACCTCGACATCGACCTGCTTTGCGATTTGACACAGCCATTTTGTTAGCTTGCTGATTGATACCGAGTAATCGCCGATATGCGTCATCTGGCCGAAACCGAGGCCGAAAAGTTTTGCCAGGCGAATCGCAAAGCGGATATTGACGCCGAATTGTTTACCCAGCAAAAACAGGACGTCGTCTTTATCGACCCTGTTGGCGAGGACGTTTTTTGCCTCGTCTGTATTTTGCCAGCCGGGTGACGCGTTATCGAGCAGGGTATGAATCGGCTCTTTTTCCAGAACCGCGCCGGAAAGATTATTATTGCCGGGTTCGGCGCCTTTCTCGACAACGCAAACCTCTGTCTGAGGCCGAAGCATCTTCAGTTGAATCGCGCAGGCCAGTCCCGCGGGTCCACCGCCCACCACAAGAACCTCGACCTTGTTGTAACTCTCGTCAGCCACTAAACGTTCTCCTGCAATGCAGCGGCCAGCTGCGGGACAATTTCTTCAGCCGAGCCGACCATATAGTAGTCGCACTGTTTGAATATGGACGCGTTGTGGTCGCTGTTGATTGCGACAATTGTTTCGGTGTTCGCCACGCCTATCATATGCTGAATCGCTCCCGATATACCGATTGCGACATAAAGCTTGGGCCCCACGGCGGTGCCCGTCTGTCCGACCTGGTGAATTCTCTCGGCAAAACCCTGCTCCACGGCCGTCCTGCTGGCGCCCCGCTCGACGGGAACATCGAGCTTAGCCCGAAGGGCATCGCACAGCACGCCGAGCAATTTTTCGTAGTTGTCCCGATTTTGCATACCTTTGCCGCCGCTGACTATACAATCGGCCTCGAAGTTGACTTCGCCCACAGCAAGCTCGGTTTTGATTATTTCGAGCGATACATCGTCTTTTGTAAGGTTGACACGGTGATTGATGACGGTGCCTATTCTGTCGGGGTCTTCGAGCAGGCGTTTCATAACGCCGGGTCTGGCCGTAGCCATTTGCGACTTCGAATTTTTCGTGCAAATCGTCGCCATCACGTTTCCGCCAAGCGCCGGGCGGGTCTGCAGCAGAATCGCAATCTGTCCTTTGCGGGAGCTATCGCGAATATCAAGGCCTGTGCAGTCGGCGGTAAGTCCGCAGCCGAGCTTGTAAGAAACCAGCGGCGCCAGCATCCTGCCCTGCGGCGTTGCAGCATACAGGACAATCTGAGGCCAGTACTTTTCTATCGCGTCGGCAATCGCCCTGCGGTGCGCAATCGGGTCGAATTCGGCCAGAAGCGGCTCGTCTATCACGTAAACATTATCAGCACCTCCTGTAATCAATTGTTTCCCAAGGGACTCCAGACGATGACCCGCGATGACGACGCCGACTTTGGTTTCGAGTGAATCGGCAAGCTCTCGCGCCTTTCCGACAAGCTCGAACGTTGCCGGATGAATTACCCTGTCGCGATGTTCCGCCACGACCCATACTTCACCGTTATAGCTCGGTTCGGCAAGCTGTAATCCTGCAAGCATATCATCGAGCGCGTTTTTGTGAAAATGCTCGCCCGCTGCAGTGAGAATTTTGTCTTTGGTCTGCTCATCGATTGCAGCAATATCACTGATGCTGAGTTCGCGAAGCTTATCGGTCAGGATTTTATAGTCCTCGACCTCTTTTGCGGTGGCCTCGAATGTCCTGTTGAAATTGCCCTTTCGCTTAGCGGGCAGAACGTAGCGAGCAGTTTTCTGGTTCGTGCCAGCCGCGCCTTCGGAAAACTTGATGCTTTCAACGATGACTTGAGCCAATGTCCTTACGTCGTCGATACGTCGGCACTTTCTGCTTGTCTTTCCCGGCGGAAAGACGCGAATAACGGCCGTCTTGGAACCTTTTACGCCGATGAGCATCGCGTTGATATCGGAGCTCGACCAGTTGGCGGTCTTTGTTTTGTATGCAAGCCGGGAGGCGGCAAACGTGGCAAAAAGAGGATATTCGTACTTAGCCACAGTAACTACAACGGGCGGTTTTTTGGCCGCGACGATTTGACTTCCGCCGCTGATTATGCGTGTAAATTCGAATCGGCCATGCTTGTATTGGCAGTCGGTCGCATAAGCGATACAGGGAATACCCAGCTCCTCTGCTATCTGAGGCGGCACCTGTGCGGTGTCGCCATCGACCGATTGCATACCGCTTACAACATAATAGTCGTTGTCGCCGTTGAAGAATTCTTTGACTATTTTTCTTATTGAAAAGGCAAGCGGGTTGGCCGTTGCGACGGTGTCGGCCCCGCCCAACGCCATGTCGGTCAGCAGGACGACCGCATCGGCGCATCTGCTCAAGGTATACCGAAGGACCTCTTCAGCCATCGGCGGGCCCATAGTCAGCGCCACGATTTTACCGGTGCCGTTGCCTGAAAGCACACGCATACGCCCCGCAAAGGCCAGGGCGTGGGTGTCAAGCTCATTGATTACGCTGGCCAGGCGGGTCCTGATAAGAGTACCCGTGTTCGGGTCGAAGGCGTTATCGGTTATCTGCGATACGTCCGGGACCTGCTTGACTAAAACTATAAAGTTGCTCATATCAGTTAATCCGTCTTTGCCGAACTCAGGGCTCTGCAGCCAAAGCGTGAGGCCTTAAGGAAAAAAATATATTAGCCAAAAAGCCCCCCGCCGTCAATCAAAACACCGCTCATCAGAAGGACAATAGAATTCAATCCCGATTTTAGAATGACCATTTTCAGGGCGATGAACAGGCATTTGCTCTGTGGGCAAACAAAAGACCCATCGGTCTATTCTGATCACGGGTCAGAAGTTTATAACCTGCATTAAAAAAATTAAAAACTTTTGCAAGGAAGCGGAAAATCTGATACTTTGCTCGTCGTGGCTTTCGGTTTCGGCGGGGAATTGGCGTTTTTTATGGAGATTTTTTATGGCGTCATTAAAACCAAGAGTCAGCGTTGACTATGGCGAAGAGGCAACCATAGTCACTTTTACTGACGAGAAAATCCTCGAGGAGCGTGACATCATCGAGCTGCAGGAATCGCTTATGGGGGTAATCGAGCAGGCCGAAAAGATAAACCTCATCCTTGATTTCTCAGTTGTGAAATTCCTGTCTTCCGCGGTGCTGGGTCTCTTAATTCGAGTCAGCAAAAAGGTTTACGAACACAACGGGCAGCTTCGGCTTTGCAATATCAGCCCCAGAATCTACGAAATTTTCAAGATAACCCGGCTGACCAAGATTTTCGATATATATCCTGACAAGGCCGCAGCCGTCGCCAGCCTTGCCGGCACACAGTAGCGAACCTTTACCTAAACCGCGTCTGGATGATATGCTAAGCTGGAGTGGATTCGGGTAAGGGATTACCTGATATTTTCGGCGGTTATCCGGCAGCGGGGTATTTGGCCGGAGATTAAGATTTTTGTTGGAGATTTTTTTGACGCACGTGTCTATGGTTTCGAATATGCCCATCAGTCGTTCAGTGGTTGTTTCCAGCACCCCAGCCGCAATCGCTGACGTTTATAAATTAATTTTGCCGGGTTTACAGGCGAACAACTTCAGCGAAGATGACACATTTGCGGTTCATCTGGCTTTGGAGGAGGCGTTTATAAACGCCGTCAAACACGGAAACAAGATGAAGCCGAGCAAGGCGGTGCGGATAGACTACGCGGTGGAGTCGGACAAGATAGAAATCTCGATGACGGACGAAGGGGAGGGTTTTGACCCTGAGGTGATACCTGACCCGCGATACGGCGACAATCTTTATAAGCCGGCCGGCAGGGGAATGCTGCTGATGCGTTCGTTCATGGATGTCGTGGAATACAGCAAGCAGGGCAACAACGTTCGTATGATAAGATACAAAGAGAAGCGTCATCCGTCAAAAAGTGCAGGCAGAATCGTCAGATAGCCGATAATAACCTGTCGCAAAGCATCCGTAAAGAGGTGATAGATGTAATTATTATGCGCCGAACGAGCTGTTTACTATTAGCAATAGCGGGACTGGCGGGGTGTGTTTCCAAAGAGTCGATGCCAGTGGTCATATATGATTATCCGGCGTCTGCGCCAGTAAAGCCGGCAGCGGTGGCCGGGACGATAACACCTGAGCCGGCTTCGGTTACTGCGTCGCTACCGACGGGTTTGGCACCACGCTACTGGCTGCCGTCGCGACCCGACAGGGCATGGACGGCAATAATAGTGCATCACTCAGCGACCCGTAAAGGCAACGCGGCCCTATTCGATAAATGGCACCGCGAGAAGAACGGCTGGGAGGGGGTTGGTTATCATTTCGTCATCGGCAACGGGACTGACAGCGGCGACGGAGAGGTTGAGCCGACATTCCGATGGCGAGGTCAGCTTACAGGTGCGCACTGTGGCGGAACACCTGGCAACTGGGCAAATGAGGAGGGGATTGGGATATGCCTCGTAGGCGATTTTAACGTCTCAACGCCGAGCGCCAAACAAAGAGAATCGCTTGTGCGTTTGATTCGCTTTTTGCAGCAGCGATACCGCATACCGAAAAGCCGGATTTACGGCCACGGCACAACGCCGGGGGCGCACATCACCGACTGCCCAGGAAACCTGTTCCCGATGGCCTGGCTCAAGTCAGCACTGCCTTATTGATTTGCGTCGAAGGCATTTCGGAGGTTTCCTCAACGTCCTATAAAGCCGGAATGACTGCCCTTTTTGATACTTTTTATTCCGAATGTCGTCTGAATGCAATGCGCTTTATAAGTTGCCGCGTTTTAATGCCGATTCAAAAGAACGAAACGGGTAAACTAAACATTAGCGGTAAAGGAGTCGGCGGAATGGACACATTCGGTTCGTTGTATTCGCAGGGTTGTGTATTGAACGAGCAGATAGCGAGGCAGTTGTTTGATATACTGCCTGAGGATGGTCCGGTGATGGTAATTGTCAGCCGGCAGGGCAACTACTGGCCCAGCAACGCCGAAGGCTTCGCGAAGTTAGGCATTACCGACGGCTTTATCAAAGAGCTGTGCGCCAAGGTCGACGACGGGACGGAACCCATCATAACCCAGGTCAACGACTTCAGTATCGTCGCAACGGCCCTTGCCACCGAACGTACAGATTCCGGCTATATCATACTTGCTCTTCCGAGCTATAGTCCCGAATCCACTTTGGCCAATATCACGCTTATCGAGATAATGCTTAGCCAAGTCGGCCTGATAGCTCACCTCATCGAGCAGAACAACCTTCTGCACGAACGCCAGATGAAGCAGCTCGTTTCGTGCGCCGCTGCAGAAACCAACCCAACTCTCAATTAGTATTCGCTTCTTTTTGACCTGCGAGCATTACCTGTTATCAAGCCCTAAGGTGTTCGAACAGCACAGCCAAGAGTGAGGTATTTTCCGCCCGGGGGCGGGCCTTTAGACGGCACTTCTCGAAAAATCCACGGACTCACCTCCCCCGGCAAGGGCTTACCGTGATGAAATACCAAGGTGTTCTTCAGAGAATCGATAACAACGACCTCGATTGCATTGTTACACTTTTTAATACAGCCGGCAGTCTCTCGCAGCCAGGTCAGGTAAAAAGAGTTTGGCATGCAAAGCATCCCTAATAAAACTTTCAAACCAGATATTGTGTCGACCTGTGTCCTCGGCACCTTTGCCGGCAACGTACAGGCGCAGGCGGAACCGGCTCTGACTGGTAAGGAAACGCTATAATATATCGAATGTAATTTTTTTAAAAAAAGACTTGAAATACGGGAGAAATTTTATAAAACTTCCCAAAGCCGATGTTTTTTTTCGGAAAAATTCTTGCACTATGAAATCGAAAATGAATAATGGCGTAGCAGAGTGCGGGACGATTTCGCCTTCGGCACACCTTAACGTCCACACCCCGCGGAGAATAAAAAGTGAACATGTGCGTGTGCACGATGTAAAAACGATAATAATGAGCCAAGAATAATGCAAAGGAGGTCAAAATGAAGATCAGCAGATCGACCGGCTACGGGGTACTGGCGGCCGGCTATATCGCCAGGCATGAGAAGAACGGGATAGTGCTATCACAGACCATTTCCAAAGAGTACAACATACCACTCGAATACCTGCTGAAGATAATGCAGCAGTTAGTCAGGGCGAACATCCTTCGCAGCAAGCGCGGCCCTCGCGGCGGATTCGTGCTGGCAAAGCCGTCAAGCAGGATAACATTGCTCGAAATCATCGAAGCGGTGGACGGTCCGATGGCAAGCCGGCTCAACTTGGATGAGCACTCAAAGAAAGACAAGTTCACCACCAAGTCCGAGAAGGCATACGCACAAGGCCTTAACGCGGCCAGAGCTGTATACCATAAGACCAAACTATCCGACCTGCTGAGATAAGCTTAGCCGGAGGATAAGTAAAAAAACCGGACCAGCCGCAGGGGGCTCCCGCGTCTTGCTGTCGCAAGACAGCAGCGGGGGCCTCTGCGGGCCGGCTATTTCGTAATTAAAATGCACATCAAAGAATTCCAGAAGTTCATTTCAGAAAAATACGAAAAAAGGGACCGCCAAAGAGGAGTTCCCCGGACTTTCCTGTGGTTTGTCGAAGAAGTTGGTGAACTGGCGACGGCCCTTGCCAAAAACGACCCGAAGGACAAAAAAGAGGAGTTCGCCGACGTTTTTGCCTGGCTTTGCACGCTTGCCAATATCAGCGATATTGACCTTGAGAAGGCCTGCAAAAAATACACGACCGGCCACGTAAAGGGATACAAGCCGAAATAGCTGTTGAGCGACCCGGCTCAGGACGACAATTAAGAACACATGCTCGGCTACTCGTGGGAGGGCTCCTCGGGGACGATTTTCCATCTGCACATCGCAATGAGCACGGCGAAAAAGAGCGTTATAAGCAGCCAGTCTCTTCCCAGCAGGACAAGCGAGAGGACGGGGTAACCTCCGTACGGGGCGGAGAACTCCTGAATGAGTGAATTGACAAGCAGCACGATGAGCACGGCAGGGATAACGACCTTGACGGTATAGTCCCACCACCAGGATATTTTTGTGGTGGAGGCGTGGTCGATATGGTCGCGGAGCCGTTTGGGCTTATAGACCCAGCCGACAAGGACACATTCCAAAAGGCCGGCCAGCACAAGACCGTAGCGGTTAATAAAATGGTCGACAATGTCCAGCCAGAAGAGACCGCCCTGAGTAGTAAAGATAATGCTGCCAGCGAAGCCGGCAATACAAAGAACACTGACAACAGCAGTCCTGGGCCAATGGAACTTATCTATAACGCCGGAGGTGAAGGCCTCAATGATTGAAATAGCAGAAGAAAGGCCCGCAATGACGAGACTCGCAAAGAACACCATCCCGAACAGCCCCGCCAAAGAAGGCAGCAGACTTATCGCTTTGGGGAAGGCGACAAAGGCCAGACCAATTCCCTCGGTGACGACCTGGTCGACCGGCCTGCCGGTTTTGCCGGCCATATAGCCCAGAACGGCGAACACACCAAATCCGACAAAGACGGAGAATATGCAGTTAGTCAGACTGATTGCGACGGCGTCCCTGACTATCTCGCTTTTGCGGGGCAGATAGGAGGCGTAGGCAATCATAATTCCGAAGCCAAGACTCAGCGTGAAGAATATCTGCGAGAAGGCGTCAATCCATACGTTGACATCCGCCAGCCGGGCGAAATCAGGTCGGAGGTAAACGGCCAGGCCGTCTTTTGCGCCGGGCAGACGGACACTCCAAAAGACGATGACGCCAACGAGAATAAACAGCAAAGGCATAAAGAACTTATTGGCTCGTTCAAGTCCTTTTTCCACGCCGAGAAAAACGATGAACCAGCTCAGAAACCAGATTGCGGCCAGGCCTACGAGTATCGGCGTTCTGATATATCCAATCTCAAACGGAGAGGCGCTTTTGGCCAGGAATTGTGAGAAGAAGAAGGCATCGGGGTCCTCGCCCCAGGAAAGATTGTAGGAGTAGAAAAAGAAATTGAGGCACCACGAGATGATTACGGAATAGTAGAGAACGATGCCGAACATCACAAAGAGCAGCTGCCACCACCCAAGCCACTCCCATCGTTTGCTGATGGTCGCATAGGCGGCCGGCGCCGAGCCCCTCATTCTGTGACCGAGGCCTACTTCGAGAATCATAAGCGGAATTCCGACAAGAAGCAGAGCGACGAAATAAGGGATTAAAAAGGCGCCGCCGCCGTTTTTATAACAGAGATACGGGAACCTCCAGATATTGCCCAGTCCGATGGCGGAGCCGATAGCCGCCAGCACAAATCCCGCGTGCGTTTTCCATTGCGGCCGATGATGAGCCAGTTGTTCCGTCATATCAGTCCCTTCCTCGCTAACCAACAATGGTGATAGAATTGAGGAGGTAAAACAATCCGAACAATCGAGTCGATGAGCAAACTGTCTTTGGCCCTGTCATCCATAACTGCGGCCGGATTCTCCGTCAGCTTTTAATGCCAAGCATCGCGAGTGCGTCGCGCTCGATAATATGCTGGATATTTTCACGAGGCACGGTGGGCAGATTAGCCGTGCCGAGCAGCCGGTTAAAACCGAGGAGGGTTTCGATACATTGTTGTGCGCGAGCGGCCGGGAAGGCGCTGCCGAAGAGGAGCTTGTCCATTACGCCCTGCTCGCGTGCGGCGACGACGAGATTGTAAACCTCCCAGACATTGCCGGGCTTTATGGAGAGGTCGCCGAAGACGTTTGGGTGTTTTGCGAGAAGGCAGAGGGTCTGCTCGACAAATGGTCTGCCCATATTTCCGATGACGATTTTGAGGGAGGGGAATGTTCGGGCGATTTCGTCGATTAGAAACGGCCGGGCATATTCGAGGAAACCGGCACTGCCGACGGGGCTATTGTGAAAAAAGACCGGCAGGGCCAGCTCCTGAGCGGATTCGTAGAGCTGCATAGCCCTTGAATGAGCGGGATGAAAGCCGGTTTGTGAACAGTATAAGACGATGCCCTTGAGGCCGAGTTTTTCGGTGGCTGATTTGAGGGCCTTGGGAGAAACAAGGTCGGTGAGCGGATTAAGAAAGGCGAAGCCGACCATTTTCTGGTCGTATTTGCCGACGTATTCGCTCAATTGTCCATTGGCCTGGTCCGGGTCATCATCGGGGGAGGCCAGGACAATACATTTATCGACTACCTCTGCGGCCTCGATGTGCTCGGAGAGGTCGAGATTTTCCCGGCCGGTGTATTTTATGTGCGTGTGGCAGTCAACCACCATATCAGGTCCCTTCAATTTGGGTTGGTATACGGTATCTGCCGGTGAAACAGTCGTCAAGGGGAAAATAGACCCAAGACCCAAGACGCAAGACCCAAGACACAAGACACCCCCGCTTATGACATGCGGGAGTAGGCAAGTCCTAAATCCGAAATCCTAAACCCGAAATCCATCTTCGCCTACGGCTACGCCGAGACAAGTCCGAATCAAATTCAAATCACCAAAGCACAAAAGGCCCAAA
>CAYNVP010000059.1:4061-13518 GCA_964400665.1 uncultured Pirellulales bacterium | reverse complement strand
CTAGACTAACTGATCCAGAGTCAGTTGTGCTACCATTACACTATACCCCAAAAAACGCGCCTACTTTACACCAAGTTATTGGCCTGTCAAGCCCTTGACGAAACAAACGCCACCAGAGATGATATAAGCGCTGAGAGTACAAATTATGGTAAATTCAAAACCGACTGGGCAAAACCCTCGACCGCACTCGGGGCAGGCATGGGAATCCGGTAACTGCGCGGTAATCGTCGCGCACCCTGACGATGAGACGTTATGGGCGGGAGGTTTAATGCTGCTACATCCCCAGACCCGCTGGACCATTATCACGCTTTGCAGAAAAAGCGACCCCGACCGAGCGCCCAAATTCATGCGCGTAATGGAATACCTCGGCGCCAAGGGGATAATGGGCGACCTCGACGACGGCCCCGAACAAAAACCACTTGCCGAGCGTGATATAAGAAAAACAATACTATCGCTTCTGCCAATGGACAGATTTGACCTTGTGATTACGCACAGTAAATGGGGTGAATATACCCGGCATCTTCGTCACGAGGAGACAGCCAGGACCGTATTGGCAATGCACCATACAAAGGAACTGACCTGCAAACAGTTATGGATGTTTGCATACGAAGACAACGGAGGCAAATACCTGCCCAAAGCGGTCCGAGATGCCGACACGCAGGTTTGGCTGCCTGAAAAAATATGGCAGGAAAAGTACAAAATCATCACCGATATCTACGGCTTCGGGACCGACAGCTTCGAGGCGAAGTGCTGCCCAAAGCAGGAAGCATTCTGGCGGTTGGGTGGAAAATGACGGTAATTTAACTAATCTAAATATAGGAGCAAAAAATGAAAGTTCTGCTGCTGTATGATTACCCCCCTTCTCCGGCAGGTCTCGCTACCCAGGGGTATCTGCTTCACCGGGGCCTGCAGGAGCTTGGTGTCGATGTTTATTCGGTGAACTTCGAGTCGGCCCAGGAAAAGGAATGGTATTACCGCTGGTTTGAGCCGGACATTGTCTTAGGCGTCGGATACTGGGGACATACGCCTTATCTGGTTCTTCACCCGCAGCGATACGGCGTGCAACCGGTACCCTGGCTGGTTGCCGATGGCTATATGGGCGACTACCACGAGATACTTGAAAAACTGCCGCTGATACTTGTTACCAGCCGATGGGTAAAGAGCGTTTACGTTCGAGACGGTCTGAGCGGAAAGAATATTGAGGTGCTGCCCGTGGGCTGCGATACCAATGCCTTCATACCACGCGACAAAAACGACCCGAAGGTCATAGCCGTCAGAGAGGCGATTGGCGTCGCACCGGATCAGATAATGATCCTGACCGTCGGCGGCGACGCCACCTCGAAGGGCGCACAGGAGGTTATGCAGGCGCTTTCCCTGATTGACACCAAGGCGCCCGACTGGAAATACGTCTGCAAGGTCTGGCCCCAGCCGAGAACGGAACATCAGAACCGTATCGACTTGCAGATGGCTACCGACCTTGGAATCGAAAAGAACGTTATCTACACACCAAACGTCACGAGCCGCAACTTTATGCCTTATATATTGGCGGCCTGCGACATCTATGCGGCGCCTTCCCGGCTTGAGGGCTTCGGGATGGTCCAGGTGGAAGCAGCATCGTGTGGCAAGCCGGTTATCGGCATAAAGGCAATGGGGATGCTGGATACCATGGTGCACGGCGAGACCGCCTTTCTGGCCCGGATAGCCCAGGAGGTCCGGCTGCGAGAAACGACTCTCGACCAGGAATCGGGCCACGAACCCGGACACCGGGTCATTTTCAAGCGCCCTCGCACCGTGGATTACCGGGCAAGCGTGCATGACATCGCCGAATACCTGATGAAACTTATGACCAACGCTAATTTGAGAAAGAAAATGGGCGAGGCGGGGAGAAAACGCGCGGTTGAAAAATTTGACTACCGCGTAGTTGCAAAACTGTTCATTGAGATAATCTCGCAGCGGCTGGGAATATCATAAATGAATCACGCCAATAGATCATTAATTGCAAGAGCAAAAGAAGCGGCGATAAAAGTGCTGCTTCACAACTCCCACGGGCCATACAGGGGTTTGCCGCGTGCGGCCGGCTGGGGCTATCCCGAACCATATACCCGCGACATTATGATTTCGTCGCTGGGCATTCTGCTTACGAAGAATAAAAAACTAATCGCGTCTTTGCAAAAGGCGCTCGTGACTGTCGCGAAGAACCAAAGCCGGCTTGGTCACATACCCTCGCTGGTTCACGACGGGGATGACCGCGGGTCAAGCGACTGCACACCGTTGTTTCTTATGGCGACTGCGCTTTTTCGTCAGGTAACCGGCGAACAACATTTCCTTGAAGAAGCGACGGAAAAGGCGCTTGAATGGATGGAATACCAAACTCCCTCGGACCGCGTGATGGTTACACAACTGCCGACCAGCGACTGGCGCGACGAGCAGTGGATTCTCGGATACGGATTATATGTAAACACCATCGTTTATACATATCTTCGGCTCTTCGGCCAGCACGAACGTGCGGCCCGGCTCAAAGAGCAAATGGGGCGGCTCACGGTCAAAGGCGACAGCCAAAACCGCCATGTCCACGAAGGGCTTGTCCTCAGACACAAGCCATACTATGCCTTGTGGTCATACAAGGTATACAGGAGCGAGCGGTTTGACCTGCTGGGCAACAGCTTGGCTATACTGTCGGGTATTGCCCCGCCATCAAGGGCCGATTCGCTGGTCTCCTGGATTGAAGAGGAATGCGAATCGCTGAGAAAAAACAACGACCTGGTAGTAAATCTGCCGCCTAATTTTTTCCCTTATACACATCCCGGCGACCCGGACTGGCGACCGCGTTATGAAAAATACAACAAGCCGGGAGAATATCACAATGGTGGTATATGGCCCTTTATCTGCGGCTTCTACGTGGCGGCCCTTGTTGCAGCCGGGCGATACCAGCTCGCCGTAAAAAAACTTCTCGCCTTGACGGAGCTTGTGAAGCCCGCTCGCGCAGCCAACGTCGAATTCGGCTTCAACGAATGGTTCAAGGCACAGGATGGCTTACCTCGCGGCGAGGACTGGCAAACGTGGTCTGCAGCAATGTACCTCTATGCCGCCGCCTGCGTCGAACAAAAGAAAACCCCCTTCTTCGACCAGATTCGACAACTTTCCGTTGATTATTGATGATTGATTATTTAACCTGTCTTTATGAATTATCGGCTTCAAATATTATTTCTGGCGGGTGTGGTGCTGCTCGGAGGTTGCCAGGAAAAACACAAGGAACCGAATCTTGAAGGTATTAAAATCGGAGACTTGGCCCCGACCGGTCGAGCAGGCCGGGCCGTTCAGCCGCGTGTCCTGCAGACCACTAATATCAACGTTATTACCTTCGAGCTGCCCGCGGAGAATATCAGGCATCTGGAAGATATCTGGAAGATGCTAAATGCGGGCTCACTGCGATATAACAATCCCGCCGGCTTTGCCGCAAACGGATTGCAGGCAGGCACAGGTAAATACGACGCCTACAACAGAATAATTGCTTCGCTGGAGTCAGCCGATGCCAAAAAATTGTATACTACTTCACTATTGATACCGAACGGCCAGGCGGAAGTGCTTAATATCGGCCGACTGACCCGCAAAACAATCATCTCCTATATAGGCCGAAGGGGCGCTATCGAAAACGCCGATGTCGGACCGGGAATCCTGGGCCTGCAGGTCTCCGCAAGGCAATTCTCCAGCGCCCAGCCCGTAGCAAATGTTCGGATTGTGCCAATCATTTCAGTTCCGACCGATGGCCTGCCACCGGAGCTGGCGGAACGGCTGAAGGCAAATGACCTTCGTTTCTACTCGGCGGGCTTTAGGGCGATAATGAAACCGGGCGACGTTGTCCTGCTTGCCCCCCGTGAATACAATCCCGACGAAACCACCGCCGCGGGTCGATTCTTTACTAAACCTGAGCCAAACACGATTATCAAAGTGCTGCTGTTTGTATGCACATCCATCACATAGCTTTTAGATGCAGAATACAACAAAGACAATCGTGGCATTAACCCGCTGCATCGAATATGAGAAACCCGCAATAGCGAAAGCGATTGCCCTTCAATTTTCGCTGCTCGGCGGCCTCGAGCGATTTGTCAAACGAGGGGACAAGGTCCTGCTAAAACCAAATTTCATCTCGCCCAGACCGCGTCACTGCGCCACGCAAACCGACCCGGCTATAATCATCGAGACAGCCAAACTGCTGAAGGATTTCGGCGCAAAACCCTTTGTGGGCGATTCACCCGCCTGGGGAAACGTCCACGCCTGCGCCAAAGTACTCGGGCTTGAAGAGCCGCTAAAAAAACTGGATGTCCCCATCAGGCAGCTGAACAAACCCATTAAGTGTCAATTGGCCGGTGCCGATGTCGGTATAAGCTCGTTAGCCCTTCAGGCGGATGCAATCATCAATTTGCCGAAATTAAAATCTCATCAGCAATTAGTGGCGACTTTCGCGGTCAAAAATATGTTCGGCTGTGTCAGCGGCAAGTGGAAGGCATACTGGCATTTCGCAAAAGGCGGCAGCGAAAAGAAATTCTGCATGCTGCTTATCGAAATATATAAACATCTGGCGCCTGCCCTGACCATTATCGACGCTATAACCGTTATGGACGGCCCCGGGCCTATCAGAGGCAGACCGAGGCCGCTGGGCTGGCTCATCGGCGGAACCGACCCGATGGCCTGCGAAATCGTATGCAGTAAGCTGATAAACCTCGAACCTGAGCGATTGCCCATCATTAATACCGCTAAAAAAATGGGTTTCGGCTGTTCAAATTTTGAAAGAATCGAAATTGTTGGTGACCGGTTTCCGCAAGTCGTGTGCACAGATTTTGTCCTGGCTGAGCCGATTCCCATCCGTTTCTCGCTTTTGCACGTATGCAAAAGTATCTGCAAGCAAATGATACTACTGGCCAAATCCTTAAAAAAACCATAAATTTACCCTGATGTCTTAATAAGGAGGCGCAAATGAACAGGCGCTTTTTTTTACGGTTAGTGTGGGCGTTAGCCCTGACCGGTATAGTTTGTTGCTTACAGTCCTGCACGAACGGCGAAAATCTAAACACAGCCCTTGCAGTCGGGACGCTGACCAGGCAGTGGGCAACAAAGATAAATCTAACCGGGGTGCCAAATTTCTATAAGGTTTCTGACAATTTATATCGCGGGGCGCAGCCGAGTGAGGAGGGGTTCAGACAGTTAGAGAAATCAGGCATTAAAACGGTCGTTAATTTGCGTTCGTCTCATTCTGACCGCGATAAACTCAAAGGCACGAATCTTAATTACGAACATATCCCTATGACGGCCTGGCACCCGGAAGACAAAGATGTTATGAGGTTTTTGAAGATTGCCGCTGACGCGAACCTGACGCCGGTCTTTGTCCACTGCCAGCGCGGGGCCGACCGGACCGGACTAATGTGCGCTATTTACCGCGTAGCCGTGCAGGACTGGGGCAAAGACGAGGCCATCGAAGAGATGACGAAAGGCAATTACGGTTTCTACAGTATATGGCAAAACCTCATTAATTACATTCGCAAGCTCGACATCGAAAAAATCAGGCAGCAGGCAGGCATAGAGGATTGATTATTGTGCAAAATAAACAGGTGAATATCCTGGGTATTGAGACAAGCTGTGACGAAACAGCGGCGGCGGTCGTGGCGGATGGCTCGGTCGTCAAATCGTCGGTGGTGGCGTCACAGGCCAAGCTGCACGAAAAATACGGCGGAGTTGTGCCTGAAATCGCCTCACGCGCACACATCGAGAATATATATCCCGTGATAACCGAAGCACTCGACGCAGCCAAAGTCACCGAAGACGACGTTTCCGCTATCGCCGTCGCCAACCAGCCGGGATTGACTATCGCGCTGATTGTTGGTGTCACCGCCGCGAAAACCCTCAGTGTCGTCTGGGATAAACCTCTTATAGCGGTCAATCACCTTCACGCCCATCTGCAGTCGGCTATGCTGGCAGAGCAAGACCTGCAATTGCCCGCTGTAGCACTGATTGTCTCCGGCGGGCACACCTGCCTGTATGAGTGCGAATCACCGCTGGAGCTGAAGTTGTTGGGTCGCTGTATCGACGATGCCGCGGGCGAGGCATTTGACAAGGTTGCCACAATTCTGAAACTGCCTTATCCCGGAGGCCCCTCAATCGAAAAGGCCGCACAAACGGGCAATCCCCGTGCAATCGACTTTCCGCGTTCTCTGCTGGGGCCGGATTCGCTGGACTTTTCGTTCAGCGGCATCAAGACCGCCGTGCTTTACCACTGCAGAGGACAGGATATGAAGGGACAAAACGGCGTCGGTTTGATGAGCCAGCAGCAAATCGCCGACATAGCGGCATCGTTTCAGCAGGCGGTAGTCGAGGTGCTGGTGGAGAAGACCCGGCGGGCGGTCGAAAAAGTAAACGCCAAAACAGTCCTGTTAGGGGGCGGCGTGGCGGCGAATAGCGCCCTGCGAGCCGAACTTGCCAGGATGTGCGAAGCGTATGTCCCCGCGAAAAAGCTATTGGTGGCGCCGAAACCTTATTGCACCGACAACGCCGTTATGGTAGCTTCCTTGGCGTATCATAAGTACAAAGCAGGTCTATTTGCAGACCTGACTCTCGAACCAAAGGCCAGTGGTTAAGGAGTCATGATATCCAGCCGGAACAGTTAAAACAGTTATTGCAGCAGGTCCAGAAGGGTGACGTAACCGTCAATGAGGCCGTCGAAAAGCTTCGTCATCTGCCATACGAGGACCTCGGCTTTGCCCGCGTGGACCACCATCGTCATATTCGCCAGGGATTTCCTGAAGTAATTTACTGTCCCGGCAAGACAGCCGAGCAGATAGCCCAAATCTTTTCGGCGCTGGCGGCAAAGGGCAACAACGTGTTAGCAACGAGAGCAGAAGAAGACGTTTTTGAATCGATTATAAAAACGGGCAGGTTTCCCGGCGCCCGATATGAAAAATCAGCCCGGGCAATTGTCCTCGAACAAAAAGAGGTGCCGTCGTCGAAATCGATTTTGCCGATAGTAACTGCGGGCACCGCCGATTTGCCCGTCGCTTATGAGGCAAAGGTAACCGCAGAGATTATGGGCCAGCGGACCGAACTGATTTGCGATGTAGGCGTTGCGGGTCTGCATCGATTGCTTAGCCACATTCCCAAACTGCAGAAAGCAAACGTTATTATCGTGGTTGCGGGAATGGAAGGAGCACTGGCCAGCGTAGTAGGCGGGCTTGTAAGCTGCCCAGTAATAGCCGTGCCCACCAGCGTCGGTTATGGCGCCAGCTTCGAGGGACTCTCAGCACTATTGACAATGCTCAATAGTTGCTCTTCGGGCGTTACCGTGGTAAATATCGACAATGGCTTCTCGGCGGCTGTAACCGCCACACTCATTAACAGAAGAATTGATACAAAAACCGACTGAGGCAGGTATGCGAACAATAAAAGAAATACCCAAACTTAGTCCGAGGGCGCGAGACGCCCACAAGGGTGACTTCGGCAAGGTTTGCATCATCGCCGGCTCCATCGGTATGAGCGGAGCTGCGGCACTGGCGGGCAGGGCCGCTCTTCGTGCAGGAGCAGGCCTCGTCCGCGTCGCCACACCCAAAAGTGTTCTGCCCATTGTCGCGTCGATTGAACCATCTTTCACCACCATCCCATTACCGGAGGATACTACAGGCCGGATAGCCGCCAGCGCAACCAACACAATCCTGAATCTCATACCCGACAATGACTGCTTCGCCTTCGGGCCGGGCGTCGGAGTCACACAGGGTGTGCGCTCGGCGCTTCAAAAAATGCTGGCTCAGAAAGGACTTCAGCTGATTATCGACGCCGACGGACTAAACAACCTCAGCAAGATAAACGACTGGCCGAACCAAACAAAGGCAAGTATCATTTTGACCCCTCATCCCGGCGAACTTAAACGGCTGTGGGCCGGCCTTTTGCGAAAGCCCCTGCCCACCAAAAGACAAGAGCAGGCAGTGGCTCTGGCAGACAAAACAAAAACGACCGTCGTCCTGAAAGGAGCTGGCACAGTTGTAACCGACGGTCAAAAGGTCTATATAAACAAAACGGGAAATCCGGGTATGGCGACAGCCGGCGCGGGCGACGTTTTGACGGGCGTGATTACCGCCTTAATGGGACAGGGATTGAGCAATTTCGATGCAGCCGTGCTCGGCGTTTACGTGCACGGACTGGCCGGTGACATAGCGGCAAAGAATACCGGGCAAATAAGCTTAATCGCCACCGATATCATCGAGGCGCTGCCCGAGGCATTTAAGAAAATATGAAGTAAAAATTCATACTGGAGTCAGCTATGAACAAGACCGAAGAATACCTCGCAAAGTTCAAAACAGACATTGGAAAAATGAAGGCAGAAATTCCCGACACAACACAGGGCTTCGCGGGATTATTCGGCAAGGTTATGAAAAACGGCGCCCTGACCACCAGGGAAAAAGAACTAATCGCCATAGGCATAAGCGTTGCTATGCGCTGTGAACCATGCATTCGCGGCCACGTGGAAAACTGTCTGGATTCCGGGGCGACCAGACAGCAGATTTTAGAAGCGGCCTCGGTAGCCGTGATGATGGGGGGCGGGCCGGCCTACGTTTACATACCCGTAGTTATGGAAACGCTCGACGATTTGCACAACGAAGACTCCGACAAAAGTTAAACTTTAAGGCCTGAAAAAGGCGAAATGCCTGATAGATATGCCGAGCAGGGTAGAAATGCGCAAAGAGCCCCTTACTAAAGACAATGTCCTGCATTTTTTTCTGGCATTATTCGTCCGGCACTGTTAGAGTGTTCCTGCTTACCATGGCGAACAGCGGGGGCCATAAGCTAAGAATATGAAAAAACGGGAAAATTCACACGAGATGCCCGACAGAGAAGTGCTTGCGGGGGACACGACCACACAAAAGGTCGGGCAAAGCACTCATTTCAAGAGAGCGCTAGTCCCTTTAGACGAATACGCTGCCCGCCAGGGAATCTCAAGTGACATTGTTGAAAAGCAGGGTCAGCTCGGCGTCGTTCAGATAAGAAAATTCAAAGGCCAAAAATTCGTAGTTGACGTCCCGGCAGACCAGTTGAGCGAGTTCGAAAACGACGGTGCCGAGCAATTCGCTGCTATAAACGTTGGGCCCCGTTCAACGACCACCTCCAAATTAATCACAGCCGGCCTCATCACCGTAAGCATCATCGTTGTGATAAGCGTCTTCTGGCTCTATATGGACGCCAGGACCAGGCTGGATGACCTCAACGCCGAATACACAAGCATTCAAAACAGATACGATAACCTGACGACCTCAAATCAAAACGCCAAAGCCATCCAGGACGAACTGGCCGGCTTGAAAGCGGAGCTGGCCCGAATTCAGAACCGAATTGCGTCATCCAAAACCGAACTGCAGAGAATTCAGGCAGACCTGAACAAATACAGGCGAAACCTCGATACTATTCAGTCGGAGCTTACCGG